>NZ_JBEYWE010000024.1:0-112120 GCF_040644295.1 Streptomyces sp. NPDC047000
GTTCCGGCTGTCGTACCTCGTGACGGCCTGGACCAAACAGCCCGAGGACGAACACCGGCGCCCCCTCGGGGGCGGGCCACCGGCTCCGTCGTGTCCGTCCCGTCAGCCCGACGGCCTCAGCACCGGGCGGGCGTTGGCGTAGCTGTGGCCCAGCAGCACCGCCTCGGTACGGGTGCGCAGGTCGAGCTTGGTGAGGATGTGGTACACGTGGCTGCGGACGGTGGCCTCCTGGACGTGCAGGCGACGAGCGATCGCGGTGTTGGTGATGCCGTGGCCCAGGGCTTCCAGCACCTCCAGCTCCCGTTCCGTCAGCACGTCCTCGACCTGCGGCAGCGACAGGTGCTCACGCCGCATCCCGTCCGCCATCCAGCCGACCAGGACCGCGGCGATCGAGGCGGACAGATAGGTGCGCCCGTGATGGGCCTCCAGGACCGCGGTGCCGAGGTCCCGCTGACTGGTGTTGCGGTCCACGAAACCGCGCACCGCGGACTGCACGGCCCTGCGCAGCGCGACAGGGTCGTCGGGCTGCATCAGGGTCACCACCGCCGGCCGGTGTCCCGCGGGGGCCGGTTCGGCGAGGGTCGCACCGGCCCGGTCCTCCAGGGAGTCACCTCCGACGAGCAGTACGTCGGGCCTGGCGTGCAGGGTGCGTGCGGCCGCCTGTCGCGCCGAGCCGTAGTCGGCGATGATCTCGATCTGCGGGTAGGCGTCGAGGATCGCCCGGATCCCGGCCCGCAGGATCGGATCTTCGTCCAGGACGACCAGGCGGACGGGCCGGTCCGCCGGACGGGACACGAACTCGGCACGGTGCAGTGCGGTCTGACCCTGTGTCGAGGTCACGGTCGACTCCTTCGGCCAAGGGGGGTCTGTACGTGCTCGGGACCGGGGGGACGCAGGGTCAGCGCCCTTCGATAACGTTGTCGGAGGCCACGGCGGTCCGGGCGGACAGGCCGGGAGCATGCAGCGCCGAGACCGTCTCCGTGTGGTCCCAGCCGATGTCGCCGCCGTCGGGGGAAGCGGTCGCCGCCACTCCCAGGGCGAGGAGAGAAGCGACGGCGAGAGCGGCGGAGGCCACAGGGCCGGTTTTCTTGAGCATGGGAAGAACTCCTGATCCACGTTGCAGCGTGCGGTCTAGACAAATCCCTGGAGGACGATCTCACCATTCGGTTGGGGGAGAACCGTTCCGTCCGGTCGAGGCGGTCGCCTGCGATCGTCAGTCTGCGCGAGTCACCCGCACCGGCGGAACACTCCTTCCCTGGCACCTAGGTGCCTGGGCACGTAGGTGCCACATCCGGCGGTGAGAAACCGCAGGTCACACAAGGCGTGGTTGAAGGGACTCCGACCTGCTGGCAGACTCGGGGTGTCGCACGAACCACGGGGGAAGGGAAAAGGACGGGAGAAATCAGGCGCGGTGACGATGTTGAGCATTCTGGGTCTCAGCCCGATCGCCGAAGCGGTCTACACCGCTTTAGTGAGCGAGTCGCATTCCCGCCCCGGCGAACTGACCGCACCCACCGGCCTCACAGAGGGCGAAATAGCCAAAGCCCTCGACGAACTCACCGAATTGTCCCTGGTCCGCCCGTCGAGAGAATCCGCCGAGAGTGTGCGCGCGGTGAGTTTCCCCGTCGCTCTCACCATTCTGCTGCGCAGCCAGGAGGCCGAACTGGCCCGGCAGGTCGAGGAACTGACCTCGAAGAGGGCCGCCGTGGCGGAGGCCGCGGCGACACTGAACCTCGTGCACGACGGCACGGAACGGCTGATCGGCATCGACGCCATCGAGACCAGACTGGAGATCCTCGCCCAGGAGGCCGAGGACGAATGTCTCGCGGTGCTCCCCGGCGGGGCCCAGTCACAGGCGAGCCTCGACGCGTCCCGGCCGCTCGACGAGGAGGCGCTCAGACGCGGGATCTCCCTGCTGAACCTCTACGAGGCCACCATGCGCCACGACGAGGCGACCCGCTCCTACGCGGAGTGGCTGATCGGGCGGGGAGCGCAGGTGCGCACCGCCACGGTCCTGCCCCCGCGCATGCTGATCTTCGACCGCAAGGTGGCCGTCATCCCGATCGACCCCGCCGACTCCCGCGCCGGCGCTCTCATCACCCGCGAACCCGGCGTCGTCGCGACACTCGCCTCGACCTACCAGCAGGCGTGGTCCTGTGCCGTCCCCTACACCGCCGACCAGCACCCGCGCTGGAGAAACGATCTGACGGAGGCCCAGCACAGACTGCTGTCCCTGCTGGCGCAGGGCATGACGGACGAGGCGGCCGCCAAACGGCTCGGCCTGGGACTGCGTACGGTGCGCCGCCAGATGTCGGCCATCATGGAACGCCTCGGTGCCCAGAGCCGGTTCGAAGCGGGCGTGAAGGCCGCCCAGCACGGATGGCTGTGACGTCCCGCACCGCTTCGGCCCCTTCACCCGCCGCGTCCGTTCCTCCCCTCCCCCGGCAGGACCGGCCGCGTCCGCCGCTCCCCGTCGCGGACAGGACGGACCCTAAGGGATCCGCCGTGCCGGCGACGACCTCGGACCGGCTGATACGACGTCAACAGAACAGTGACGCATTCCTGTTGCGCGGGAGGCGGCGGGAACACCCGGTCGCCGGTGCACGGTTCGCGGGGGGGGCGCCGCCGCCCGGCCGTCACGGTGTCGTGAACTCGTACTCGGTGAAGGCGGGGGGCGCCGCGGCGGCACCGGCGACGAACTCGGTCCACTCCCTGGTGTGCGCCTGTTCCTTGTGCGCGTTGTGGGCGTCGCGGCTGGTCCAGATCTCCAGCAGACGCAGGTTCCGCGGTTCCCCGGCCCGCCAGGAGAGCTGGTACTCCACGCAGCCTTCCTCGGCGGCGCACGCCTGCTGGAAGGCCGCGCCCGCGGCGGCGACCTCGTCGGTGCGGGCGGCGTCCACGACGACCCCGCCGTGAATGATGATCATTTCGGTGTTCTCCTCATGGTGTGGGTCTCGCCGGAGCGGACGGCCGCAGGGCGGACGCCGACGGGCGATCGGTGGGTCAGCCGGCGAACTGGGCGCGCAGGACGGGCAGTACGTGCCGGCCGAGCAGCCGGACCGAGGCGAGGGGGTCGGGCCCCATCGGCGGTCCGAAGGAGATGTGGCGCACCCCGGCGTCGATGAGCTGGGCGCACTGTTCGATGACGTCGTCGACGCCGCCGACGATGCCCAGGGTCATCATCGAGTCCGTCACCGAGGCGATCGCCTCCTCCTCCCGGCCCTGGAGCATCAGGTCCTGGGTGCGGGCGAACTCCTCCGGGTCGAGCCCGGACGACTTGAGGGCCTCGACGGAGAGCGACCCGCTGTACAGGGCGATGTGCCGGGCCAGCAGGCGGCGCGCGTGGGCGCGGTCGTCGGAGATCGACGCCCAGACGCACGCGGCGACGTCGAGATCGGAGACGTCCCGGCCCGCCTTGGCCGCACCGGCCGCGAGCCGCTCCATCACGGTGTGCACATGGCCCGGCGGCAGGCAGAGCGGAAGCGCGCCGTCGGCGATGCGGCCGGCCATGGTCAGCATCTGCGGTCCCATCGCACCGACGTAGACGGGGGTGGGCCGGGAGAACCGCAGGAGCGCCTGCTCGGTCCAGCCGTCGGCCACGCCGTCCACCCCCGCCGGGCTGCGGCCGTTGACGAGTTCCCGGATGGCGAGCACGGCCTCGCGGGTGCGCACCACCGGTGGCTTCGGCCGGATCCCCGCCCACCGGAAGAACACGTCCGAGCCGGCCCCGATCCCCAGCAGGAAGCGGTTGCCGGACAGTTCCTGGAGTCCGGACGCGAACATGGCGATCTGGGCGGGGTGCAGGGACACCGGATCCATCACGCCGGAGCCGAACCTGATGCGGGTGGTGCGCATCGCGATGGCGGCCAGGGTGACGAGTCCGGGTTCGCCGAAGATGTCGTTGCCGGTCCACACCTGGTCGAAGCCGGCCTCCTCCACGGCGAGCGCGCTGTCGACGACGGTGCCGATGCCATGGCCGCCGATGCGGGCGCTGAACACCACGGGCCTCATGTCCCGTTCTCCTTCAGGTCGTCCGGTTCACGGTCGTCCGGTTCACGGTCGTCCGGTTCGCGGTCGTCCGGTTCGCGGTCGGTGACGGTCGTCACCCTCATGTGCAGACCCTCGGGCGGGTCGGGACACGCCAGCAGCGGTTCACCGCGCAGATATCCGTCGGGCTCCGCGGCGTCCAGCCGGCCCAGGACCGCGGGCAGGACGGAGGCGACGGCGAAGTAGCAGAACCGCTTGCCCTCCGGCACGGTCAGCCCGGTGGAGTCCGTCTCGAACCAGTCGCCGATCTCCAGTCCGCAGGCCGAGTAGTTCATCGCCTCGACGGTGCAGCGCACCCGGATCCCGCTCATGTCGCCGCCCCGCGCGAACCGCCCGGTGCGGCCGGTGCGCCGTCCCCGGCCGCTTCCGCCAGGTCGTCCGGCGAGACGCCGTCCGGGACGACGTCGAGGCGCAGGACGACGTTCTCGCGCGCGTCCGGGCAGGTCAGCCATGGCTTGCGGACCAGCCAGTCGTCGGCGGGCAGCGGGTTCTGCCGCATGCCCAGCACCGGCAGGACGGCGGCGAGGGCCAGCGGGCAGAACGGCCGGCCGCGGGTGGAGAGGCCGGGCCCGTCGACGTCCACCCAGTCACCGGTCCTGATGCCGCAGCGCGGGGCGTCCGCCCGGTCCACCACCACACGCACCCGGGGGGCCGGCGGCAGCATGGGCTGCTCCGGGCTCATGACGCGCACCGGTCCCGCACCCCGCCGCCCCGGGCCGTGTCGTCCGGCACCGTCAGTCCCGTCGCGGGGTGGGTGAGCGCGGTCCGGGCGAGGGTGCCCAGGTGCATGCGGCGGGTACCGGCGTGGGCGAGCGCTCCGTAGGCGTCGCGCAGCACGCGTTGCAGGGGGCTGGTGTCCAGGATGTAGCGCGCCCCGGCGAGTTCGGTGCACAGGTCCACGACGCGTCGCAGGCCCAGCGCGGCGACGGCGTTGGCGGCCGTCATACGGTCCTCGTGGACGGGGGTGAGCACGTCGTCGGAGAAGATGATGTCGTCGGTGATGCGTGCCGTCTCCCGCACCCCCGCGTAGGCGAAGTCGACCTCGCCCATCGCGGCGCCCAGGGCCTGCGCGGTCGCGGTGTCCAGCCGGGCGGCGCCGCCGTCGCCCAGCCTGCCGCGCACGGTGTCGGCGGTGAGGTTCACCAGATGCCGGGCGACGCCCAGGACGACGCCGGTCAGTGCGAAGTGGGAGAGCTTGACACTGCGGTTGAGGGGGTCCTTGGTGTGGTCGTACGGGGCCTCGCGGTCGAAGGAGTGGTCGGCCGGGACGAAGACGGGTGTGGTGATGGCGTACGAGGTGCTGCCCGAGCCCCGCACGCCCAGGGTCTGCCAGTTGTGGGCCGGTTCGACGGCCTCGCGCGGCAGCCAGAGACCGAGGTGGCGCTGCTTGCCGTCGGGGCCCGGGGCGGGCGTGTCGCCGTCGAAGACGAGCGCTCCGCCGACTATGTGCTCGGCGCTGTAGCTGCCGCTGCCCCAGTCCCAGGCGCCGGTCACCAGGAAGCCGCCGTCCACGATCTCGGCCCGGCCGCGCGGGTGGAACGAGCCGCTCGTCGGCATGTCCCGGGTGGGGTACAGCTCGGCGTAGGCCCGGTCGCCCAGGCGTCCGGCGTAGTAGCCGCCCGCGTTGAGGACGCCGATGTTCCAGCCCGCAGAGGCGTCCACCGCGGCGACGGCGGCGACCACCTCCACCTGCTGGGAGAGCGTCATCTCCAGGCCGCCCCGGAAGGCCGGGAAGCCCATCTCGAAGACGCCCGCGCGCCGCATGGCGGTCAGCGCGCGGGGGGTGAGGCGTGCGGCGTCCTCGATGCCGTCGGCCTCCTCGGCGACGAGCGGCAGCAGGGCGCGGGTGTTCTCGATCACCGCGGAGGGCGAGTCGGGGTCACGCAGTTCGATGCCGGGGCTCTGTTCGGCCGCCGAAGTCGTGGTGGTGCTCATGGGACATCCTCAGGTGTGGGTCGTACGGTGCGGGCGGGCGGGTTGCCCGGGGGTGCGGGCGCGTCAGGCGGCGACCGGTTCGCCGCCGGTCACCCAGACCGTCTGGCCGGTGATCGCCTCCGCGTCCAGCAGGCCGGTGACGGCGTCCGCGACCTGGGCGGGGGTGGGGAAGTCGGGCAGGGCCATGCGCTGCCGCAGCGCGTCGGACAGGCCGGCGAGGGCGCCGGTGAGCGGGGTGTCGTCGGCCGGGTCGACGACCCGGCCGGGGGCGACGACGTTGGCGGTGATCCCGGCCCGCCCCTCCTCCCAGGCGAGGTAGCGGGTCAGTACCGTCGCGGCCGCCTTGGCGGCGCCGTAGGCGCCGAAGCCGGTCGCGGGGCGGGCCATCAGCGCACCGGAGACGTACACGACCCTCCCCCAGCCGCGCGCCCGCATGCCCGGGACCAGACGGGTGCACAGCGCGGCGTGGACACCGACCGCGGCGAGGTGCCCGGCGAGGACCGCCGGGTCCGTCTCCGCGACCGGCGCCGGGACGGAGAGGGCCGGGTGGGCGGCGTTGACCAGCACGCCGACCGGTCCCAGCCGTTCCTCCGCCGCCGACACCGCGGCCTCCAGGGCCGCCGGGTCCGTCAGGTCCGCGCCCACCGCGAGGTGCCGGCCGGGCAGGGCGGCCGCCACCCGCTCCGCCTCGGCCCGCCGTCCCCGGTAGTGGACGGCCACCCTCGTCCCCCGGGCGGCCAGGGCGGCGGCGACCGCGCGCCCGACGGGGCCGGTGGCGCCGGCCACCAGCGCCACCCGGTCCCGCAGCGGGTCGGCGCGGACGGACGGCGGCTGCGGCGAGGGACCGGTCATCGCAGCACCGCGGAGAGAAAGGCCCTGGTGCGTTCGTGGCGGGGTGCGGAGAGCACCTGGGACGGCGGGCCCTGTTCCACGATCCGTCCGGCGTCCATGAACACCACGCGGTCGCCGACCTCCCGCGCGAAGCCCATCTCGTGGGTCACCACGATCATCGTGATGCCGCCGGTGAGCGCCAGGTCCTTCATCACCGACAGCACCTCGCCGACGAGTTCGGGATCGAGCGCGCTGGTCGGCTCGTCGAAGAGCATCACCTTCGGCCGCATCGCCAGGGCCCGTGCGATCGCCACCCGCTGCTGCTGGCCGCCGGAGAGCCTGGACGGGTACGCGGACTCCTTGCCCGCGAGGCCCACCCGGGCCAGCAGCGAGGCCGCGTACTCCCGGGCCTTCGGCTGGAGCACGCCCTTCACCTTGATCGGGGCGAAGGAGACGTTCTCCAGCACGGTCATGTGCGGGAAGAGGTTGAAGTGCTGGAAGACCATGCCGATCTCCAGGCGCTGCCGGCATGCCTCGGACTCGCGCAGTTCGTGCAGCCGGCCGCGGTGCTCGCGGTAGCCGACGAGTTCGCCGTCCACCCGGACGCTGCCCGAGCCGATCTCCTCGAGGTGGTTGATGGTGCGCAGCAGGGTGCTCTTGCCGGACCCGGAGGGACCGATGATGCAGAGGGTCTCGCCGGTGGCGACGGTGAGGTCGACGTCGAAGAGGACCTGGGTGCTGCCGTACCACTTGCTGACGCCCTCGACGGCGACCATGACCGCCGGGTCCGCCGCCGTCTCCGCTCCCGTGGTCATCGCTCCGCCGTCCTGCGCTCGAGGTAGAACTGGGCGACCGAGTAGACGACGATCACCAGCAGGTACCAGATGGTGGCCACCATCAGCATTTCGATGGTGCGGAAGTTGACGCTGGACAGGCCCTGGGTCACCGTCAGCAGGTCACCGCCGGCGATGACGGAGACGATGGCCGAGGCCTTCAGCATGCCGATGAACTCGTTGCCCAGCGGCGGGATGATGATGCGCAGCGCCTGGGGAAGCACCACATGGCGCAGGGTGCGGCCGGTGTCCAGGCCGAGTGCCTTGGCCGCTTCGTGCTGGCCGCGTCCGACGGACAGCAGCCCGGCCCGGACGATCTCCGCCATGTAGCCGGAGCCGGCCGCCGCGAGGCCGATGACCGACGCCACGAACGGGGTGACGACGGAGCCGACCGGCGCGCTCCACAGGTCGAGCGAGGTGAACGGGATGCCCACGGTGATCTTCTTGAAGAAGAGGCCGAGGTTGCCGATGAAGATCAGCAGGACGATCAGCGGGACACCGCGGAAGAGGAACACCCAGCCGGCGGCGAAGCCCGATATGACCTTGCTCTGCGAGGTGCGCATCACGCCGATGACCACGGCGAGGGCCAGCGCGAAGACCATCGCGACGACCGTCATCTCCAGGGTCTGGAGCAGACCGTTCAGGACGTCGCCGTTGAAGAGGTACTCGCCGACGACGCTCCACTTCAGGTTGGGGTTGGTCGCCAGCCCGTAGAGCATGCCGAGCAGGACGAGGACGACGACGACCGCGCCGGCCGTACGTCCCCAGTGCCGTACCGGCACCACGTCCGGCCGGGTGCCGTGCCGGGACCGGGGCCACCGGCGTGCGGCGGGGGTACCGGGGCCGCCGCGGTCCGCGGCCGGACGTGTCTTCTCGCCCTCCGCTGTCGAGGTGTCCGTCATCGCGTCGTCTCCTGTCGTGTCGCCGTCCGGGACGGCACGCTCGCCGCGCCAGGCGGGATGCCACCGTTCGGGGCGGGGACGGGGGAAGCCTCGGTACGGGTCACGCGGCCCTCCTTCGGTAGGGGGAGGCTGGCTGGGATCGGGATCTGGTGCCTGCGCCGGGGTGTATGTCGTGCGGGCGGCCGGGGTGCACGTCGTGCGGTGTGCCGCGGGACCGGCCGGCGGACGACGCGGCGGGACCGGGTCCGGCGGTGTGCGGTGGCGGGAGTCCGCGGAGCCGGAGGGGTCGGGAGGCTCGCGGTACGGGAGGCGGGCGCCGGGATGCCGGCGGGGGTGTCCGGCCGGCCGGGTCATCGGCGTGCGGCGGGAGGAGTCTTCGGCGGCTCGGGGCCGCGGGCCCGAGGTGATCGGGCCGGGAGGCCGGTGCGGCTCGTCCTCGGGAGGCCGGCTCCGTACGGGACCGGGCAGAACGGGGTCCGAGGGGCGGTGAGCCGGTCCCCGGTGCGCGGTGGCCGCTTCGTGGGCGGCTGCCGGCGGCGCGTCCGGTGCCCGCCGCGGAGGATGGGCCGGTGCGGGTGCCGTGCGGAGGGTCCGGCGGTCAGGCCTTGGAGCCAGCGGGGGTGCCGGTGATCGGGTTGATCTTGACCTCGGCGGCGGTCACCTCGGCGGAGGTCACCTCGTACTTGGCCATGATCTTGGCGTATTCGCCATTGGCGACGAGCTTCTTGAGCGCGGCGGCGAACGCCTTCGACAATCCCGCCTGATTCTTGCCGACGGCAATGGAGTTGTACGTGGGAGGCATTTCCCCGTCGGGTACCACGGCGGCGGCGAATGTGCCGGAGCCCGCCTGGACGATCTTGTCCTGGCTGGTGGTGTCGTCGAGCCATCCGAAGACGCTGCCGGCCTTCACCGCGCTGATGGCGGCGGTCGCCCCGTTGTACTGGGCGAGTTTGATGGGGTTGTCCGCACAGGATTTCTTGCTGGCGGCCTTGACCGCCGTGGCCTGGATCGAGCCGACGGGCACGCCGATCTTCTTGCCGCAGAGGTCGGCCAAAGCCGACACCCCGCTCTTGTTCGCGTCCAGCAGCAGAATCGATTCTGTGCTCTTGTAGAACGGCACCAGGTCGACGATCGACTTCTCCCGCTCCTCGGTCGCGGTCACCTGGCCCCACAGGGCGTCGACCGTGCCGGACTGCACTCCCGGCAGCTGGGCGGGCCACTGGAGGTTCTTCCAGGTCACGGAGACACCGAGCAGCTTCCCCACGGCGGCGGCGAGGTCGGGGGCGACCCCCACCGGCTTGGTCGTGTCGGACGCGGCGACGCTGATCAGCGGGGGCGTCTCCCAGAGCGCGCCCAGCTTGACGGTCCCGGCCTTGCGGACCGCGGCGGGGAGCAGGGCGGCGAGTTCCTTGTCGGCCTGCGGTGCGGAGGCGCCGGCGGCGGTGTCCTTCGTGGCGGCCGAGGAACAGCCCGCCAGGAGTATGCCGGTCACGGCCAGGCTGCCGAGGACCGCGGCGGTCCTTCCGTTTCTGGATTCACGGAGGGGGAAGTGCGACATGAAATGTTCCGTTCTCAGGGTGGTTCGACACTGGTGGAGCGGAATGAGCCAGGGATGACGCGACGATTTCCTGCATGTTTCACTTGCCTGATGGCCGTCACGATTCCGTTAGACCATCAGTAGTATGCATCCTTCGTCGCGTGCGGCAGATAGGAGCGCATCTCGTTTTTTCGGCTTTTCCGGTTCGTCCGCCACGGCCACCGTGTATTCGTGGCCGTAACGGCGCAGGAAGTCGACCAGGTCGTCGGCGCGTACGCGCCGCTCGCCGGGCCGGGGCCGCGGACGGGCCAACCGCCGCAGCGGGGACTGGCCGTGACGGGTCATCAGCCGGGCCACCTCCGCCTCGACGGCGGGGTCGAGGTCGGCCGCGAGCAGGATGCCGAGGCGGTGGCCCGCGGGGCGGTGGGCGGCACGGACCGCTTCGAGGAGGGCCTGCGGACCGTCGACGCGGACCGGTTGCGGGGGCGGCTCCGCGGCGGCGGCCGGGCCGGGGACGGCGACCGGGTCCGGTACGGCGGGAACGGCGACCGGGTCCGGTGCGGCCGGCCAGACGCCCGAGCGGACCCAGCGCGCGGCCGCCGGCCACGGGCCGTACCCGGAGCGCTCGTTGAGGTGTCCGCCGCCGTCCAGGGTGACGACGGGCAGCCCGAGCGGGCGCGCGTAGCAGGTGTCCGCTCCCTGCGGGGCCCACGGGTCGTCCGCCGCGTGGACCAGCAGCGGCGGTGCCGCGGACAGCGTACGCACCGCGGCCGGGCCGGCCAGGAGCGGCCCGCCCAGGTCCCCCGCCGCGCGGTCCGGCGCCGGCGGTGCCACCAGCAGGACCCGGGCGGCCGGGGGGACGTCCGGACCGGCTCGTTCCTCCGCCAGCCGCAGCCAGAGCAGGGCGCCGAGCCCGTGCGCGGCCACCACGCAGCCCGGTGTCCTGCGCAGTTCGCGGCGGACCGCCGCCGTCCAGGCCGCCCTGCGGGGTGCGTCGGGCGCGGGCAGGGTGAGGTACTCGACCGTCCAGCCCTCGTCGGCCAGTTGCTCGGCGAGCAGGCCCTGCCAGTGGCCGGGGCCGCGCCGGTGCTGCCAGCCGTCCAGGAGCAGGAGGTGCCGGGCGGCGGTCACGAGGCGAGCCTGCGGAAGGCGGAGCCGTGGAACACCAGCGGTTCGGCGTCGCTGTCGTGCCAGAGGCGGTGGACCTCCAGCAGCACCACCCGGTGGTCACCGGCGGGGACCTCGTCGAAGACCGAGCAGTCCAGCCACACCGCCGCGCCGGGGAAGAAGACGGCGCCCTCCGGGGTGGTCTCCAGGGGCTCGCCGGCGAGGCGGGCGGCGGGGTCCGGTGAGGCGAGCCGCCGGCACAGGGCGGCCTGCTCGGCGCCGAGCACGGAGACACCGAGCCGCCCGGCGGCGCGCATCGGCGGCCAGGTGGCGGACGCGTTGCGCACGGCGAACGACACCAGGGCCGGGTCGAGGGAGACCCCGACGGTGAAGGACGAGGCGATCAGCACCGACGGGCCGTCGGCCAGCCGCGCCGAGAGCGCGACCACTCCGGAGGGAAACCCGGCGAACGCGGCGCGCAGCGCCCCGACTCCGGCCGTCGGCCCTATGAAGGTCGTCATGGCATCTCCTGGGTCTGCTCGGGGGAGCCGGTGCGCGGGTTTTCCCTTCCGGTCACGGCGCGGACATGGGCGGCGGCGCGGGTGAGCACGGTCTTCTGCAGGGAGTCGAAGAGCGGAATGCTCTCCTTGCCGGGCCAGTCCGCCGGCAGCAGCGAGGCGGGCAGTCCGGGGTCGAGGTAGGGGATGATCCGCCAGGTGTCGAGACTGGATATCCAGGTGGCGAAGGCCCGTTCGGGCTTCGGGTCGGTGCCCAGGGAGCGGATCTGCTCGCCGTGGGCGGACACGAACGCCTCGTGCAGATCGCCGATGGCGTCCAGGTCCCACCAGGTGGCTACCTGCCGCGCCAGTGGTACGGATCCGCGGACCTCGTCGACGAGGAACAGGGTGGCGCCGGTGTCCGGGCCGAGGTCGTCGACGATCTCCTGCACCTCCTCGGCCAGGTACTCGGGGCACACCCAGAGGGCGGGCGAGACCGAGCCGCAGCCGATCCAGTGGAGCCGGCGCCGCAGCTGGTGGCGCAGACCGCGGTTCTCCTCGGGCACCGAGTAGGAGATCAGGCACCAGCGGTCGTCCTCGGTCATCCACCGGGGGGTGTAGATGCGCCGGTCGCCCCTCACCAGCATGGGCACCGCCTCGGGCAGCAGCCGGTAGCCCGGCACCCCGTCGCGGACCTCGGGCGTGAGCAGTCCCTTGTTCTTCACCCGGCTGAGCGCGGTCCGGGTGCGGGGTGCCGAGACCCCGGCGGTTCTCATCAGCTCCACCAGGTGGGACACGGCGATCCAGCCGCCCATGCCCCGGAGGTAGGTGCCGACGACGGTCCGCAGGAGCGAGGTGGCGCTCCCGGGCCGTGAGTCCATGTCGTCCAGGATGGCGCTCACCCCGCCTCCGCCCGCAGCAGCGCGTCACGTACCTCGGTCAGACCGCGGGCGACCTCGGTGAAGCTGGTGCTGAGCGGGGAGAGACCGATCCGCATGGCCTGCGGCGGCCGGAAGTCGGGGATGACCCCGCGCTTCCACAGCTCCGCGGTGACCGCTCGGAAGGCGGGGTGGTCGAGGGTGACGTGGCTGCCGCGGCGGTCGGGGTCGCGCGGGGAGGCGACCCGGACGCCGAGCGGGACGAGCAGCGTGTCGGCGAGTTCGACGGCGTACTGCGTGAGGGCGACCGACTTGCGGCGCACGGCCGCCATGCCCGCCTCGTCGATCAGGTGCAGCATGTCCCTCATCGGCAGCATGCCCAGGACCGGCGGGGTGCCGCTGATCATCCGGCGGATGCCGTCCGCGGGCCGGTAGGAGTCGGCCATCGCGAAGGGGTCGGCCGCGCCCATCCAGCCCTGGACCGGCTGGCGCAGGTCCGGCTGGAGGGACCGGGCGACGTAGGCGAAGGCGGGCGCGCCCGGTCCCCCGTTGAGGTACTTGTAGGTGCAGCCGACCGCCAGGTCGACGTCCCAGGCGTCCAGTTCCGTCGGCACCGCGCCGGCCGAGTGGCACAGGTCCCACAGCACCAGGGCCCCGGCGTCGTGGGCCGCGGCGGTGATCCGCGGCATGTCGGCGAGGTGGCCGGAGCGGTAGGCGACATGGCTGAGCAGCACCAGCGCCGTGTCGGGGCCGGTGTTCGCCACGACCTGTTCGACCGTCACGCCCTCCCCGGGCTCCGGGGTGATCCAGCGCAGCCGCAGCCCGCACTCCTCGGCGACACCCTCCAGCACGAACCGGTCGGTGGGGAAGTTGTCGCGGTCCAGGAGGATCTCCCCGCGGCCGGGGCGGGCCCGGACCGCGGCCCGGCAGAGTTTGTACAGCAGCACGGTCGTCGAGTCGGCCACCACGGTCTGTCCGGGACCCGCGCCGAGGACGACCCGGCCGATGAGATCGCCCAGTTCGGTCGGGGAGTCCATCCAGTTCTCGTCCCAGGCGCGGATCAGACGCGCGGCCCACACCTCGTCGACGAACCGGGCCAGGTGCTCCCGGGTGGCGGTCAGGGGCCGGCCGAGCGAGTTCCCGTCGAAGTAGGCGACCAGGTCCTCGCCCGGTTCCACGAAGCGCCGGCGGAGGTGGGCGAGCGGGTCGCGGGCGTCCAGCTCTGCCGCCCGGTTCAGCACCGCGTCGGCGGACACGCCGGGCACGGCGGGGTCAGTGGTCAATTGAGTCGACCTCCATGAGGGAGCGGCTGGCGCCGCTCGGTCTGCGAAAGTCCGGAGTGCCGCCCGTGCCGGGCCGCGGGACCGGCGGCCGGGTGCCGGGTGCCGGGCCGGGCCCGGCGGCGGGGCTCAGGCGCCGATCGTGGTGCGGACGCTGAGGAGTTCGGGGAAGAAAGTGAGGTCGAGGGCCCTGCGGAGGAATCCGACGCCGCTCGAACCGCCCGTGCCCTGTTTCATGCCGATGGTGCGCTGGACGGTGCGCAGGTGCCAGAACCGCCAGGCCTGGACGGCGTCCTCCAGGTCGACGAGGTCCTCGCACGCCTCGTAGACGTCCCAGTCCGCCGCGGGGTTCTCGTACACCTCGCGGAAGACGGGGACCAGGGCGTCCACCTGTACATGGGCGCGCCGGACGTCCCGGTCGAGGAGGTCCTGCGGGACGGCGTGCCCGCGCCGGGCCAGCAGTCGCAGGAAGGCGTCGTACAGCGTCGGCTCGTCGAGCAGCGTGCGCAGGACGCGCTGCGCGTCGGGCCGTGAGTCGAACACGGTGAGCATCCGCTCGTTCTTGTTGCCCAGCAGGAACTCGACGGCCCGGTACTGGTAGGACTGGAACCCGGAGGACGACGCGAGGGTGTCCCGGAACTGGGCGTACTCGCTGGGCGTCAGGGTCGCCAGCACACTCCACTGCTCGGTCATGGTGCGCAGCACCGCCTTGACCCGGGCCAGCCGCTTCAGCGCGAGCCGCAGTTCGTCGGTGTCCAGCAGGGAACGGGCCGAGAGCAGCTCGTGCAGGACCAGTTTGAGCCACAGCTCGGTGGTCTGGTGCTGGATGATGAAGAGCATCTCGTCGTGGTGCGCGGGTGTGCTGAGCGGGTGCTGGGCACCGAGGATCCGGTCCAGGTCCAGATAGGTCCCGTAGTCGAGCGCTTGGCTGAAATCCGTGGTGATGCCGTCCTCGAGGGGACGTTCACCGTTCTCGATGTCCATCAGTGCGTCTCCGTCCTAGTGGCACGGGAGCAACGTAACGCTTTCCTGACGGTCGGCACAGATGTGAAACCCAACTTTAACGAAATACCCGTACAGTCCCCCCCCCATGACTCCTACCGACAGTGCGCAGCCGGCCACCCCCGCGAAGACCCCCGCCCGGGATCCCTGGGACCTGCCCGACGTCTCCGGGCTCGTCGTCGGCGTCCTCGGCGGCACCGGACCGCAGGGCAAGGGGCTGGCCCGCCGGCTCGCCGCGGCCGGCCAGAAGGTGATCCTCGGGTCACGGGACGCCGGACGCGCGGAGGCCGCCGCCGGCGAACTGGGCGACGGCGTCGAGGGCGCCGGCAACGCCGAGGCCGCCCGCCGCTGTGACCTGGTGATCGTCGCCGTGCCCTGGGAGGGGCACGCGGCCCTCCTGGCCTCCCTCCGCGAGGAGCTGGCGGGCAAGATCGTCGTCGACTGCGTCAACCCCCTCGGCTTCGACGGGAAGGGCGCGTACGCGATCAGGCCCGTGGAGGGCAGCGCCGCCGAACAGGCCGCCGCCCTGCTGCCGGACTCGCGGGTCACCGCCGCCTTCCATCACCTCTCCGCCGTGCTGCTCCAGGACGACACGGTCGAGCGCGTCGACACCGACGTGATGGTCCTCGGCGAGGAGCGGGCCGACACGGAGATCGTCCAGGCACTGGCCGGCCGCATCCCCGGCATGCGCGGCGTCTACGCCGGGCGGCTGCGCAACGCCCATCAGGTGGAGTCGCTGGTCGCCAACCTGATCTCGGTGAACCGCCGCTACCGGGCGCACGCGGGGCTGCGCGTGACGGACGTGTGATCCTCCCGTCCACTCTTGACGTCTTTGTGACGGGCGTGACATTTATGGGACACGCACGCCGCGGAGGCGTACCGAGGACGGGACAGGACACCGATGCACTTCGCCACCCTTTCCGGGCCGGCCGGCCCCACCGCCGCGGTCCTCGCCCAGGACACCTGGCACGCACTGCCCTGGGCCGACCTGTCGGAGCTCCTGGGGGCCACCACGTTCGCCGAGGCCGCGGCGCTGGCCGGCGGTCCCGTGCCGGACGCGCGGCCGCTGCTGCCGCTGCCCCGCCCAGGGAAGGTGATCTGCTGCGGGCTCAACTACGGCGACCACATCCGGGAGACGGGCCGCGCGCTGCCCGAGTACCCCACGCTCTTCCCCAAGTACGCGGACACCCTCACCGGTCCGGACGCGGATCTGGTGCTGCCCCGGGGGACGCAGCTCGACTGGGAGGCCGAACTGGCCGTGGTGGTCGGGGCGGTGCTGCGTTCGGTGGACCGGGACACCGCGGCGGCGGGCATCGCCGGCTACACGGTGACCAACGACATCTCGGTGCGCGACTGGCAGTACCGGACCCTGGAATGGTTCCAGGGCAAGGCCTGGGACGCCTCCACCCCGGCCGGTCCCGTCGTGGTGACCCCGGAGGAGATCGACCCGGTGGCGGGCGTGGACGTGGTCTGCCGGGTCAACGGCGAGGAGGTGCAGCGGGGCGACACCGGCTCGCTCGTCTTCGACGCCGCCGGACTCCTCGCCTACATCTCCACGTTCACCGTGCTGCGGCCGGGCGACCTCGTCCTGACCGGAACGCCGGGCGGGGTGGGGACGGCCCGGGAACCGCAGTGGTTCCTCGCCGACGGCGACGTCGTCGAGACCTCGGTCACCGGCATCGGGACCCTGCGCAACACGGTCCGCCTCACCGGCTGACCCGGCGGACGGCGGTTCCTCGACCGGCCCCGCCCGCACGCCCGTTGCCGGTCGCGCGCCCGTTCCCGGCGTCAGCCGTCACGCCTGCCGTCGCCGTCGCCCGGCCAGTGGCCCGCCGCGTACGCCAGCGCCCGCCCCTCCAGTGTCGCCACCATGCGCTCGAAGACCTGGACGGCGGCGGGGCCGCTCCAGTCCTCGGTCAGCACCTCCGGCGGAAGTCCCGGGTCCCGGAAGGGGAGTTTGCGCCAGTGGTCGACCACGGAGAGATAGCGGACGAACGCCTCCTGGCCGGGGATGACGGCGCGGGCCGCGAGCCGGTCGGCCTCCTCGCCGTGGGCGTCGACGAACTTCCGGTACTGCCGGTCGATCTCGGCGAGGTCCCAGCCGCTGCCGACGAGGTCGCGCAGGCGCGGGCCCGCGACGTACTCGCCGACGAACACGGCGCAGCTGTCGGTCAGTTCCAGTTCCCCGATCGCCCGCCGGGCCGCGTCCAGCATGCGCGCCGGGGCGATCCACACGGCGGACCCGATGTTGCCGAACCCCAGCGACGCCAGATGGGAGCGCAGCTGGTGGCGCTTGGCGCGGGCGGACTCCGGCACCGAGAAGTTGACCACGCACCAGCCGTCCGCCAGGTCGGCCGGCTGCCGGGCGTGCCAGATGACCTCGTCCCCGGCGGCGAGCGCCTCGAGCGCCGTCGCCGTCAGGACGTAGCCGCGTGTCCCGGCGCGGCTCTCCGCCGCCAGCCAGCCGCGCCGTTTGAGCCGGGAGACCGCCGTGCGGACGCTGGAGGCGTCCGCCCCGGCCAGCGAGAGCAGTTCGACGGAGCCCGCGATCGGCATCCAGTTGCCCATCTTGCGGACCACGGACCCGAAGAAACTCACCAGCACCGTGCGCGAGCGGCGTACGGCCGCCGGTTCGGCTCCCTGCGCATCGTTCACGCAGGTCAGTATGACGGACGCGGCAGCGCGCCCACGGCCGGGTCAGTCCGCCCGGGGCGGGCGCGGCCGGACCAGGCGGTCGTCGGGGATCACCGCGACGCCGAGGATCTCGATCATCGCCTCGGGCTGCCACAGCGCGGTGCAGCCGATGCCCGCCATGGCCGGGTACACGGAGCCGGCGAGCTCCCGCCAGACCTCACCGATCTCCCGGCCGTGCGCCTGGTAGTCGGGGATGTCCGTGAGGTACAGGGTGATGCTGACCAGGTCCTCCGGCTCGCCGCCCGCTTCCCGGAGCGTGGTGAGCACATTGCCGAAGGCCTGGCGGAACTGCTCGACGATACCGCCCGGGACGATCCGCATACCGGCGTCGAGCGCGGTCTGTCCGCCCAGGTGGAGCGTGTTCCCGGCCAGGGTGCCGTGCGAGTAGCCGCGCGGGGCGGGAAGCGCGGCCGGGTTCACTGCGACGGGAGCCATGGGACCTCCGGATCGATGGGTGCGCCTCCGGTACATCACCGGAGGCATTGACAATAAATGACGGTCGTGAAGAATACGAGACATAGCAAGACCTCATCCCGGTTCCGGTGCGAGCGGCCTTGCCCCCGGCCGGCCACCGCCGGCCGTGAGAACCGGCTCGCGGGATCCGCGCGGCGGTCCCGGCCCCGTGACGGCGTCTCGGCGCGACCTCACCCCAGCGGCCCGCCGGGCACAGCTCATCGACTCACCCCCAGGGAAACGGAGCACGGCTCATGGAACCCGACCTCGGTTCGTACCGCCTGGAAGGCGACAACTCGATGTACCGGCTGCCCAGCGGCATCGTCGCCCCCGTGGTGACCCGCGGCGGCCTGGAGAACGCCGACACCGCCGACTCCGGCGGGGCCGTGCGGGTCTCCGGCGTCAGCGCGCAGCACACCCCGGCGACCCGGCTGTGGTACGGCAAGGTCAGCAACGAGCCGGGCTACCGCTCGGTCACCCACCACCACGGCGAGGCCGAGACCGGCGGCTACGTCCTGTCGGGCCGTGCCCGGATCTACTTCGGCGAGAAGTTCGAGGACTACGTCGACATGGAGGAGGGCGACTGGGTGTTCGTGCCGCCCTTCATGCCGCACGTCGAGTGCAACCTCTCGCGCAGCCGGCCCCTGGTCTGGATGACCACCCGCACCCCGGAGAACATCGTGGTCAACCTGCCCGACGTACGGGACGCCGAGCTGCGCGACTGGCTGGACCGCGGATGACCGGGCCCGGCACGGACACCCCGGGAACGGGCACCCCCGACACCCCCGTACCCACCACTCCCCTACCCGCCACCTCCGTACCCGCACCGGCCGCAGCCACCTCGGCCGTGTTCACCTCCGCCGTCACCCTGAAGCCCGCGCGGCCGGAGCACTTCGACCTCGCCTTCACCGGCACCACCCAGCCCTGCCCCTGGCCCAAGGCCTACGGCGGTGACCTGGTCGCCCAGGCGGCGGCCGCGGCCATGCGCTCGGTCACCGACGGCAAGTCGCTCCACTCCCTGCACAGTTACTTCATGCGCCCGGCGGACATCGGTGCCGAGGTGCGCTACGAGGTGGAGGTGCTGCGCGACGGACGCGGCTACAGCACCCGGCAGGTGCGCGGCCACCAGAACGGCCGGCCGATCTTCGTCTCCCTCGCCGGCTTCGCCGCGGGCGAGTCCGGCCCGGTCTTCGAGACACCCCTCGCCGGCGAGGTGCCCGCCCCGGCGGAACTGCCCGGCTCGGCGGAGTACCTCAGCGGCCACGACGGCACGGCACCCGACGGCGCCCGCGCCTACTGGTCCCACGGACGCGGCTTCGACCTGCGGCACGTCCCCGGACCGGTCTACCTCACCGTCGAGGGCGAACGCACACCTCACCAGGCGGTGTGGGTCAAGCCGTTCGACGAGCTCCGCCCTGTCGAGGGACTGACGGACCGTCAGCGCGACCTCGCCGCACTCGCCTACGTCTGCGACTACACGATCCTCGAACCCGTCCTCCGGGTGCTCGGCCTGGCCTGGGCACAGCCCGGCCTGGTCACCGCCAGCATCGACCACGCCATGTGGTTCCACCGTCCGGGACCGGTGGACGGCTGGCTGCTCTACGTCCAGGAAGCGGTGTCCGCCGACGCGGGCCGCGGCCTGGCCACGGGCCGCTTCTTCACACGCGACCACCGCCACCTGGCCACTGTCGTCCAGGAGGGCGTGATCCGTTCCGCCTGACCGCCGGACGACCGGCGGCTCCCGGAAGGACCCTTCCGTTGGCTCTCCCCTCTTCTGCCACGCCGTCCGCGCACGTGGACACCTTCACCCGCGACCACCTCCCGCCCGTCCCGCTGTGGCCGACGGTCGAGTTCACCACCCCGGAACTGCGGTATCCCGAACGGCTCAACGCCGGCTGTGAACTGATCGACGTGCCCCTGGCCGCCTTCGGCCCCGGCCGGGCCGCGCTGCGCACCCCGGACGGCACGCTGTGGACCTACGGCGACCTGCACACCCGGGCCAACCAGGTCGCCCAGGTGCTGACCGAGGACCTCGGCCTGGTCCCGGGGGAACGCGTCCTGCTGCGCTCCCCCAACAACCCCTGGACCGTCGCCGCCTGGCTGGGCGTGCTCAAGGCCGGCTGCGTCGTGGTGACCACCATGGCCGCCTTGCGCGCCCGGGAGATCGCCCCGGTGGTGGAGCGCACCCGGCCCTCCGTCGCGCTGGTGGACCACCGGTTCACGGCCGAACTGGAGGAGGTGCGCAACAGCGTGCTGCCGGGCCTGCGGCTCGTCCCGTACGGCGGCACCGGGCCGGACGACCTGGTGACCCTCGCCGGGACCAAGTCCGGTGACTTCACCGCCGTGGACACCGCGGCCGACGACGTCGCGCTGCTCGGGCCGACCTCGGGCAGCACCGGCGTACCGAAGATCGCGATGCACTTCCACCGCGACCTGCTCTCCATCGACAACACGTTCGGCCGCCATCTGCTCGGCCTGACGCCCGACGACCTGGTCGCCTGCACCGCGCCGTTCGCCTTCACCTTCGGCCTGGGCATGCTGGTGGTCTTCCCGCTGCGGGCCGGGGCCTGCGCGCTGCTGACCGAGTCCGCGACGCCCGTACAGCTCGCCGAACTGGTCGAGCGGCACGGTGTCACGGTGCTGGCGACCGCGCCCACCGCGTACAAGGCGATCCTCCGGGAGGGTGCGGAACAGCGGCTCTCCGGTCTGCGGATCGGGGTGTCGGCCGGTGAGCACATACCCCGGTCCACCTGGGAGGAGCTGCGTGACCGGACCGGTCTGCGGGTCGTCGACGGGATCGGTTCCACCGAGCTGCTGCACATCTTCGTCTCGGCCGCCGGTGACGGCATCCGCCCCGGCGCCACCGGCCGGCCCGTCCCGGGCTACCGGGCCGCCGTGCTCGGTCCGGACGGCGCCCAGCTGCCGCCCGGTGAGCCGGGGCAGCTGGGCGTGATCGGCCCGGTGGGCTGCCGCTACCTCGACGACGAGCGCCAGCGGGACTACGTGCTGGCGGGCTGGAACGTCACCGGTGACATCTTCCACCGCGACGAGGACGGCTACTTCCACTATCACGCCCGCCTCGACGGAATGATCGTTTCTTCCGGCTACAACATCGGCGGTCCGGAGGTGGAGGCCGCCGTCGACACCCATCCCGACGTGATGGAGTCGGCGGTCGTCGGCCGGCCCGATCCGCAACGCGGCACCGTGGTGTGCGCGTTTGTCGTCCTGCGCGACGGTGTACCCGGCGGCGCCGACAAGGTGAAGGAGATCCAGGACCACGTCAAGCAGGTGCTGGCGCCCTACAAGTACCCGCGGGACGTGCACTTCGTCAGCGCACTGCCCCGCAACGCCAGCGGCAAGCTGCAACGGTTCGAGCTGCGCAGGATCGTCGACACCGAACAGGCCGGCACCGAACGGGCCGGTACCGGACAGGCCGCACCGGCCGCCGCCGAGCAGTGAGAGGAACCCCCTTGAAGATCGCGATCATCGGCGGCGGCCCGGGAGGGCTGTACTTCGCGGCGCTCGCCAAGCAGCTCGACCCCACCCGCGAGATCACCGTCTGGGAACGCAACGCGCCCGACGACACCTTCGGCTTCGGGGTGGTGTTCTCCGACGAGACACTGGGCGGCATCGAGAACGCCGACACCGTCGTCGCCCGGTCCATGGCCCGGCGGTTCGCCCGCTGGACGGACATCGACATCCACTTCCGCGGCGCGACCCACACCGTCGGCGGGCAGGGCTTCGCCGCCATGGGCCGCCGGGAACTCCTCCAGCTGCTCCAGGACCGCTGCCGGGCCCTCGGTGTCGTCCTGCACTTCTCCACCGCCGCCCCGGACACCGACGCGCTGCGCGCCTCCCACGACCTGGTCATCGGTGCCGACGGCGCCCGCTCGGCCGTACGGACCGCCCACGCCGACGTCTTCGGGCCCCGGCTGGACCGGCGGCGCAACAAGTACATGTGGCTCGGCACCGACCTGGTCTTCGAGGCCTTCCAGTTCCACATCAAGCAGACCCCGTGGGGGGTCGTGCAGGTGCACGGCTATCCGTACTCCGACGGCGGTTCCACCTTCATCGTGGAGATGCACGAGGACGTCTGGCGCCGGGCCGGCTTCGACGCCACCGAGGAGACACCGTTCGCACCGGGTGTCTCCGACGAACAGGCCGTCGCACGGCTGCGGGACCTGTTCGCCGAGGAGCTGGCCGGACACCGGCTGCTGGCCAACAACTCCAAGTGGCTCGACTTCACCACCGTCCGCAACACCCGCTGGCACCACGGCAACCTGGTCCTGATCGGCGACGCCGCGCACACCGCCCACTTCTCCATCGGCTCCGGTACCAAGCTGGCCATGGAGGACGCCCTCGCTCTCGCCGCCTGCCTTCAGGAGAACCCGGACGTCGGCACGGCGCTGGCGGCCTACGAGACCGAGCGCCGGCCGGTGGTGGAGTCGACCCAGCGCGCCGCGCAGGCCTCCCTGGAGTGGTTCGAGAACATCGCGCTCTACACCGACCAGGAACCGGCCCAGTTCTGCTTCAACCTGCTGACGCGCTCCCGCCGTATCACCTACGACAACCTGCGGCTGCGCGACGCGGAGTTCGCCGACCGGGTGGACGCCGCGTTCGCCGGTGACCGGGGCACCGGCCCCGTACCGGCGATGTTCCAGCCGTTCCGGATCGGCGGCCTCGAGCTGAAGAACCGGGTGGTCGTCTCGGCCATGGACATGTACTCGGCCGTCGACGGGGTACCGGGCGACTTCCACCTCGTGCACCTCGGTTCCAAGGCCATGGGCGGAGCCGGTCTGGTGATGACGGAGATGGTCACCGTCTCGCCGAAGGCCCGCATCACCCCCGGCTGCACCGGGCTGTGGACCGACGGCCAGCGGGACGCCTGGGCGCGCATCGTCTCCTTCGTGCACGAGCGCAGCACCGCCAGGATCGGGCTCCAGCTCGGCCACTCCGGGCGCAAGGGCTCGACCCGGCTGATGTGGGAGGGCATCGACGACCCGCTGCCCGAGGGCAACTGGGAGACCGTGGGCCCCTCCGCCCTGCCGTACGGTCCCGCGTCGGCGGTCCCCCGCGAGATGACCCGGGCGGACATGGAACGGGTCACCGCCGACTTCGCCGCCGCGGCACGCCGGGGCGCCGAGGCCGGGTTCGACCTCCTGGAACTGCACTGCGCCCACGGATACCTGCTCTCCTCCTTCCTCTCCCCCGTCGCCAACCACCGCACCGACGAGTACGGCGGAACACCGGAGAACAGGCTGCGGTTCCCGCTGGAGGTGTTCGACGCCGTACGGGCGGTCTGGCCGGCGGACCGGCCGGTGATCGTGCGGATCTCCGCCACCGACTGGGTGCCGGACGGCACCACCGAGCACGACGCCGTCGAGATCGCCCGCGCCTTCATCGCCCACGGCGCGGCCGGCATCGACGTGTCCACCGGCCAGGTCACCCGGGACGAGCGCCCGGCCTACGGCCGTTCCTACCAGACCCCGTTCGCCGACCGGATCCGTCACGAGGTCGCCGCGGCGAGCGGCGCGGCCGTGATCGCGGTGGGCGCCATCGCCTCGTACGACGACGTCAACTCCATCCTGCTGGCGGGCCGCGCCGACCTGTGCGCGGTGGGCCGCGGCCACCTCTACGATCCGCACTGGACGCTGCACGCGGCGGCCGACCAGGAGTACCGGGGCCCGGCTGCGGAGTGGCCCCGGCAGTTCGGGGCCGGCCGCCGCAAACCGCCCGGCGCGCGCACCGACGCCGTACGCCCCCGGCTGTCCCTGCTGCGCGCGGAGGACGACGGCCGGCAGCACCTCCACCGTCGCTGGACCCCGTCCCATGAACCGGCTCCCGCCGTCTGAGCACGGCGGCGCGGGCACCGCGGCCCGCGCCGCCGGCCGTCGGACCACCGGGCCGTCAGGACACGGCGGTGTCGCCGAGCACGGCCCGGAGGTCGGCGAAGAGGCGGAAGAGGTCGCGGCGGGGGGCGATGTGGAGTTCGTCCGCCTGCCACACGGCGAGCGCGACGAGGGGGTGGGCGCGGAGGGTGTCGAGGTCGGCGGCCGCGGGGTCGCGCAGGCGGAAGCGGAGGCGGACGAAGCAGTGGGTCAGCCGGGTGACGTTGCCGGGGCCGCCGGCGCAGCGCAGGATCAGGTCCGCGGGGGCCTCGCCGTCAGGTGCCGGCACGGGTCGTCCCTTCTGCGATGTCGGGCTGGGCCGTGAGCCGGCTGACGTGCAGCGCGAGGTAGAGGATCTCCTCCTGGACGAGTTCCCGCCCGAAGAGTTCCGCCATACGGTGCGCCAGGCGCTCGGCGCAGGCGTACTCGAGGGGTTTGGCGCTGCGGACCGCCTCGCCGATCGCGCCGCCGGTCTCCGGTGACTGCTTGCCGTCCCGGGCCCGCAGGAAGAGGTAGCGCAGATGCGTGATGAACCGCGCCGCCGCGAGGGAGCGCTGGTCGACGACCAGGCCGAAGTCCTCCCCGATGGTGTCGAGGGCGATCTTCAGCCACTGCGTCATCTGCACGGTGGCGGCGATGTCGCCGGAGCCGATCTGGGCGTTGACGAAGTGGAGGGCGATGGGCAGTGCCTCGGTGGCGTCCATGCGCACGCCGAGCCGCCGCTCGATGATCTCCAGGGCGGCCGTGCCCATCTCGGTCTCGGCCGGATAGAGGTTCTCGATCTCCCACTTCAGCGGGTACTCGATCGAGGCTCCCTCACGGGCCCGGGCGAGCGCGAAATGGACGTGGTCGGCGAGCGGCAGCAGGACGTGCTCGCTGATCCGGTCGCCGAGCCGGACCCTGGCGGCGGCCACGACCTCCTCCATCACCTCGATCTCGTCGAGCGGGATCTCGGCGGCCAGCGCGGCGAGACGCTCGGCGGGCATCGCCTGGGCCACGAACTGCCGGTCGACCCGCGCGGCGTCCACGAGGTCCCCGGGCCTGACCTGGAAACCGAGCCCGCGCCCCATGAACACGGTCTCGGCGCCGTGCTCGTCGGCGCCGAGCACCACGTTGTTGTTGAAGATCTTCTTGACGCGCATCGCAGGTGAGTCCTTACTTGCCGGGCCCAGGGGGCAGGATAACCCGTCCCCCGGGCCCGGCCGTGAGCGTGGCGGGGACTACGCTCCGTCGTCGCCCCGCAGCAGGGACGCGCCCTGGCTGCGGATGACGCCGGCGTACCAGTCGAAGGACTTCTTGCGGCGCCGCGCGAGGGTGCCGGTGCCGTCGTCGTCACGGTCGACGTGGATGAACCCGTACCGCTTGCTCAGCTGGGCGGTGCTGGCGCTGACGAGGTCGATGCAGCCCCAGCTGGTGTAGCCGAGGACCTCGACGCCGTCGGCGACGGCCTCGCCGACCTGGACCAGGTGGTCGTTGAGGTAGGCGATGCGGTAGTCGTCCTCGACGGTGAGCCGGCCGTCCGCCTCGATCAGCTCGTCCCGTGCCCCGAGGCCGTTCTCGACGACGAACAGCGGCTTCTGCCAGCGGTCCCAGAACTGGTTGAGCACGATCCGCAGACCCGTCGGGTCGATCTGCCAGCCCCACTCGCTGGCCTGGAGGGTCGGGTTCGGCACACCGCCCATGATGTTGCCCTCGCCGGCCTTGCGCGCTTCGGGGTCGGCGGTCTCGCAGATGCTCATGTAGTAGCTGAAGGACACGAAGTCGACGGTGTGCTTGAGGAGTTCGCGGTCCTCGTCGGTGATGTCGAGTTCGATGCCGTTCTCGCGGAAGTGGCGCAGCGCGTAGCCCGGGTAGGCGCCGCGCACATGGACGTCGCCGAACATGAGGTTGGCGTGGTCGGCGTGCAGCACGGCGAGGACGTCGGCGGGTGCGGGGGTGAGCGGGTAGACGGGCATGGCGAGGACCATGCAGCCGACCCGCGCGTCCGGCGCCGTCTCGTGGGCGATCTTGGTGGCGAGCGCGCTGGCGACCAGCTCGTGGTGGACGGCCTGGTAGAGGTCCTGCGGGGAGAGTTCCTCCTTCGGGGTGGTGATCGCGCCGCTCATGAAGGGGGCGTGCAGCACCGAGTTGATCTCGTTGAAGGTGAGCCAGTACCTGACCCGCCGGCCGTAGCGGTCGAAGAGGACCCGGACGTAGCGCTCGTAGAAGCCGATCAGCTCGCGGCTGGTCCAGCCGTTGTACTTCTCCGCGAGCGCCAGCGGCGTCTCGTAGTGGGAGATGGTGACGAGCGGCTCGATGCCGTGCTTCTCGAGTTCGTCGAGGACCCGGTCGTAGAAGGCGAGGCCCTCCTCGTTCGGCAGTTCGTCGTCGCCGCTCGGGAAGATGCGGCTCCAGGCGATCGAGAACCGGAAGACGGAGAAGCCCATCTCGGCGAGGAGCGCGATGTCCTCGGCGTAGCGGTGGTAGAAGTCGATGCCCTCCAGCTTGAGGTTGTCGGGCGTGGGCCGCTCGGTGCGCGGGCCGGCGATGCCGCGGGGCATGACGTCCTGGATGGACAGGCCCTTGCCGCCGGTGGCGTAGGCGCCCTCGATCTGGTTGGCGGCGGTCGCGCCGCCCCAGAGGAAGCCGGGCGGGAAGGGGCGGGCGGGGGTGGAGTCGGTCATGTTGATGCGGTTCCTCAGCCGATGAGTTCGAGGGCGGCGCGGCGGGGTTCCACGACACCGGTGGCGGTGGGCACGACCGAGGTGTGGCGGCCCGGGTCGGTCACGATCAGTACGGTGATCGGGTTGTAGCCCGCCGCCATGACCTTCTCCAGGTCGACCTCGGTCAGCAGGTCGCCGGCGTTCACCCGCCGGCCCTGGGTGACGGCGGGCGTGAAGCCCTTGCCCCGCAGTTCGACGGTGTTCAGGCCGATGTGCACGAGCACCTCGACGCCGGAGTCGGTGCGGATGCCGAACGCGTGCGGCATCGCGCTCTCCAGGATGCCCGAGACGGGCGCGTACACCTTGCCGTCACTGGGGACCACGGCCAGGCCGGGCCCCATCGCCCCGGAGGCGAACACCTGGTCGGGGACCTCCTCCAGCGGGACGACCTTGCCGGCGACCGGGATCTGGAGCGTGGCGACCGCGTCCTCGGCGGCGTCACCGGCCGGGGCGTTTGCCGCGCCGGACGTCGGGGCCGCCGCGGGCAGGTCCTTGAATCCGAGGACCAGGGTCAGGCCGAAGGCGACGGCCATGGCGATCCCGCAGCCGATCAGCTGGAGGGCGAAGCTGCCGACGCCCAGGGTGGCGGTGACGGTGATGGCGCCGGGGAAGACGAAGCCGTTGGCCGCCGAGCCGCCCGCGGCCGCGACGGCACCGCCGATCGCGCCGCCGACACAGGCGAAGACGAAGGGACGCTTGAGGCGCAGCGTCACACCGTAGATCGCCGGCTCGGTGATGCCCGCGAGGAAGGCGGAGACGGCGGCGGGTCCGGCGACCACCTTGAGGTCGCGGTTGCGGGTCCGCAGGACCACCGCGAAGGTCGCGGCGGCCTGGGCGAGCACGGGGGCGAACAGCGAGGCCACCATCACCGAGTGACCCGAGGCGGTCAGCTGCTGCGTCATGATCGGGACGAAGGCCCAGTGGACGCCGAAGAGGACGAAGACCTGCCACAGACCGGCGAGCACCCCGCCGGCCGCCCAGGGCGCCAGGCCCCAGAGGTTGTCGACGCCGGAGGCGATGCCGTCGCCGATCCAGGTCGAGGCGGGTCCGATGGCGAGGAAGGTGACGGGCACGACGATCGCGATGGCGATCAGCGGGACCGCGAAGTTGCGCACCACGGACGGCACGACGCGCTCCGCGAGGCGCTCCACGTGGGACTGGAAGTACACCGCCAGGACGGTCGGGATGACGGCGGACAGATAGCTGACCATCACGACCGGGATGCCGAGGAAGGTCAGCTTCCCGCCTGCCGCGTCGAACGCCTGCAGGGTCAGGGTCGCGCCGCCCTTGCCGGGGATGACGGCGACGGTGGCGGAGTAGATCAGGGCGCCGGCCACGGCCATCGCCGTGAACTGGTTGGCCTTGAAGCGCTTGGCCGCGGTGACGGCCAGCAGGATCGGCAGGAACTGGAACACCGCGTCGGCGGCCGCGAACCAGATCGCGTACGTCGACGAGGTGCCGAAGCCGGGGCTGATCTTGACGGCGACCGCGAGGAATGCCTTGAGAAGACCGACGGCGGCCAGGGTCCACAGGAACGGGGTGAAGATGCTGGTGACGAGGTCGATCGTGCGGGCGAGCAGGCCGCCGGAGGACGCGGCGGAGCCGGCCTCCACGCCCTGGGCGAGGGCCGCCTCGTAGACCTTGCCCACCGTGTTGCCGATGACGACCTGGAACTGGCCGCCGGCCTCGACGACGGTGATGACGCCGCTCGTGGCCTCGACGGCGGCCTTGTCGGCCTTGGCGGGATCCACGAGAACGAAACGCAGCCGGGTCGCACAATGGGCGAGGGATCTGACGTTGTCCTTGCCGCCGACGCCCCGCAGGACGTCCTCGGCGATCGTTGCGTACTTGCTTGTTGTCACGGCTCCTCCTCGAGCCCCGCTGTCCCGGACCTGCCCGCCCCGTTGTCTCGGGCAACAAAAAAACCCAAGCTGTGACCCGGATCTGCCTTTCCTGAGAAAGGCGGGTCTCAGCTTGGGTTTTGCCTGCGGTCCAGTAACAATCCCAGCTTTTGCCAGAACACCTGGCGGTGTCTTGGGGCGAGACGATAGACGCAGGAATTCCCCGTGTCCAGACCCCGGCCGCGTTCCGGCGGGCCGCACAGTCCGTATACGGCCCGGCAGGATCACGTTGACGTCCGGACCGGGGCGCGGCTATGGTCCGTGGCACGGATTGTGACCGGCACCAGCCGGGCAAGACCTGGGACGCGTTGCCCCACGGCAACGGCTCCCGGGTCTTTTTTTGTGCGGTCCGCGGCCGCCGCGGGCGGCCCGAAGTCAGCAGGGAGTGCGGTTGCGAACGTGTGACGTCCAGCGGGTGATCCTCGGCGCGGGCAGGATCGCCGGCGTCCTCACGGCCGGCCCCGCCGCCGCCCCGGCGCCCTCCGCCGCGTTTTCGGCGGGGCGGCGATGAGGCTGCATCTCGTACGGCACGCGCGCACCGAGTACAACGCCTCCGGGCGGCTCCAGGGCTGGTGCGACTCGCCCCTGACGCCCGACGGACTCGATCAGCTGCGGGCCACCGCCGGCCATCTGTCCGGCGTCCGCCTCACGGCGGCCTGGGCCAGCCCGTCCGGCCGGACGCGGACCACCGCGCGGGAGATCCTGCGCCATCACGCGGGGCTGCGGCTGCGGACCGACGAGGGACTGCGGGAGTACGGGTTCGGCGAGCTGGACGGCCGTCCCGAGAGCGAGCTGTTCAGCCAGGTGGACCCACGGGCATTCTTTGCTGACGTGATCAACGGCAGGCACCCCGGGCTGGCCGGCGGGGAACCCGCCGCGGCGTATCTCGTCCGGGTGGTCGACGTGTTCCGGCGGATCGCCCGCGCCCACCCGGACGGCGACGTCCTCGTCGTCAGCCACGGCATCACCCTCGTCACCTATCTGACACACCTCGGAGGCACGGGCGTCGTACCGCTCGGCAATTCCAGTGTGTCGACCGTCGAGTTCACCGGAAACCGTGCCGAGGTCGTGGAGGTGGGATTTCTGCCGCCCGTGTCCACCGGCCGGACCACCGCCGACGTCTCTTCGTCCTGACACCCGTCTTCACCCCGGTTTCCGGCGCCACGGGAAAAGGAACGGCGCCCGGAAAACACCTTCGGACACACCGAAACCCCGATACCCGAAACCCCTAGGAGTGGGAAATGCCGGAACGTCACGCCACCGTCCTGTGCTCGCAGGGCCTGCACGCCCGGCCCGCCGCCGCCTTCGCCCGCGCGGCGGCCGAGGCCGGTCACCGGGTCACCATCCGCAGGACGGACGGCGAACCGGTCGCGGTGAGCAGCATGCTCAAGCTGATGGGCCTGGGCCTCCGGGAGGGCGAGAAGGTCGTCCTCGCCTCCGACGACGAGGCGGCCGGTCCGGCGCTCGACCGCCTCGCGGCCCTGCTCGCCACGGAGCTCGACGGCCACTGATCCCGCCGTCGGCAGCTCACGTCGGCGGTCGGTCAGCCGCGGTCGGCGTGCTCTGGGTACTCGGCGTGCTCGGCGCCGGGGCCGTCGGGACGGCCGGTCGGCCGGTGGGCGGCCGTCGGTGACGGGGTCCGCAGGGCCAGGACGGCGACGTCGTCGAGGCCGGGCGGGCGCACACGGTGCAGGAGCTGGTCGGTGAAGACCGGCAGGGGCCGGTGGGCCAGGGCGGCGGCGTGCTGGCGCAGCCGGTCCAGACCCTCGTCGAGGGTCTGCCCGGGGGCCTCGATGAGACCGTCGGTGTACAGCAGCAGCGTGGCGCCGGGCGGCAGCTCGGCGGTGGCGTCCGGGCGGGCCGTGCGCACGCCGGTGCCCAGCAGGAGGCTGTGGCCGTCGGTCAGGTAACGCGCCACCCCGTCGCGTGTGACGAGCAGGGGCGGGGGATGGCCCGCGTTGGTCCAGGACAGCTGCCAGTGACCGTCCTCGATCCGGGTCACCCGGCCGAAGAGGAGGGTGGCCATGGTGACGTCGGTGATGGAGAGGATCGCCTCGTCCAGGCGTTCGACGACCCGGCTGGAAGGCTCCTGCTGGGACCACGCGTAGGCCCGGAGCATGTTGCGCAGCTGGGCCATCCCCGCGGCGGCCTCCAGATCGTGGCCGACGACGTCCCCGACCGCCAGGGCGGTGGCACCGTCGGACAGGGTGAAGGCGTCGTACCAGTCGCCGCCGACCTGCGAGGCGTCGGGGGCGGGCAGATAGCGGACGGTCATCCGCAGTCCGGGCACGCTCGGCATCTGGGGCAGCAGGTGGTTCTGCATCGTCTCGGCGACCGCGCGCTGGCGCTGGTAGAGACGGGCGTTCTCCAGGGCCAGACCCGCCCGCCGGGCGATGTCCTCGATCAGGGGAAGCTCGGCGGAGGTGAACTCGCCCGGTTTCCCGGCACGGCCCAGGGTGAGCGCTCCCAGGACGTGGCGGGTGCCCTGCAGGGGTGCGATGGCCGCGGACTGGATGCCGGTGGCGTCGAACATGCGGCGCTGCTCGACCGCGATGCCGGAGTCCGGGGCGCCCTGATAGGTGTCCGGTCCGGCGAGGGAGGAGGCGACGCCCCGCAGGGCCCGGGACAGCGGCATCAGTGAGGTCTCCAGGACCGGCGGCATCGGTCCCTCGAGCTCCTCGTGGTGCACCAGACGGCCGCCGTCGGCCTGGACGACGGCGGTACGCCACACCTCGCCGGCCTCGGTGATCACATCGATGACGGCCCAGTCCGCGAGCCGCGGCAGGACCAGGGCCACGAGCTTGCGCAGCGCGTCGTCGGCATCGAGCGTGGAGGTCAGCTGCGTGGTGGTCTCGGCCAGCAGGGCGAGTCGCTCCAGCTCGCTCAGCGGCTGGGCGAGCTGCTCGGCGCGGAGACCGCAGGGGCGGGCCCCGTCACTGGCGTGGAAGACGATGAGCGTGCCGGTGCCGTACTCACCGAGGTCGTACGGGGCGAGCAGCCAGGAGACCGGCAGCAGGGAGCCGTCGGCGCGTTCGAACCAGTCCTCGTCCCGCTGGGCGGGGCGGCCGGCGTGGAACGCCTGCCGCATGCCGCACTGCGTCGTGGGCAGCCGCTGCCCCTCCGGCCCGCGGTGCAGCAGGTCGTGGGCGTCCCTGCCGAGCAGCTCCGGGGCGGAGCGGCCCAGCAGGTCCTCGGCCTGGCTGTTGACCGCCGCGATCCGGCCTCCCGCGTCCACGACGTACGCCCCCGTCCCGATGGCCTCCAGCGCCGGGACGAGCCGGGCGACAGTCACTGCCCGGGACCGCGCCGAGCCGGCCCCCTTGTCCTCCGACCCCGCCATGTTCTCCCCTCCAATGGTTCGGCTTTCCACCCCCGCATTCCAGCGTGGGCGCTGTCGGACGTCCTTGCACGTTCCCTCGTCGTCCGTCCCCTCCGTATGCCCCGCGGTCCGGAGGATGCAGCCGACCGTCCGGAAAGCAGACCCGCCCGACGTGGGCGCCGGGGCGTTTCCGTACGGGCTCGCGGACCGCTCAGCCGCGGGGCGGGACCAGGTCCGCTCCGCGCAGCAGCAGCTGGCCCACGGCCAGACCGGCCACCGCGATCGCCGCGCGGAACGGCCACCGGCTGCGCGTGCTTCGCGCCAGGGCCGTACCGGCCACGGCCACGGCCCCGGCCGTCACCGCCAGCACCCGGCCGGGGGTCCCCGGCGCCCCGGGCGGTCCCGCGACCACGACGCCCACGGCCGTCAGCATCACGCAGGGGGCCAGCAGGCGGCAGGCGGGACGGCCCAGCCGCTGGGGCAGCCCCCGCACACCGGTGGCGAGGTCGTCCTCGATGTCGGGGAGGACGTTCACCAGATGGGCGCCCACGCCCAGCAGCGCCGCGGCCGTGACCGCCCACCACGCGGGCCGGGACGGCGCCGGCAGCCCGAGCGTGACGAAGAACGGCAGCGACGCGAACCCGGCCGCGTACGGCAGCGGGGACAGTGGTGTGTGCTTCAGCCGCAGGTCGTAGGCCCACCCGGCGGCCACGCCGGTCAGATGGGCCGTTCCCGCCGCGGCCCCGCTCAGCAGCGACAGCGGCACGCACACCGCCAGGGCGGTCCCCGCCGCGACGGCGACCGTCCGGGGCGGCAGGTCGCCGCGGGCCACCGGTTTGTCCTCGCGCCCGCACTGCGCGTCGCGCCGCGCGTCGACGGCGTCGTTGCACCAGCCCACCGAGAGCTGACCGGCCAGCACCGCCGCGGCCACGGCCGCCGAGCCCGCCGCGCCGCGGCCCGCCGCCACGGCGAGGGCGGTCACGAACGCCGTCACAGCGAGGGCCGGCTCCGGGTGGCACGAGCGCAGCAGCGCCGGGACACCGCGCGTGCCGCGCGCCGGCACCCCGGACGGGTGGAGATGCACGTACGCACGGTAGTCGCGGCGGGCCGGTGAGGAAGGCATGAGCGACATGCGTGTTCCCGTGACCGTCGCACCTCCCGCCGCGCCCTCCGTCCCGTCCCTGACCGCCCCCTCTCCCGCTCCGGCTCCGGCTCCGGCTCCGGCTCCGGCTCCGGCCATGACCGCCCTTCCGGCGCTGCCCCCGACTGTTCCGTCCCTGTCGGCACCGGTCGCGCCGCGTCGTCGCAGGGCCGGCGCGGGCGCGGGCGGCGGTACGGCGACCGCGATCGCCGCGGTGCGCACGGTCCTGCCGCCGCACCGGTACGCCCAGCGGGACCTCACGGAACCGATCGGCGACCTGTGTCTGCCCGCCGGAGCCGACCGCGCCCTGCTGCGCCGCCTGCACGCGTCCGCCGGTGTGCGCACCCGCCACCTCGCCCTGCCGATCGAGCGGTACGCCGGTCTCGGCGATTTCGGCCGGCGCAACGACGCCTGGCTCGCCCAGGGTCTCGAACTGGCGGAGGACGCCCTCACGGGCGCCCTGGCCGACGCCGGGCTGGCACCGGACGACGTCGACCTCCTGGTGTGCGCCTCCGTCACCGGGGTCGCCGCGCCCTCCCTCGACGCCCGGCTCGCCGGACGCGTGGGGCTGCGGCCCGACGTCAAACGGCTTCCGGTGTTCGGGCTGGGCTGTGTGGCGGGCGCGGCCGGACTCGCCCGGGTGCACGACTATCTGCGCGGGCACCCGGGCGACACCGCGGTCCTGCTGACCGTCGAACTGTGCTCGCTGACGCTCCAGCCGGGTGACGGCTCCCGCGCCTGCCTCGTCGCGGGCGCGCTCTTCGGGGACGGCGTGGGCGCGCTCGTGGCGCGCGGCGCGGACGGTTCCGCCTTCGGAGCCCTACCGGCGGGAGCCGCGTCGGCCGGGCCCTCGGTGGTCGCGACCCGCAGCCGCCTGTACCCCGGCACCGGGCGGCTCCTGGGGTGGGACATCGGCGCGGACGGCTTCCACGTCGTCATGGACGCGGGCGTCCCCGCCCTCGTACGCGACCACTTCGGCCGGCACCTGCGCGCCTTCCTCGCCGAACACGGCCTCACCCCGCAGGACATCGGGACCTGGCTGTGCCATCCCGGCGGCCCCAAGATCCTCGCGGCGGTCACCGACGCGCTCGGCCTGCCGGACGACGCCCTGGACCCCTCGCGGCGTTCCCTCGCCGCTGCCGGGAACATGTCCTCCGTCTCCGTCCTGCACATCCTGGAGGACGTCGCGCGGGAGCCGCACCGGCCCGGGCCCGGCACCTGGGGGCTGCTGCTGGCGATGGGACCGGGGTTCTGCTCCGAACTCGTGCTGCTGCGGTGGTGAACGGCCCGTCATGACCTCCTTCCCGTCCTGGTACACCCTGCTCGTGCTGGCCGTCGCCGCGGAACGCGTCGTGGAACTCGCCGTGGCCCGCCGCAACGCCGCATGGACCCGCGCCCGCGCCGGTGAGGAGCACGGCCGGGGCCACTACCCCGTGATGGTCGCCCTGCACACGGGGCTGCTGGCCTGCTGCCTGCTCGAACCCGCCCTCGCCGACCGCCCGTTCGTGCCCGCCCTCGGCCTGCCCGCCCTGGCGCTCGTGCTGCTGGCGCAGGCCCTGCGCTGGTGGTGCGTGGCCACCCTCGGCCCATACTGGAACACCCGGGTCATCGTCGTCCCCGGCGCCCGGCTGGTGGCCGCCGGCCCCTACCGCTATCTGCGCCACCCCAACTACGTCGCCGTCGTCGTCGAGGTCGCCGCCCTGCCGCTGGTGCACTCCGCCTGGCTGACCGCCGCGGTGTTCACCGCCGCCAACGGGGTGCTGCTCACGGTCCGCGTCCGCTGCGAGAACACCGCCCTGACCCGGGCGGTGCCCGCGTGAACCGCGGCACCGGCAGCCTCGACCTGCTGATCGCCGGTGGCGGCCCCGCCGGTCTCGCCACCGCCCTGTACGCCGCGCGCGCCGGTCTCGACGCCGTCGTCGCCGAGCCGCGCCCGGCACCGGTCGACAAGGCGTGCGGCGAGGGCCTGATGCCCGGCGCCGTCCGTGCCCTCACCGCCCTCGGCATCGAGCTGCCAGGGCACCACCTCTCCGGCATCCGGTACGTCCAGGACGGCAGCCGAGCCGATGCCGCGTTCCGCCGTGGCCCGGGCCTCGGTGTACGCCGCACCGATCTGCACGCCGCCCTGCACCGGGCGGTGCTGGAGGCCGGGGTGCCGGTCCTGCCGCTCGCGGTCGGGGACGTACGGCAGGACGGCACCGGCGTGACCCTGCCCGGCACGGGACTGCGGGCCCGCTGGCTGGTCGCCGCCGACGGCCTGCACTCCCCCGTCCGCCGACGCCTCGGCCTCGACCTCAGCGCCCGGACGGCGGCGGCGCCCCGGTACGGGCTGCGCCGCCACTACGCGGTGCCGCCCTGGTCGTCCCGTGTCGAGGTGCACTGGGGATCGCACGCGGAGGCCTACGTCACCCCGCTCGGCCCGGGACTCGTGGGCGTCGCGCTGCTGACCGCCCGCCGCGGCGCCTACGCCGACCAGCTGCGGGACTTCCCCTGCCTGGCGGCCAGGCTGCCCGCGGAAGCGGCCGTCACCGCCGTCCGCGGCGCGGGACCGCTGCGCCAGGGGGCCCGCACCCGTGTCCACGGGCGGGTCCTGCTGGTCGGCGACGCCGCCGGTTACGTCGACGCGCTGACCGGGGAAGGCGTGCTGCTCGCCCTAGCCGGGGCCGAGGTCCTGGTGAGGAACGTGTGCCGCGGCACCCCGGAGCGCTACGAGGCCGACTGGCGCCGCGCGACCCGCCGCCACCGGCTGCTGACGGACCTGCTCCTCAGGGCACGCCGGCAGCCCGCGCTCGCCCACCGCATCACGCCCGCCGCCGCACGCCTGCCTGCCCTCTTCACGGCGGCGGTGAACGCCTTGGCCTGAGGGCGATGACACCCGTGACACCCCTGCCGGGGTCCGTGCCCCGCCCCCGCGCGGCTCCCGTGCTCACTCCTCGGGAAGCCCGTCCTCCACCTGGTAGGTCTTGGTCCACGTGGTGCCGCAGCGGCAGCGGGACAGTTCGACCAACTCGCCGTCGTCGCTCACGCTGACACCGGCACCGATACGGACGTGCACGTGTTCGCCCATCGCGCCTCCTCTGGTTGGCCGGATGCTATGCGGAGGGAGGCGGAAACGGGCACGAGGCGCCCATATGGTGAGATCCGCCGGTTCGAGGGACGATTTGCACCGTCGGCCGGATCACGGCGCGGACGCGGCCGCCATCCGCCAACTGCAGTTACTTGAAACGGACTTGACTGTAAGTTCGGCTGCGGCCCCTCACCCGGGGTGCCGATTCAGGGGAGGAAGACTTGGCAGAGATCTCACGGCGGACCGTACTGGGCACCGCCGGGCCGGCCGCAGCGGCGGTGCTTCTCACCACGGCGGGGACAGCCGGAGCCGCCGACGCCGCGAAAGACAGGAGCGAGGACACCCTCGCCACCACGATCCAGGAGACCGATACGCCCATGGCCGTCACCACCGAAGAACAGAAGTACGAGGCGTACGTGGTGGCGAACGGAGAGGAACGGGTGGCCCAGGCCACCTTCGCGGCCCACTCCGACGTCGACGACATGTGGGCCTACGTCGACGCGGCCCTGACCCGCCTGCGGGCCCAGAACCCGAACTCGACCTTCACCGGGAACGTCCAGCGGTACGACCAGGTCATCACCGACATCGCACACCCTTGACGTTCGTGGGCGCCATCCCCCGGCGACCGCTATCGTCCAGTTGACGATAATCGGATCGCCGTGCCAAGCTGGCACAACGTCGGTGATCTCGGGCGGCAGCCACCGGATATGACGCCGCCTGGCTTCGGCGCGGTCGGGTCGTCCTCGTGCGGGATCTCGCGTCACCACCGCCGTCGGCCCGGCTCGCCTGCCGTGCGCCGCCTGACTTGACCAGATGGAGTGCCCATGGCGAGCGCATTCACCCCGGACCCGCCTCTGAAGGCGCAGAGAACCGACCGGGCCGCCGGTGTGCTGCTCGGTGCCGCGGTGGGTGACGCGCTGGGTGTGCCGTACGAGTTCCAGGCGACGCTGCGGGACGACCAGCAGCCGCGGATGATCGGCGGCGGCCTGGGACCGTACAAGCCAGGGGAGTACTCCGACGACACCCAGATGCAGGTCTGCGTCGCCGAGGTCGCGGCGACCGGAGCCGATCTGCGCTCGGCCGACGCCCTGGACGCGATCGCCGCCAACTTCCGGCGCTGGCTGCGCGAAGGCGCCAGCGACGTCGGCAACCAGACCAGAGCCGTCCTGTACGCCACGGGCCGCGCGTCCGGAGCGGCGGGCGCGGCGATGCTGGATGCCGCCCGCGACTACGCCGCCGCCCACCTCCAGAGCGCGGGCAACGGCTCGCTGATGCGTACCGGGATCGTCGCCCTCGCCCACCTCGGGGACACGACCGCGATGGCCGAGGCAGCCGTCGCGGTCAGCGCGCTGACCCACCCGGACCCCGACTGCGCCGACGCCTGCGTGCTGTGGTGCTCCGGCATCCGCACCGCCGTGCTGGAGGGGACCTTCGGCGGCGTACGCGCCGGCCTGGACCTGCTTCCTCCCGAGCGCCGGGCCGTCTGGGCCGAGCGGCTGGACGAGGCGGAGGCCCGGCCCCCGCACCGCTTCTCCCCCAACGGCTGGGTCGTCACCGCGCTCCAGGCCGCCTGGTCGGCGATCACGCGAACCCCCGTGCCGGAGCTGGACCCCGCCGGAAAGCGCTTCCCCGCCCAGCACCTGCAGCTCGCCCTGGAGGCCGCCGTCCGGGCCGGGAACGACACCGACACGGTCGCGGCGATCGCCGGTGCGCTGCTCGGCGCGCGGTGGGGCTGCTCCGGCATCCCGCTGGAGTGGCAGCAGGCGGTGAACGGCTGGCCCGGTCTGACGGCTGCCGATCTGGTCCGGCTGGCGGTGCTCACCGCCCGGGGCGGCAAGGACGACGGCGTCGGCTGGCCCTCCGCGGCCCGCATGCCCGCTCCGGCCGGTGGTCCGCAGGGCTTCGCCGTCCCCCATCCGCACGACCCTGGGGTGGTGCTGGGCAACCTCGCCCTGCTCCAGGGAACCGAGCCGGTCGACGTCGACGCCGTGGTGTCGCTGTGCCGCATGGGCACGGAGCCCGTGCTGCCCGGCACCGACGTGGAGCATGTGCGCGTCTGGCTGGTGGACACCGACGGCCACAACGCGAATCTCCCCTTTGTCGTGGACCAGGCCGCCCGTGCGGTGCTGCGGCTGCGTCAGGCGGGCAAGCGGGTGCTGCTCCACTGCGTCGCCGGTCAGAGCCGTACCCCGGCCGTTGCCGCGGTCTACGGCAACCTGGCCACCGGTACCGATGCCGAGACCGCGCTGTCGGACCTGCGGAACGCGCTGACGCACGGCTGGCACCTGTCGGCGCACGCCGAACTGCTGGACACCGTGCACGCGTTGGCAGGCCCGGTGGCCGTCGGCCCGGAGCCGGAGGAGCGGACCGGGTTCCTGAGGCAGAGGTGGGCGGCTTCGCGGGTGCGGGGACTGCTGCTGGGGCTGGCTGTGGGCGACACCCTGGGCGCGGCCCGGGGGAAGGCGCCGGCCGAGGTCTCGTTGCGGGCCGGGGTGAGTACCCAGTTGGCCTGCTTCACCGCCGAGGGGACCATCCGCGCGTCGGTGCGGGGCGACCACAAGGGCATCTGTTCACCTTCGGGAGTGGTGTGGCACGCCTACCGCCGGTGGGCCGCACTGCAGGGCATAGAGCTGCCGGATCACCCCGGGTCGGGGAGCGGCGGACCGTGGCCGGACGGCTGGCTCGCCCAGGTGCCCGTGCTCGCGCAGCGGCGGGGTTCGGCACCCGCGACCGTCGCCGCCCTGACCGCGGGCACGTCGGGCGGCCCGGGAAAGCCCACGGCCAGCCGTGGCTGCCATGCCCTCACCCGTACCCTTCCGGTCGCCGTGGCCGTCGCCGGGCAGGACTCGCGCTACTGGGTCGAGCAGGCCCGCGCGATGGCCGCCCTCACCCACGGCGACCCCGCCGCCCGGTCCGCCACCGCCCACGCGGTCGTGCTGGCCGCGCGCTGCCTGGCCGGCGGCCCTCGGCCGCAGGTGCGGCAGGCCCTCCAGGAGGGGATCCGCTCCTTTCGCGAGATCGCCACCGGCGACGAACTCGGCAGTCTTTCCGCGGCACTTGAGCAAGCCGGTACCCATCCCGCCGACGCGAGGCACCTCGCCCGCATCGCCCCCGACGCCACCGCGCCCTCGGCGCTGCTGGGCGGGGTGTACGTCGCCGCGTCCTTCCCGGAGCGGAGCCAGGTGGGCGCCGCGCTGCGCTTCGCCGCCGGGGCGCCGGACGGCGACTCGGTGGCCTGTGTGACCGGGGCGCTGCTCGGAGCGGCGCACGGCGCGGAGGCACTGCCCGTCGATCTGGTGAGCCGGCACGAACTGGCCTGGGTCCTCGACACCCTGGCCCACGACCTCATCACCCAGCTCACCGACCGTCCCAGCGGGACCGAGTACACGGCGGGCTGGGACGAGCACTGGCGGGGGCGCTATCCCGGCGCCTGACCGGGCGGCGTCATTCGGTGCCGAGTTGCCGCACGCGTGCCAGGACGCCCTCGGCCAGGTCGCGGAATTCGCGGTAGCAGGTCTGGACGTACTTCTGGGTACTGCCCAGCGCGCCGTCAGCGGCCTTCAGGTCGAACATGGGCTTTCTGGCGTCGAGTGCGAGCGGCATGAGGCTGCGGTAGTTGCGGAGGGTCGCGATGCGGTACCGGTCGTCGGCGCAGACCGGTACCCGCTCGCCCAGCACCGCTGCCGAGTAGACCCAGGGAATGCGCTGCAGCCACCGTTCGTAGGCCTTCAGCGGTCTGTCGAGCCGCATCTCCGGCTGCATGATCACGTAGCCGAGGGGCCTCATCTCCGCACGCGGGGCGGAGAAGCCCTCGCGCACGCGGGGCAGGACGAGTTGTTGCCAGTCCCTGCGCCAGCCGCGAAGGGTGGGGCCCAGGTTGCTGAGGCCCTTGAGGGAGAACAGGTCGGCTGCGAGCGGCATGAGCACGCTGTCGGCCGCGATCAGCGCCGCCCGGTTGATCGCGCCGAGGTTGGGTCCGACGTCGATCAGGACGATGTCCGCGCCGACCAGGTCGGCTGCCTGCTCCACCACCCGGTGGAAGGCCGTGGTGGTGCGAATGGCCGCGATGTCGCCGGCGAAGGTCTTGAACCACTCGTTGGAGAGTTTGTCCTCGAATCGGCTGAGGTCGAGGCTCCCGGCCAGCAGCCAGAGCCCCGGCTGCAGTTGCGCGGGCTCGATGGGAGCGACGTCTCCCGTGCCCTCCAGGACGGGACGCACCGCGTCGGCGATGGTCTGCCCGGTGTTCACACGGCCGGTTCCGGGCAGGGCCGAGGAAGCCGCCCCCTGAGCAATCAGTTCGGACTCGTTGTCCCAGAGTTCCTCGATCTCGGTCTCGTCCAGGCACATCGCGGTGAGGTTCGCCTGAGGGTCGAGATCGACCGCCAGAACCGTCATCCCGAGTCGGCGGAACATGTGGGCCAGGTGGTAGGTCAGGGTGGTCTTCCGCACTCCACGGCAGTTGTCGAAGAGCGCGATCGACGTCCGATTCCTGAGGTCTTCCGCAGGGCGGTCGCCCACGACGGAGTCGTCGGCCGGATCCGCGTGGTACCCGTTCACGCCGAGCATTGTGCCGTTCTCCCGGCGCAGGGGTCCGTCCGACTGCCTGGTGATCTGTTCGAGACCCGTCCGTCGCGCGGGCTGGCTGTCCGCTCCGGGTAGGGGTGCGGACGAACTGGTCGGGTTGACCCTCGACCTTGTCGAGGGGTCAGGGTTCCGGGTGTGGAGAACGAGATGCGCAGTATCGGGGAGATGGCCCGGGACGGCGGGCTGAGCGTGAGCGCGCTGCGGTTCTACGACCGTGCCGGTGTGCTGGTCCCGGCCTGGGTGGACCCGGTCAGCGGCTACCGCTGGTACGAGCCCGAGCAGTTGACGGAGGCCCGGCTGCTGGCCCGGCTGCGCCGGGCGGGGACGCCCCTGGCCGACATCCGCCTCGTCCTTGCCGCCTGGACCGGCGGGGACACGGACCTGGTGCGGGGGCTTCTGGAAGCGCACCTGCGCCGTCTCGAACTGGGGCTGTCCGAGGCCCGCAACGAGTTCTCCGCGCTCCGAGCCCTACTCGACCGCAGGGAGACACACCCCATGACCTCGCTCCGCACCACGACCGTTCGGTTGTCCGTTTCTTCCCGTGAGCTGGCCGCCGCGCTGGACGCGGTCCGTTTCGCCGCCGGTACCGACCCGGAGCTGCCGATGCTCAGCGGGATCCTGTTCGATGCCGGAGGAGAGGAACTGCGCCTCGTGGCCACCGACCGCTATCGGATGGCGGTGGCGCGAGCACGCACGGGCGGATATGAGGGGCCACACACGCAGGTCGTGGTTCCCCTTCCGCTCGCCGACGCGATGCGGGCGCTGCTGACCCGGGAACAGTCCGTTCGTCTGGTGGTGGACGGAGACCGTGTGACGCTGGAGACCGGTGACCGGCAGACGTCCGGCCGAAGTCTCGGTGACGAGTTCCCCGACTACCGCCGCCTCGTCCGCCTCCCGGCCGGCCGCCTCGTCCGCGTCGAAACGGCGGCCTTCCGGAAGTCCCTGGAGACCGGTCCGGTGCGCACGGGTGAGACGCGGGAGCAGGCCGGTGAGCTTCCTGACCTCAGTGTGCTCAGGGCGACAGAGGACGGGACCGTGATCATTTGCAGTGACGGTGCCGGTGCCGGTGCCGACGACCGGGACAACGTGGCCGTCAACCGGGAGTTCCTGCTGCAGGCCCTCGCTGCCGGAGCCCGGGACGAACTGGTCCTCGAGCTGGGCACTTCTACGGCGCCGATCGCGATCCGCCGACCCGACGACGAAGGCTTCCTCTCCCTCCTGATGCCGGTGCGTCTGGACGGCTGAGGCCGGCTGCCGCCTGGCGGGATGGGGCCGTGGATCCTGCAAGGTCTGTTGCCGGAGAGGAGTGCCAGAGTCTGCGCATGCTTGGGATCATGGTGGAGACGGGGAGCGGCGCGTCCGGGTTTCCGTCCGGGAGCCGACCGGGCTGGTCCGGCGTATCGGCCTCGTCCCCGGTGTCCTGTTCACGACGGTTCTGGACAGCCCGCCGAACCTCGACGGCGCCCGCGGGCCTCGGCGGCCTGGGTCAGTCGAAGAGGGCGATGAGTCCGTTGATCCAGACAGCGAGGAACGCGAGGGCCCCCATCAGGCATCCAACCCCTGCCAGGAACCCGACGAAAGTGCTTGTCCTGCCGACCGCCTTCTCGCCGGACGGCACGGTGTCCCAGTCGACGGGGTGTCCCATGGCTTCGGAGCAGGCTGCTCGTACCGCTGCCAGTTGCTCTCCGGCGAAGGCTGTTCCGGCCGTAGCCTCCAGGCCCTGCCAGGCAAGTGCTCTCATACGCTGCGGAGCTGTCCGGTATCTCGCCTCGAAGGCGGAGACCTCAGCCGCGTCCCGGTCCTGTTCGAGGTACATCCAGCGCCCCGCTTCGGCAGGTTCTCCGTACAGGCGGTACACCTCGGCCAGGCGCCGGCGGAGCATCAAGTCGTTCGGAAAGGACGACACCAGCCCACGCAGACGCTGTCGCGCGACCGGGACCCGGCCTGCGGCCAGGTCCGCATCCACTCGGGCAAGTGTCTCTCTCAGAGGCATGAACGCATGATCGGTTACCGCGGTGACCACCGTCGAGCGGGTTTTTCCGTCGGCCGTTCCCCGCTCGCCCCGACGGCATCGGCTGGGTTTCGCTGATACCGGCCGCCGACGGTCGCGGGACGGCCCGTAGGCTGCTGGTCATGGACCCGGCCATGACCAATGGTGTGACTGACGAGCCCGTCATCGTCGACGGCACGGAGCCGGCCTCCGACCCGGAACTGGCCGGCCGGTTCGCGGAGTCGGCCCATCAGATCCTCGCGGACCTGGTCGGGGGCGGTGCCGCGTTGGGCTGGGTGGAACCGCCCTCGCGGGACGAGGTGACGGAACTGCTCCGTCACGTCGTCTCCGCGGCGAGGGCGGGGGACGGAGCCCTGCGTGCCGCTTACCTGGACCAACGGCTTGTCGGGTTGGGGTACTGGCTGCGCCACACCCGCCCGACCCACCGGCCGCACGCCGATCTGGAGAAGATCGCCGTAGACGCTGCCGCCCATGGTCGTGGTGTCGGCAGGGCGCTGACCGCTGCCCTGATCGCTGACGCGCGGCAGTCGGGCATCGAGGTCCTTACCCTGGACGCCCGTGGCGACAACTCCGTCGCCCTGCGGCTCTATCGGTCCCTGGGATTCAGGGAGTACGGCCGTCTACCCGCCTTCGTGGCCATCGGCGAACAGCGTTACGACAAGGTCTTCTGCATGCTGGACTTCCGCAGGCAAGGCTGAACTGCCGCCTACCGCCTGCCGACGCCGGGCGAGGAGGGACCTGGCGTCGGCTGTCGCGTCCTGCGGGAACTTTGACGCCGTGCCCGCTCCCCTCTCGGGTCAGGAGTGCCGAGGCCGTCGTGTGCGGCAGGCTGCCGAGTTCGGCGGTGTCGGCCGCGCGGTCGTGCAGGTACAGGAGGTGGCCGACCGTGTTGCCCAGGCAGGAATCTCGGCACGCTGCCGATCGAGGCGGAGAGCGGCTCGGTCGGTGCGGGTCGTGCTGCGGGCACGCCGGACGCAGGCGGAGTCCACGGGGCAGTCGGGGTCGGACAGACACGTCCGGCCTGCCGTATCGGACATGCGTCGGTGTCAGGGCACCTCCGGCCGTACGAGTGCCCGTGCGAAGGGCTCGCCGCTGCGCCGGGCGTACGTCATCCGCTCACGGACCTCGGACAGGGTGCGGGGACGGTAACCGGGGCCGCCGCAGCAGCTCTTGTGGAAGCGGATGCCCACGTGCAGCAGCACGGACAGCGTCCGCCATGCCGCGGTGTCGCGGCGGCGTGGCGGGGCGAAGGCGGAGCCCGCGTGGATCAGCGGCTGCGCGCAGCGGGGACAGATCCGCTGCCGGGGTCGGTCGCAGGGGTCGTACGGCTGCTTGTACGAGGCCCGGCAGGGGAGGCAGACGTACGAGGTCTTCGCGTGGGGCATGTCGGCAGGGTAGGCGCCGCACGGACGGAACTCGACGGGATTTCCAGGCGTGAGCAGGTGAGGCGCAGAGGGCGGACAACCGACCTGCCGACGGCCCCCGAGTCCCCGCCCGTGGCGGGAACGGCGGACCGCCACCCCTTGCCGAGTTCCTGAGCACGGGCCAGGGCACCCTCCGCCAGAGCACGGAACTCGCGGTAGCAGGTCTGTACATACTTCTGGGTGCTGCCGAGCGTGCCGTCCGCCGCCTTGAGATCGAGCATGGGCTTTCTGGCGTCGTGCGCGAGCGGTATGAGACTGCGATAGGTGCGAGGGTACCGTCGTGGCCCTGCCGCAGCACATCACGCCCTGCCGGAGGCGCCGAGTGCGCGGCGGGTGTCGTTCTTGCCCGGCTCCGGCGAGGATCTGGGTGCCGTCCGCAATGTCGGCGTGGAGGTGCGGCTGACAGCAGACGACTCCCGGTGGAGCGCGACCGTGTTCACTCTCGCGGAAGCCGTCGACGACGGCAGCAGTCCTCACACGTCCCGGCCGAGCGAGCAAGGTGTACCGACTGAGACCGGCCTGCGCCACATCACTCACGATCACTCACATCACTTCGACCGGGCTCGAACGCGGTTGCGGTGTCCGACCCCAGGACAGGCGGGCCGGGTCTCGCGCCTCGATCCGCGCCGTCCGCTGCCCGAAGTCCACGGGCGGGGATAAGTTCGTCACCATGGACGACATGGGCTTGCCCGAGCGCTCCGGCGGTCCCGTGACGCGGAGCCGGATCAGCCGTGACCTGGGCGCGCTCGGGCTCGGAGACGGCGACGTCGTCATGTTCCACACCCGCATGTCCGCCATCGGCTACGTGGCCGGCGGGCCGCAGACCGTCATCGGCGCCCTCCAGGACGTCGTCGGAGCACGGGGAACCCTCATGGTGACCTGCGGCTGGAACGACGCGCCTCCCTATGACTTCGTCACCTGGCCGCAGGACCGGCAGGACGCGCTGCGCGCGGAGCATCCCGCCTACGACCCCGTCCTCAGCGAGGCCGACCACGACAACGGCCGTCTCCCGGAAGCGCTGCGCCGTCTGCCGGGAGCCGTCCGCAGCCGTCACCCGGACGTCAGCTTCGCGGCCCTGGGGGCGGTGGCCGCCGAGCTGACGGCCGACCATCCCTGGGACGATCCCCATGGCCCCGGCAGCCCCCTCGCACGGCTGGTCGCCCACGGCGGCCGGGTCCTGCTGCTCGGCGCTCCCCTCGACACCATGACGCTGCTGCACCACGCCGAGGCACTCGCCGAGGCCCCCGGCAAACGGTTCGTCGACTACGAACAGCCGATCCTCGTGGAGGGCCGACGGGTCTGGCGCCGCTTCCACGACATCGACTCGGAACACGGGGCCTTCGACTACTCGACCGTGGTGCCCGAGGGGAGAGATCCGTTCGAGGTCATCGTCCGGGACATGCTCATCTCGGGAATCGGTCGGCGGGGCGTAGTCGGCGCCGCCGACTGCCATCTGTTCGAGGCCGCGGAGGTCGTCGGCTTCGCCATCGACTGGATCGAGAGCAAGTTGAGCGGTCAAGGGGGCGGCAGAGGCATCCGCCCGCCTTGGTCCCGCCGTGGTTGAAGGGATGCGGCCAGGCCGACCGGTGTGCCGGGGCACGGGCTCGCCGCCTCGTGTCCGGTCGGCCGGGGTCGCCGCCGCGGCCGGGCCGTCACGCCTCGATGCGCAGCCGGGTGTCGCCGGTGCGGAGCCAGAGGGTGCCGACCCGTCCGACGCCGCCCGAAGATCCTCACAGTACCGGCTCCTGGGTCGGGGGCGGGCGGAGCGTACGGGTTCTGTACGGGCGTTGTACGGGTCCGATACGTGTCCCGGGCCCTGCGTGTCGCGTTGGGCATCGGAGCGGCGGCGAGCGCGGCCGTGGGCGGGGTGGAGCGGGCCGGAAGGACGTGGGACGGTGAAGACCGTACGGGACGCAGGGGACGCGCGGATCGCACGTACGGCGAAGAACGGGGGCGAGGGGCCCGAGGTGCCGGGTGTGTGGGCGGCCTACGGGGTGGTGCTTCAGTTCCTGCGGAAGCGGGCCGGGTTGAGTCAGCAGCAGCTCGCGGAAGCCATCGGGTACTCGGTGGAGCAGGTCGCCTCGGTGGAGCAGGGGCGGCGGCCGGCCAAGGTGACGTTCACCAGGGCGGCGGACCGGGTGCTGAACGCGGGCGGGGTTCTGGAGGCGCTCCAGGACGGGGTGGACCGGGCCAAGTTGCCCCGGTTCTTCCGCAACTTCGCACTGATCGAGGCGGAGGTGGTGAGCCGGTTCTCTTACGACCCGCTGCTGGTGCCGGGGTTGTTGCAGACGGAGGGGTACGCGCGGGCCCTGTTCGCGGGTCACTGTCCTCCGCTGAGCGAGGAGATCATCGACCAGCACACCGAGGCGCGACTGAGTCGGCAGAAGTTGCTGACGCGGGTGCCGCTCGCCGAGTTGTCGTTCATCATCGGCGAGGAAGCACTGCGGAATCCGGTGGGCGACGCGGAGGTTATGCGCGGGCAGTGGCAACACCTTCTGGAGGTCGGTGCGTTGCGCAATGTCGAGGTGCAGGTCATGCCTGCCGCTCCGGGGTTCCACTCGGGCCTGAACGGGCCGTTCGTGGTGCTGGAGAGCAGGGAGCACCAGCACCTCGGGTACGTCGAGTCCCAGGAAGTCGGGTGCGTGGTGCAGGACCCGGCAGAGGCCAGCGCCTTCGGGTTGCGCTATGGCAAGCTGCGATCGCAGGCTTTGAACAGCGTGGAGTCTGCACGGCTCATCGGACGGCTGGCGGGAGAGACGTGAGCATGAAGCAGGTGACCGAGAACGTGGGCGGACTGCGCTGGTTCAAGAGCAGCTACAGCGGGTCTGGCGGCGGCGACTGCGTGGAGGTGGCCGCCGACCTGGACGCCGTGTACGTGCGGGACTCGAAGGCCGTCGGCGGCGGGCCGGTGCTGCGGGTCGGCCGGAGTGAGTGGGCGGCGTTCGTGGCGCTCACGATGGAGTAGGACTGAGCGGAACGACGGGCTCGTTCTCGTCACTTGGGTGGCTCGGTCCGAGGAGGCTGCGCTGTGCGCAGCAGGCAGCCGACGGCGTACAGGTCTCCGCGGCCGTCCAGCGCGCGGGTTTGGGCCGGCCAGGAGTTCGGGTGTGGCGCAGTCGAGGTCGGCTGGGGCTTCCTCCTCGCGCGGCCTCCGCCGTCGGCGGTTCAGTCCTCGAAGCGGGCGGTGCGGTAGCCGCCGCGGGCCGTGCGTTCCACCTCCTCGGGGTTCCAGGTGTGGGGTACGGCCAGTTTCCAGCGGGTCCGCAGGACCGCGTGCTCCTCGCGGTTCCTGGTCACGAACCACTGTCCCATGCGGCACCACGCCATCGGCTCGTCGCTCTCCGTGGCCACCGCCCGCACCAGCAGCGCCGCCTGCCGTGCCACCGGCCCCTCCAGCGCGGCCTGTTCCTCTGCGGCGGCCTGCGCCTCCAGGTACTGGTTCATCCGGAAGGTGGCCTGGTCGCCGTGCTGGAACATGGCGTAGTCGGAGCCCTCCGCCATCCGCAGCCTGCCCTTCCCCTCGGCCACCGTGCCGCCGCGCACCACCTCCTCCCGGGAGTCCCGCGCGATCCCGCCGTTGAGCCGGTTCAGCAACTTGGCCTTCTCGGGTGTGGCTTCCGGGATCTGACCGCCGCCCGTGCCGCCGAGCGCCGCGTACACCTCGTGCAGGTCGTAGTCCCCGGTGTAGAGGTAGTGCCTCCACCGGGGATCGGCCTTCAGGCGGATCATCTCCGGGCCGCCGCCGGCCGCGTTCATGTCGAGCGGTACGTACTGTTCGCCCTTGGCACCGGTCCGTACGATTCCCGTGTCCAGGACCTCCCGGGGCGGGTGGTCGATCCGTACGCCGATCAGGCCCCGTTCGCCCCAGTGGCCGACGAAGCCGTCCAGGTCCTGTGCGCGCAGCCAACGCAGCACGGCCACCGGGTCCCCCTCCGCCTTCCCGGGCCCGGTGCCGTACCGTTTGCGGACGGACGAGGGCTTGATGGATTTCTCCATGATGCCGTGCGGCTTGGGTCTGGCGCCTTGCGCGATACGCCGGACGGAATGCTCCCCGGTCATCCGGACGGCGATGGTGTATTTGTGTTTCGCGCAGACCGCCGAAATGGGTGACCAGTGGTTCTCCCACACGATGTTCCGCAGCTCGCGAGCCCGCCTGCCCGGTGTGAGGCCCGCGGCGGACCCGTTGTACACGGCGGCCTCGCACACGCGCAGCACGTTGCCCGGTTCCAACGGGATCCGCACGGTTCGCGCGGTGGCCCGGTTGCCCGCCGTGCGCTGAAGACCGAGCACCGCTCGAGGATCGACCACCGGCCGACGTCCGTTCACCGGTACTTCGGCGTCCGGCGGCCGGAGGTTCGCCACGGGTAAGCGCCCGGTGCCGCGGTCCTCCCGCTCTGCCGTTTCTTGTGCAATGCGTCGGGCATTACCTGACATCGGACACCGATCGTCGTTTCCGGAACGGGTAGACGCAAAAGTCGGCTCACTATAGGGCAACGCTGTCCACACGAGAGAGCGAAGTGAACACGGGAAGAAATGCAGCAGGAAAAAGCAAAGAGCAGACATATGAAAGGAGGCGGAACGCGGTCGCTTGAGGGACTCACGAGTGAACGGCGGCATCGGAAGAGTGGCCTGCCGCAGGCCCGGTCGCACCGGGCCTGTACGGGCGTCGTACGGATCTGGGGCGTGTCCCGTGCGCGGTGGGTCGCATCGGGCGTCGCAACGGCGGCGAGCGCGGCCGGCGCGCGTGCCAGTGGAATGCCAGCGGGACGTCAGCGGCAGACGTGCCGAACGGTGAGCGGCGGGCGCTGGAATGGTGCCGTACGCACACGGCGCGGGCCGCCGGGCAACGGCGGCTCCGGCCCGACTCATCGGGAGGCAGCATGAGCAAGGACCTGAGCACCCTCGCGGACGAGATCCTCGAACTCGAGGCCGAGACCTTCGAGATCTCCGACTACTCGGACGCCAGCGAGGTCGTCCTGGCCGGTTCCACCAGCACCAGCTCCACCTCGACGTCCAGCTCCACCTGCAGCACCACCTCCTGCTCCGCCTGACCTGGGCCCGGTGCGGCAGCGCCCGGTCGGTGTCTTCTCCCTGACAGGCCCCAGGGAGCGGGCGCGGACCGGGCGTTCGCGGTGTCTGCGGGAGCGGCCGTACGGAGATACCGGCTCCCGGTGGGAACGTACCCGGCCCCGGTGGCCGTGGGCGCGGCGCACAGATCACGCCAGCGTCGGGAAATCACTGCACGGGGAACGCGCTTGCTGTACGGCGGCGTTCATACCGCACGGGACGGCGACGGGTCCCGCACCTGTGAAGATTTTTTCATGACGGCACGTCAGATCTGGTCCCGGTGGCCGGATTTCGTCTCTCAGGCAATCCACAGTTCCCCCTTGACCCACGGTCTACGCCGGTAGACACTCGCCACGGCCGCAAGGCCAACGACTTCGTGAAGCCGACTTCACAAGTGCTCCATCCCGCCCGCTCCCGCTGGGACGCCGGGGTCCTGTGTGCGCCCCCGCTCGCGGCCGGGACGGACACGTCTCCCAGGACACGGTGTTCCGGAGGGTGCCGTGGTGCGCCGGTATAGCAGGTGTTCGACGGTCAACAGGGGTACTCGGTGCGCTTTCAGCTGCTCGGCCCGCTCAGCATCACCGACGGGCGTGACGTAGTCGTCCTTCCGCCTTCCAAACCGACGTCGTTGCTGGCCGCGCTGCTGGTCCGTCCCGGTGAGGTGGTCCCGGTGGACCGGTTGCGGCAGGCCGTCTGGGGGGAGGACCAGCCGACGACGGCAAAGGCCGCCCTGCAGAGCTGCGTCCTGCGGTTACGCCGGCTCTTCGCGAAGTACGACATCGAGGAGCAGTCCGTGGTCGCGGTCGCGGGGGGCTACCGCGTCCCGGCCGACGACGGCACCCTGGACCTGCTGCACTTCCGCCGTCTGGTGGCCGAGGCGGCCGGGGCCGGGCCCGGGGAGTCCGAACTCCCTCTGCTGCGCAGGGCACTCGGTCTGTGGCGCGGGCCCCTGCTGGCCAACGTCCCCTCCGAACTCCTGCACCGGGACGAGGTCCCCCGGCTGGTCGAGGAGCGGCTGCGCGTCCTGGAGCGCGTCTGCGAGATCCAGCTGGCCCGGGGCGGGTCCCGGGAGGTCCTGGTGGACCTCTGGGACGCCACCCGGGCACATCCCCAGCACGAAGGACTCACCGCCCAGTTGATGCGGGCCCTCTACCAGGTGGGACGGCAGATCGAGGCGCTGGCCGAGTACCGCAGGATCAGGACGCACCTCCGGGACGAACTCGGTGTGGACCCCGGCGCGGAGCTCCGGAGCCTTGAACTGGCCATCCTGCGCGGGGACGAACCCCGGGGCCCGAACGCCGCCGAAGCCGCTTCGCTGGTCCCCGCAGCACGTCCGGCGCTCTTGGCGGCACCCTTGGCGGGGGCGGGAGCCGGAGCGGCCGGAACCGCGGCGACGCGGCACGGACGCCCCTCCTGGTCCGGTTCCGTCCCGCCCGGCGGCGACCGGCCGGCCCCGGATGCCACCCGCCCGGCTGCCACCCGCCCGTCCGCGCCCCGGCTGCCCCGCGTCCCCGGCTTCACCGGGCGCGCCCGTGAGACCGCCCGCCTGGTGGGCCACCTCGGCGGCGGCCTGCCAGGCGGCCGGGCGGACACCGGTCCGGTGATGGCGGTGGTGTCCGGAGGACCCGGCACGGGCAAGACCGGGCTGGCCCTGCACGCCGCGCGCCTGGTGGCGGACCGGTATCCCGGGGGCGGTGTGCTGGTGACAGTGACCGGACCCGACGGCACGCCACGGCCCGCCGACGAGGCCGCCGGCGAACTGCTCTCCATGCTCCCGTCCGACGCCTGCCTCGGATCGTGCCTGGTGATCCTCGACGACGTGGTGCACCCGGACCAGGTACGCGGGCTACCCGGCCTGGCCGGTTGCGGCGCCGTCGTCGTCACCAGCCGAATGGGGCTCGCCGCCCTGGTCGCCACGCACGGCCCGGCGGTGCTGCACCTGGGCGCCCTGCCGCCGCAGGAGTCGTACGCACTCCTCACCGCCGTCCTCGGTCAGGAGCGGGTGGCGGCCGAGGCCGCGGCCGCCCGGGCCCTCGCGGACCTGTGCGGGCATCTCCCGCTGGCGCTGCGGATCGTGGCGGCCCGGCTGCTGACCAGGCCGAAGCTGCGCCTGGCGGACCACACCGCATGGCTGCTGCGGGACCTGCCCGCCCGGCTGGCACTTCCCGACGATCCCCGGATGTCCGTACCGCTGGCCCTCGACGGCGCCCTGGACAGGCTGGGCGCCCCGCTCGCGGACGCCCACCTGCGCCTGGCACGGCTCGACGGGCGGATCTCCGTACCCGGCGCGGCCGCCGCGCTCGCCGTCCCGGAGACCCGTGCCGAGGAGGTGCTGGAGCTGCTTCTCGACACCGGACTCCTCGACGAGGAGCAGCCCGGGGCCCTCCGGATGAACTCCCTGTTCCGTGCTCACGCGCTGGACAGGGCGGCCCGGACCGGAGACCTTCCGCAGGCCACCGCCGACACGGCCCTGCACACGCTTGCGTCCGGAGCCGGCCTCGCCCGATCCGGCCGGGCCCGGACCGGCTGAGCCCGGACCGGGCGAGACAGGTTTCGCCCGACGGCCCCGGGCCGCGTCCGGTGGTCCGGACCTACCGTCCGGTGGTCCGGACCTGCCGGCCGAATAACACGAACGCCTCGCCGTTTCCCACCCGTTCAGAACCGAGTGGCCGCCAGGCCCCGACCCGGAGGTGTGATCCCCGCATGCCCACGACGCCGTACGAGGAGACCGCGGACACCCGGCCCAGGGTGCGCCGCGACGTGCTGTACACCGAGACACCCGGCGGCGTGGTCTTCCACAACGCCGACGGAGGTTTCCAGCTCAGCTCGCCGTCCGCCTACCGGTTCGCCACCCTGCTCGTCCCCCACCTGGACGGGAGCCGGACCGTGGCGGAGATCTGCGCGGGTTTCAGGGACCCGCAGAAGGCGATGGTGGGCAGCCTGGTCAAGGCGCTCTACGGCCGCGGCTTCGCCCGGCCCGTGCCAGAACCGGCCGGGGCGGAGCCGGGCGGAGCCGTGCCGCCTGCGGTCGCCGACCGCTTCGGGCAGCAGATCGCGTACATCGACCACTACGTGGACGGCGCCGCCGGCAGGTTCGCCGCGTTCCGCGGCACCCGCGTGGCCGTGCTCGGCGACGGTCCGGTCGCCCGCTGGTGCGCGCTCTCGCTGATCCGCAACGGCTGCGCCCACGTCGGGGTGGAGCCCGCCCTGGCCGAGAATCCCGCCACCGCCTCGGAGTTCGGCGCGCTGCGGGCCGAGGCCGCGGAACTCACCGCGCAGGGCAGCCCCGCCGAGGTGGTGATTCTGCCCGGCGCCGAAGCCGGCGCGGGGACCGGGTCGGGGTCGGGGTCGGGGTCGGGGTCGGGCACAGTAGGCGGCTGGAGCGCGTACGAGGGCTACGCCGTGGTGGTCGCCGCCTGTGGCCGGGAGGCGTTCCGGACCGCGGTCGCCCTGCTCGGCCAGGGTGTTCCCGAGGGCCGTTTCCTCCTGCCGGCCTGGGGCTTCGGCAACCGGGTCGTGGTCGGACCGCTCGGCGCGCAGGACTCCGCGGGCTGCCCGGTCTGCGCGGCGCTGCGGCTCGGCGCGACGGGGGACGCGGCGGTCGCGGCCGACCTGTGGAGCGGCGTCGCCCTGGGCGGTCTCGCCCTGAGCGGCACCGGCGGAACGGTTTCGGACCCCGGCCCCGCCGGTAGCCCCGGGCCGCGCGGACCGCTCGCCGCGATGCTCGGCAATCTGCTCGGCTACGAGGTGTTCCGCCTGGTCACCAAGGCGCTGCCGACCGAGACCCGGGGGCAGATCCTGCTGCAGGACATGGCCTCCTTCGACGTCCTCGCGGAGCAGTTGCTGCCCCATCCGCGCTGCCCGTTCTGCCGTACCCCGCCCGCCGCTCCCGAGCCCGTCGACCTCACCGCGGCCCCGGACCGGCCCGCCTTCCAGCCGGTCGTCGCCGCCGCCCCGGACGCCGGGACGGACGAGGGGCCGCTTGCCGAGCTCGACCGCCGCTCCGTCGCGGTCCGGCCGTCCGTCGGAGTGTTCACCCGGTACGCGGACGAGCCCGTTGCCCAGAGCCCGTTGAAGGTCGGCGCCGTCGAGATCGCTCTGGGCACGGCCGGGACCCGGACCGTCGTCGCGTTCGACGTCCGTCACACCGCGGGCGCCCGGCTGCGGGCCCTCGACGCCGCCGCCGTGGTCTACGCCGAGTATGTGGTGCCCGCTTCCCCGGCGCCGCGCGGTACCTCCCTCGGGGACCAACCGGACGCGCCGCCGAGGACGGACCCGGACGCGCTGACCACGGCCACCGGCGCCGGGGGCGACCCGGTCGCCTCCTGGGCCCTGGCCACCTCACTGGTGACCAAGGAACAGTCGCTGGTGCCGGCCGGAGCCGTGCGGCCCTTCGGCCCGGACAACCAGGACCGCCGATTCGAACCGTCCCGCGCCGGGGCCGGGGCGGGCGACGGCCTGCCCGGGGCCGCGGCGGCCGGGCTGCTGTCCGCGCTCGCCCACGACGCGCTGCAGCGGTCCGTACGCGGGGCCGGGCGTACCGCGGTGATCCCATCGGCCGTACTGGCCGACGATCCCGAGGCGGCCTTCCTGCTGCGCTCAGCCGGTCATCTCGGTCTGGACGTCGAACTCCTCGATCTCGGCGAGGCGGACCGCACCGGGGTGTCCGTCGTTCTGGCCAGGACCCGGCCCGCGGATCCGGACGAGCCGGTGCGGTGGGCCACCGGTGCCGCCCTGGACCGGGCCGCCGCGGCCGTCGACGCCCTGCGTGACCTGCTGGGCGCGCTCCAGCTCGCCGAGGAGGGGCTGCCGGGCGCGCCGGACACCGGTGACCCGCTGCTGGCCGATCTCGACGCGGCGCTGATACCGGTCACGGAGCACGTACCGGTCACGGCGCAGGACAACCCCGCCGGGCGGCCCGCGGTGACCTGGGCGGAGGTCCTGGAGCGGCTGGCCGACGCCGGGCGGGACGCGTTCGTCGTGCCCACGCACGGCGCCGACCTGCCCGCGGCCGGGATCCACACGGTCCGGGTACTGCTCACCAGGACGGCCGCCCATGACCGCTGACCTCGCCGGAGCCACCGCCACCGCCGACGGGGCCGGGGCACCGGAGTCCGGGGCACCGGAGCACCCCTTCGCCGGGGAACTCCGCCGTGCTCTCGGGGACCTGCCGTCCGGACCCGGCCGCCAGGTCCCCGGGATCACGGTCCGCGCCCTCGGCATGCGGGACGCCTTCGCCGACACCGCCCGTCTTGAGGACGAGGACGAGGGTGAGGGCGAGAAGGGCGGCACTCTTCCGGTGCACCTCTACGGCCGGCACGTGATGGTCGGGCCGTGGCCCGCGGAGGGACGGGCCGGCTGCGGCGGCTGTCTGCGGCGCCGGTGGCAGGGGGTGCGGTCGGTCGGGCTGCGGGAGGGGATCGAACTGCGGGGCGGCACCCGCGAGGCGGGCCTCTGGCCCTACGCGGTGCCGTTCGCCGCGCAGGCCGTCGCCGCGCTGATCGCCCGGCTGGCCGCCGCTCCCCCGGACAGGCTTCGGCCGTTCCCCGATGTGTGGCTGGTGGACCTGGAACAGCTGACGGTCCGTCATCATCCGCTGGTTCCCGAGCCGGACTGCCCCGGCTGCGGCGCACCGGAGCCGGTGACCGCCGGGTCGGCCGTCCTCGCCCTGCGGCCCGCGCCCAAGTACCGGGCGGGCATCAGCAGGGTCCGGCCGGTGGACGCGTACGGCCTCCAGGTGGACGCGTTCGCCAACCCGCACTGGGGCGCTGTCGGGCCGTCGGTGGTGTGCGACGTCACCTCGCCGACCACCTCGGCCACCGTGGGCTGCTTCTCCAGCCGCTCCGGCGACTATCTGCGGGAGACGTTCTGGGGCGGCCACGCCGACACCTACCGCGTCAGCACCCGGATCGGCATCCTGGAGGGGCTGGAGCGCTACAGCGGGATGCGCGCCCGGGGCCGCGCCGTCACGCTGACCGCCTCCCTGGACGAGCTCGGGCCGGCCGCCGTCGACCCGCGTGAGACCGGCCTGTACACGGACGACTTCCACCGGGCCAACCCCTGGGTTCCGCCGTTCGCCCCGGACCGGCCCGTCCCGTGGGTGTGGGGCTGGTCGCTGCGCGACGCGGTGCCCCGGCCCGTCCCCGAGATCCTCGCTTTCTACCACAAGCCGGGAATCGAGCACCGGTTCGTCCAGGAGAGCTCCAACGGCTGTGCGTCCGGGGGCAGTCCGGAGGAGGCCGTACTCAGCGGCCTGCTGGAGGTCCTGGAGCGGGACGCCTTCCTGCTCGCCTGGCACGGGAGTCAGCCGCTGCCCGAGATCGACCCGGCGACCAGCGCCGACCCGCGCACCCGGCTGATGGTGGACCGGATGGCCCTGTACGGCTACCGGGCCAGGTTCTTCGACACCCGGATCACCTTCCCCGTCCCCGTGGTCACCGCGGTCGCCGAGCGGTTCGACGGCGGGCCCGCCCGGATGTGCTTCGGGGCCGGTGCCGCCCTCGACCCCGAGGCCGCGCTCGCCGCGGCCCTGTGCGAGATCGCCACCGACTCCGTGCAGTTGCTGCAGCGCTTCCGGCGCGACGAGGCCGCGTACCGCGCCATGGCCGAGGACTTCCGGAAGATCACCAGTCTGCACGACCATCCGCTGGTGTACGCGGTGCCGGAGATGGGCCGCCACGCCGACTTCCTGCTCCGCCGGTCCCCGCCCTCCGCGCCGGTGGGCGTGGCTGGCCTGCGCTGGGCGCACGCCGACGGCTCCGGTCCGGACGTACGGGACGACCTGCTCGCCGTGGTGAGCGCCGTGACGTCCGCCGGATTCGACGTGGTGGTCGTCGACCAGACCGCGCCCGAGCAGCGCGTACTCGGTCTCCACACGGTGAAGGTGCTGGTGCCTGGCCTGCTCCCGCTCGACTTCGGCTGGACACGGCAGCGTGCCCGGCATCTGCCCCGGATGCGCACCGCGCTGCGTGAGGCGGGCCTGCGAGCGGACGACCTGGCCGAGTCCGACCTCAACCCCGGCCCGCACCCGTTCCCTTGACCGGACAAGACACAAGACACAAGACCGAGCAAGACCATGAAAGACCCAGGAGAGGGGGAACCCGTGGGCTACGCCCATGAGTACGCGCACGCCGTCCTGCACCGGGGCCGCGTCCCGATGGAGCCCACCGACCACGTCGTGAACTGGGCCGACGGCCCGCGCAAAGGCAAGTACTACCCGCACGCCGAGGCGTTCGCCCTGCCCGGAACCGAGAACCTGCCCGACGTGCCGATCGCGCCCGGCCTGCTGCCCGACGTGCCGCCGATCGGGGCCGATCTGCCACCCGGGACCGACATGCCACCCGGCACCGGCGCGACCCGAAGCACCGGCGGCACGACCGGATTCAGCCTCCCGCTGCTGTCGGCCATGCTCCAGGACTCCTACGGGCTGACCGGGCGTCGCCTCGGCATCCAGGCAAACACCGACCTCGCCGGGCTGCCGTTCCACACCCACCCGAACTGGTCGCGCGGCACCGCGGGCGGCGGCGGGCTCTACCCGGTCGGCATCCACTGGGCGTCCGGCCCCTCCGGCCCGCTCCTGCCGGGTCTCCACTACTACGACGTCCAACGGCACGCCCTGCAGCGGCTGCTGGCCGGCGATGTCACGGACCGGGTCCGCGACGCCCTGGGCCCGGACGCACCCGCGGAGGCTCTGGAAACCGACCAGTATCTGGTCCTCGGCGTGAAGTACTGGCAGAACTCGTTCAAGTACAACAGCTTCTCGTTCCACGTGGTCTGCACCGACCTCGGAACCCTGCTGCAGACCTGGCGGATCTGGGCTGCCGCCCGGGGACTGCGGCTCGCGCCCGTGCTGTGGTTCGACGAAGCCCGGCTGAACGGACTCCTCGGTGTGCCCGGAGAGGAGGAGGCCGTGTTCGCCGTCGTACCGCTGCACTGGGACCGGCAGGCACCTCTCCCGGACACCGCCCGCCACGACGGCCCGCACCGGGACGCCGCGCGTACGGACCCCCGCGAGCGGCCCGCCGAACGCACGGACCCTCACCACCGGCCCGCCGTCCGGCATCGTGACAGCGAACGTTCGCGTACCCTGCTGGACTTCGCCGCGCTGCGCGGCATGCACGCGGCGACCCGGGAAGGCGCCGCCGTCCGGCCCGCCCCGGGCGCACTGGCCGCCGCGGCGGCCCTCCGCACCGAGCCGGACGGCACCCGTGTCGCCCTGCCCGCGCCGACCCTGCCGGACACCGGCCTGCGCCGCACCCTGCGCGCGCGCCGCAGCAGCTTCGGCAGGTTCGACGCCCGGAACGAGACCGGCCAGGGGCAGCTGTCGGCGGTGCTGGCCGCCTGCGCGGGAACCCGGCTGGCCGGTGACACCGATCCGTCCGGTGAGATCCGGCTCGCCAGGCTCTACGTCTTCGCCAACCACGTGGAGGACGTGGCGCAGGGTGCGTACGCCTACGATCCGGACCGCGGCGACCTGCGCCTGGTCGCCCCCGGCCCGCAGGGCACTTTCCTGCAGGAGAACTACTTCCTGTCCAACTACAACCTCGAACAGGCCGGTGCGGTCCTGGTGCCCACCGTACGGACCACCGCTGTCCTGGACGCGGTCGGCGACCGCGGCTACCGGCTCGCCGTCGGCACCGCCGGAGCGGTCTCCCAGAGTTTCTACCTGGCAGCCGCCGCCCTGGAGCTGGGCGCCGGTGTGGCACTCGGCTTCGACAACGTCTCGTTCGTCGAGCGCCTCGGGCTGGCGGACGGCGACGAGGCCCCGCTGCTCATCATGGCCCTCGGCCATGAACGGCCCGGACCCGCCGACTTCCGCCACGAGATCGCCTGACGGCCGCCGGAGGAATCCTCATGACACCGACAGAATCCGCCGCCACGGACACCGGGACGGCCGCCGCCACGGGTGCCGGCACGGACACCGGAACGGCCCCCGCCACGAACACCACCACGGACACAGCCACGGCCACGGCCCCCGGCGCGGACACCGCAGCAGCGCCCGGGGCCCACCGCGAGCCCGTGAACAGTCACGAGCCCGGGACCAGTTGGGAGCCGGGCAGGCGCTTCGTGCTCCGCGCAGCCGGGCTCCCCGTCGAGGCCGTGCGGGGGCTGCGCTGTCCCGGCACCCGCCGCTGGGCCGACGATGTGCTCGCCGAGGAGGAACGTCTGACCGCCGCCGGTGCGGTTCTCAGCGATCTGCTGCACGCTCTGGTCAAGTCGACCACCGGTCCCGACGGGACCGACGGGAGCAACACGGCTGACGAGGCCGACGGCGACGCCACCGCCCGCCGCGGGCTGCTCCGGCTGCGGCGGCAGGTCTTCAACAACCGGCTGCCCGCCGACCCCGAGACCGCCGTCCGGCTGGTGGCGCGACTCGACCCGGCGACCGGCGAGCGCGTCGACCGGTGGCTGCGGGACCGTGCCCGGCTGGAGAAACTACGGGCTCGTGGCGCGGAGCTGCTCGCCGGTGAACTCCAGCAGAGCCGAAGCGCGTTGCGTGATGTCCTGGCCGAGGACCGGCTACGCCGCGGCCTGTTGCTCGCCTCGCCCGCCCTGGACAGCCGTCTGGACGGCTACCTGCGGGACACCGGCCCACGGCCCGGCAACCGACTGCGCAAGATCGAGCGTTCCGCGCTCACCTATCTGTACCGCACGGCCTGCAAGACCAGCCCCTTCAGCACCTTCACCGGCATCGGACTCGGCACCTTCGCGGGTGATCCGGCGGACGACGGGGCCGCGCTGCGCACCGGCGGCGACTGGGTGAGCCGCGTACGGCTCAATGTGGTGGTGCTGGCCCGGCTCACCGAACTGATCACGGCCGACCCCGCCCGCCGGCAGGACCTTCCGGTGGTCCCGTCCCCGGGCTGGGCGCGCGACGCCGACCGCATCCGCTACGTACGCCACGTGACGGCCACGGGCGACGACAGCGCCGCCGTCACCTTCGACGCGGTCCGTGACCGGCTGTTCTTCCTGCGCAGCAGCGGCACCCTGGAACAGCTCCTGGACTGGCTCGGCGGCCACGCCACACCGGTACGCCACCGGGATCTGGTGGACTGGCTGGAGGCCGGGCACGACACCGGACGCGACGAGTGCGAACGGTACGCGTCGGCCCTCCTGGACCTCGGCATGGTGCAGGTGCCGGTGCTCCGCACCGACGTGCACAGCCGCGACCCGTTGCGCTCCTACCAGGACTCCCTGCGCTCCCTCGGCGTGCCGTGGGCCGAGCGGCTGGCCGAGCGGCTGGACGGACCGGCCGGCTGCCTGGCCCGCTACCCGGCGGCAGGCGTCACCGAGCGGCGTGCGCTGCTGAGCACCCTGCGCGGTCAACTCCTCGGAGCGCAGCGGGAACTGGGGGCAGCGGAGCCCTCCCTCCCGCAGACCCTGATGTACGAGGACGCCGGCGCGGGAGACGATCTGGCCTGCGGGCCCGCCGTGCTGAGCGGGGAGACCGGCCGCGCCCTGCGGGCCGTCGAGGGTGTTCTGCCGCTCTTCGATCTGACGCTCCCTCAGCGGATCACCCTGCTCGGCTTCTTCGTCGCCCGCTACGGCCGCGGCGGGCGCTGCGACGACCTGCTCGGCCTGGTCCACGACTTCCACGAGGACTTCTTCGACCAGTACGTGTCCTTCACCGCGAAGCGGGTCCCCTTCGACGAGAACGGCGCGTACACGCCCGAGGAGAACTGGCTCGGGCAGAGCGAGATGAAAGCCCTCGACCGGGCCCGCCGCCGTTTCCACGAGGGCATGTGCGCCCTGTGGCAGCGCAGTGGGGCCGAGGGCGCCGAGGAGACCGACGAGATCGAGCTGCCGGGTGCGCTGCTCTCCGGGACCGCCGCGGAACTCGCGCCGCTCCTGGGCCGCTTCACCCCGCAGAGCCACCACATCCAGCTGTCCCGTCCCCCCGGCGGCCGGAACCTGGTCGTCCTCAACAAGTCCTACGGCGGAGTGGCGTTCCCCTTCAGCCGGTTCACCCACCTCTTCGACACCGACGCCGTCACCGACGGCACGGGCCCGGCCGCGGATTCGGCGGCCACCGGCCTCTCCCACGCCCTGCGCACGGAACTGGCGGCCCGCAGGCCGGACGGCGCGGTGTTCGCGGAGGTCACCGGAGGGCCGGTCAGCAGCAACCTGAATCTGCACGGACGGCTGACCGACCATCAGATCGTCTGCCCCGGCGAGACCAGCACCGTGCCCGAGGAGGCCCGGATCCACCTCGACGACCTCTATGTCGAGCACGACGCCCATGGCGACGCCGCCGGACGCCTGGTGCTGCGTTCCCGGCGTCTCGGCTGCGAGGTCGTGCCGGTCTACCTCGGCTATCTCGTACCGATCGCCCTTCCCGAGATCCCGCGCACCCTGCTGCTGCTCTCGCCCAGCACCATGACCCCGTTGGACGTGTGGGCGGGGGTGCCCGAGGGCCCGGCCGCGGACGGCGTCACCCGCAGGCCCCGGGTCCGGCACAACGACGTGGTGGTCGCCCGGCGCGCCTGGACCGCGGACGCACAGGTCCTCCCCGTCCGCCCCACCGGTCCCGGTACCGAGGAGGCGGAGCAGGAGGCGCGCCACTACCTGGAATGGCAGCGCCGGCGCCGCGCCCACGCCCTGCCCGACCGCTGCTTCGCCACGGTCTCCCACCCCGGCCAGGGGCCGATGGGCGCCAAGCCGCTGTACGTCGACTTCGACAGCCCGCTGTCCCTGACCGCGCTCGACGCCTCGATCGAACGGCGGCCGGGCACCCGTGTGACCTTCCGGGAGATGCTGCCCGCCGAGGACGGCCTCCATCTGACCTCGCGGCGCGGGCGGCACGTGGCCGAACTCGCCGTGGAGACCTTCGCCACCCGCATCCCCCGCCGTGTCCCGCAGCCCGCCCCGGAGGTCGCACCGTCATGCCCGAACTGACCGAACCGGCGGCCTTCCGCCCGGCGCCCGGGGACACCGGGCCCTCGCCCTGGCTGGCGCTGCACGTCTTCTACGCCGCCAACCCGCAGCCGCTGCTGGTCGACTGCGTCCGCCCGCTGGTCGGCCGGCTCACCGCTGACGGCCTGCTGTCCGGGTATTTCTTCATCAACTACTGGCTGGAAGGGCCCCATGTGAGGCTGCGGCTGCGCCCGAGCAGCCGCGACGCCGAGGCCGAGGTACGCCGCCGCGCCGAGGAGGCGATCGGCGGTTTCCTGCGGACCCGCCCCGCCCTCTACGCGGTCGACTCGGGCTTCCTCAAGGACTTCTACGACGCCCTCTTCGACATCGAGTTCCCGGGCGAGGACCGGGCCCGGTACACGGGCACGGACGGCCGGATGAACCTCAGGCCGAACAACTCCTTCTCCTGCGAGGTCTACGCCCCCGAGTACGCCAAGTACGGCGGACCGGCCGGAGTCGCCCTCGCCGAATGGCACTTCCGGCACTCCAGCGACCTGGTCCTGGAGGCGTACCGGAGCATGAACCTGCATCTGCGGACGGTACTGCTGGGAACCTCCGCCCAGTTGATGATGGTGATGGCGAGCTGCTTCCTCCCGGAGGAGGAGCGGCTCGCGGAGTACCTCGACTCCTACTACGCCTTCTGGCACCGGCTGTTCCCCGGCACCGGTTTCATCGGTTCCGCCGAGTACGAGCGCGGATACGAGCGTATGGCGCCCGCGCTCGGCGCCCGGTTCACACAGCTCAGGCAGGCCGTGGCAAGCGGCGACCTGAGCCGGCTGCCGGCGTTCCTGCGCCGCTGGGCCGAGCACTGTCTGGAACTGCGCGACCGGGTCGCGGACCTCACCCGGCGGGGCGAACTCGCCTTCCCGGCCTGGGACGGCCCGGCCCGTGAGGACACCGGCCAGGAGCGCGCCGAGGATCCGGGCGCGGCTCCCCTGGTGACCGTCACGCGGGTGCCCGCAGTGCTGCCCCGCCTGCTCTCTCCGTACATGCACATGACCAACAATCGGCTGCATGTGACGATCCGGGACGAGGCGTATCTGGCCTTCGTGCTGGGCCGGGTCCTGCGCGAGCAGACCGGGGGACAGCGCGGCCAGGACGCCTCATGAGCCCCACCGACCCCGCTGCCGCCGCCCCGTCCGCCGTCGGCCCGTCCACCGCCCGTCCCACCGTCACCGGCCCGCCCGACGCCCGTCCCACCGCCGTTCCCTCCGCCACCGCCCCCTCCGCCACCGGTCTTTCCGTCGCCGCCCGCGCCTACCGGCCCGCCCTGCGCGCCGGTGTGCTGATCGGTCCGCCGCTGCTGCGCGGCCCGCGCACCGTGCATCTGGTCAAGCATCCGGTGAGCGGTGCCGCGTTCGAGATCGGCCCCCGGGAGCACTTCGTCATCAGCCGGCTCGACGGAACCCGCGACTTCGACGATGTCGTGTCCGAGTACGCCGTGGGGTTCCACCGCAGACTGCCCGGGGAACAGTGGACACGGCTGCTCGGTCTGCTCGGCGCCCGGGGTCTGCTCGCCGGGTCCCCGGACCCCGCCCCGCCCGAACCGTCCCCGGCCCGCACCGGCACCTTCTGGAAGGGCACCCTGCGGACCGTCACCGACGCGCACGCGACCACCGGCCGCCTCCACCGGCTCCTGCGTCCGCTGCTGCGCCCCTGGGTGCAGGCGCCGTTGGCGGCGGCCGTACTCCTGATGACCGTCGCGGTGTCCGCACATCCGGCCGCGCCGCTCCACGGGACGGTCGCCCTGCTGAGCCGTCCCCTCCTCCTCGTCCCGTTCTGTCTGTTCCTCTGGTGCAGCATCTGCCTCCACGAACTCGCCCATGGTGTGGCCGCCCGGCACTACGGCGGCGTGGTCACCGAGATCGGGGTGCGCTGGCGGTTCCCGGCGCTGACGATGTACTGCGCGGTCGACAACTACCTGTTCCTGCCCGGCCTGCGGGCGAAGCTGGTGATCGCCGCGGCGGGCGCGTACGTCAACCTGGTGCTCCTGCTGCCGTTCGGGCTCTGGTGGGCGCTCCTCGGCCCGGCCGATCCGGACCGTGGGCCGCTGACCGGGATGCTGTTCGTCGGCATCGCGCAGGCCCTGAGCAATCTGGTCCCGCTGCCGCCGCTCGACGGGTACCGCATGCTCGGCCACGCCCTGGGGACCGCCAACCTCGCTCCGGAGACCCGCGCCTACCTGGCCCTGCGCGGGCGCGGCCGGGACGCCGTCGCCGCCTACCCGCGGCGCGCCCGTCGTCTCTATACGTCGTACGCCGTCGCCGCGGCCGCCCTGGTGCTGCTCGCGGCGGCCGGTACGTGCGCCGCCGTCGTCCTCCTGCTGCTCCGCTGACCTCCCGGCCCCGAAGGATCACGCCACCCATGAACGAAGGATCACGCACCCCATGAACGAGGTATCCGCATGAGCCCCGCCTCCGCCGCCGAGGACCACGGAGCCCGACCCGCGGTCTCGGTCACCGATGTGACCAAGAGCTACGGCGGACGGCGGGCCGTCGACGGGGTCTGCCTGGACATCCGGCGCGGCGAGTTCTTCGGGCTGCTCGGTCCCAACGGAGCCGGGAAGTCCACCCTGGTGGAGATCATGGAAGGGCTCCGCCGGGCCGACTCCGGATCGGTCACGGTGTTCGGTGAGCCGCCCTGGCCGCGCAACACCGGCCTGCTGCCCCGGATGGGGGTGCAGACCCAGTCCTCGGCGTTCTTCGTGCGGCAGACCGTCCACGAGCATCTGCGCACCGTCGCCGCGCTGTTCGGCGCGGACCGCGGGGCCGTCGACGCCGCGCTCGACGCGGTGGGCCTCGGAGAGCGGCACGACGTGCGGGTCGACGACCTCTCCGGCGGCCAGCGGCAGCGGCTCGCCATCGCCTCAGCACTGGTACACGGACCCGAGCTGATCTTCCTCGACGAGCCGACCGCCGCGCTCGACCCCGAGGGCCGCCGTGATCTGTGGCAGGTCCTGCGGGGTCTCAAGGCGCAGGGCCGGACCATCGTCTACACCACGCACCATCTGGACGAGGCGGAGGCGCTCTGCGACCGCGTCGGCATCCTGGTGGCCGGCCGGCTCGTCGTGACCGACGAACCGCAGCGGCTGATCGCGACGTTCGGCGCCACCGCCCGGCTGCTGGTTCCGCTCGGCCGGATCGACGAACACCAGGCCGCCGCCCTGCCCGGCGTGGAGGGTGTCACCGTGCAGGGCGGACACCTCGTCCTGGAGACCCGGGCCACCGGCCGGGTACTCGCCGCGCTCGACGCCCTCACCGGTCTGGACGGGGTACAGACCCGCACCCCCAGCCTCGAGGACGTCTACCTCGACCTCACCGCCCGGCAAGCCAGGCAAGCCCGTCCGGCCGATTCAGCCGGTCCGGCCGGTCCGGCCCCCGACAACCAGGAGCAGCAGGCATGAGCGCCTACACCGCGCTGACCGCGGCGGGCTACCGCGCCCAGGTCCGGGACAAGACCACCGTCTTCTTCACCTTCGCCTTCCCTCTGATCTTCCTCGTCGTCTTCGGACTGCTCTTCCGGGGCCAGGACGTCAAGCAGAGCGGCTTCTCCTACCTCTCCTACACCGCTTCCGGCGTGCTCTCCTGGGGTGTCGCCAACGCCGCCGTGTTCAGCATCGGGTTCACGCTGATGCAGTGGCGCGCCGACGACATCCTCCGGATGATCCGTATGTCGCCCGCTCCGCTGTCCGCCGTCATCGGGTCCCGTTACGTGCTGGCCCTGGGCGTGGGGCTCGTCCAGTCGGTGCTGTTCGTCGGGGTGGCGATGCTTCCCGGATTCGGACTGGTCCCCGCCTCCCGGTGGCCGCTGCTGATTCCCGTCATGGTCCTCGGCACCACCACGTTCCTGCTGATCGGAGTGATCATCGGCAATGTCGCCGACACCCCGGAGTCGGTCGCCGGCATCGCCAACTTCCTGATGCTGCCGATGGCGTTCCTCTCCGGGTCGTTCTTCCCGCTGGACTCCATGCCGGGCTGGCTGCGGACGGTCTCGCTGATCCTGCCGCTCCGCCATCTCAACGACGCCGTGGCGGCAGCCCTGACCGGCCGCGGCGACCTCTCCGACATCGGTACGGGGTGCGCCGGGCTCGTCGCGTTCGCCGTCGTCCTGGGCGCCGTCGCGGTCCGTACCTTCCGCTGGACGAAGTCCTCATGACGGCCACGAGAACTGCGACCACGGCGACCGGCGCAACCGCCACGACCGCCGCGACCAGGCCGCTGCCGCATCCGATGGCGGACGCGTGCATCGCTCTGCAGACTTTCCTCGACGGCCGGTTCGGCGACGACGCCCCCCGGGTGGTGCCGGTCGGTGCCGTCGGCGCGGGCGACGGGGACTCCGGGGCCCCGGACCCCTGGGCGGCGGACCGCTCCGCGGCATTGGTCCACGTCACCGCCTCGGCGATCCTGCTCGGCCCCTGGGGAGGCGACGGCACCGCTCCCGTCTGCGGCCACTGCCTGGCCGTACGGTGGCAGCGGCTGCGCAGTCGCAGCGAGCGCAACGCCCTGGAGACCGGCGGTCCCGACGGCCCCCGCCCGGCAGGAGCCTGGCCGCTGCTCCCCCGTCCCGTCCACGACACCGTGGCCGCGCTGTACGAGGCCCTGCTGCACGGGCCCCGCCCGGTACCGCCCGCCGAGCACCCGGCGGACCGTGCCCTGCCCCAGGTGACCCGGCTGGACCTGACGAACCTGCTGGTCAGGACGTATCCGCTACTCACCGACCCGCTCTGCCCGGCCTGCGGCCCCCAGGCACACGCACCGGACGACGCCCGGGGTCTCGCCCTCTCCCCGCGCCCCAAACCGGATCCCGGCACCTACCGGCTGCGCTCGGCCTTCGACCATCCGCTCCCCACCGACGCCCTGGCCAATCCGGTCTGCGGCGCGCTGGGAGCGGGCACCTGGAGCGATGTCACGTCGTCCACCACCGCCCCGGTGGCCGGCACCGTGTTCGTCCGGGGCTACGCCGGACTGCACGACGTCACCTGGAGCGGGCAGGAGAACTCCTTCGCCACCAGCCGCCGGCTCGCGTTCCTGGAGGGCCTGGAACGGTACGCGGGCACCCACCGGCGCGGCGGCTCTGCACCGGTCGTCGGCTCCTACGACGATCTCAGGACCGACGCGGTCGACCCCCGGACGTGCGGCCTCTACAGCCCGGAGACCTACCGGGACGACCCCCTGGTCCAGCCCTTCGATCCCGGCCGGCCCATCCCCTGGGAGCGGGGCTGGTCCCTGCGGGACGAGCGTCCCGTACTGGTGCCGTCGCGGCTGGTCTACTACAGCATCCCTGCGGCCGACGACGCCTTCGTCTTCGAGTGCTCCAACGGCTGCGCCATCGGCGGCTGTCTGGAGGAGGCGGTGCTGGGCGGCCTGCTCGAACTCGTCGAGCGCGACGCCTTCCTGAACGGCTGGTACGGCGCGGCCCGGCTCCCCCGCATCGATCCGGCCTCGGTCGGCGGTCCGGCAGCCGCCGCCATGGTCGAGCGGGCCGCGCTGCAGGGCTACGACATCCACGTCCTCGACAACCGGATCGACCTGACGATCCCGGCCGTCACCGTGGTGGGCGTCCGCCGGGACGGGGGGCCGGGCACCCTGTCCTTCGCGTCCGCGGCCTCGCTGGATCCGCGGTCGGCGGTCGAGGGGGCGCTGTCGGAAGTGCTGAGCTACCTCCCGCACCTGGCCCGGCAGACCGCCGAACGCAGCGCCGAACTGGAGGCCATGGCCGACGACTTCTCCCTGGTGCGGCATCTCAAGGACCACCCCCAGCTCTACGGGCTGCCCCGCATGGCCGAGTACGCCCGCACTTATCTGGAGCCGTCCGGGGTCCGGTCCTTCAATGAGACGTACCGGGACTGGGAGAGCCACGGCCGTCCCCGCACCGGCGATCTGCTCGACGATGTCACCGCGGTCAGGGACGAACTGGTCCGGGCGGGCCATGACGTCGTCGTCGTGGACCAGACCTCCCCCGAACAGGCACGGATGGGGCTGCGGACGGTCTGCACCCTGGTGCCGGGGCTGCTGCCGATCGACTTCGGCTGGAACCGGCAGCGGGCCCTGCTGATGCCACGGCTGCGCACCGCGCTACGGCGCGGCGGGCACCGGGACCACGATCTCACCGACGCGGACCTCCGCCTGGCCCCGCACCCCTTTCCATGAGGACGGCCGGACACCGCTCACCGCCGTCCGGCACGGAGCACCTCCTCACCAGCGCCGGAGTCGTGCTGCGGCCCGCCCTCGCCCTCTACCTGGATCTGCACGCCCATCCGGAACCCTCCGGGCAGGAGGCCCGCACCGCGGACCGCTTCGCCGGGCGCCTGGCGGCGGCGGGCTGCACCGTCACCCGCGAAGTGGGCGGCCACGGCGTGGTCGGTGTGCTGCGCAACGGGGACGGGCCCCGCGTCTGGCTGCGGGCGGAGCTCGACGCGCTCCCGGTGCGCGAGCGGTCCGGGCTGCCCTACGCCAGCCGCACCGGAGCCATGCACGCCTGCGGCCACGATCTGCATCTGGCCGCCGCGGCCGGAGCGGCCGACCTGCTCGTCCGGCTGTCCGACCGATGGCGGGGCACCCTGGTGGTGGTGGGACAGCCGGCCGAGGAGACCCTCGACGGCGCCGAAGCCATGCTGCGCGACGGACTCTACGAACGGTTCGGCAGACCCGGCGTCGTACTCGCCCAGCATGCCGCTCCGCTGCCCGCCGGCACGGTCGCGCACGCGACGGGCCTGGCACCGATGACGGCGGCCGGTGCCGTGCTCGACGTGGTGCTGCACGGGCGGGGCGGGCACGCCGCGACCCCGCATCTGACGGTGGATCCGGTCGTCACCGCCGCCGCCGTCGTCACCCGTCTCCAGAACGTCGTCGCCCGCGAGACCGCGCCCGCCGACCAGGTGACCCTGACCGTGGGCACCCTGCGGGCCGGGACGGCCGCCAACGTCATACCGGAACACGCCGAACTCGGCATCGGCGTCCGCGCGTCGAGCGAGGCGTCCCTCGACCGGGCCCTGACCGCGGTGCGCCGTATCGTCCTCGCCGAGAGCGCGGCGGCAAACGCCCCCCGGGACCCCGAGGTGAGAGTCGTCTCACGCTCGCCCGCCCTGTGGGGCGACCCGCGCGCCACCGCCGCGGTGCGGCACGCCCACACCGCGCTCCTGGGCCGGGGACGGGTCCTGGCCTGGCCGGGCTCGCTGGCCACCGAGGACTTCCCCCTCTTCGGGGACGCCGGGGCGGACGTCCACGGACAGCACGGCATCCCGCTGGTCTACTGGATGGCGGGCGTGGTGGGCGCCGACGACTGGCGCCGGGCCACCACGGCCGGCCTGGCACCCGAGCCGAACCACTCCCCCCGCTTCGCCCCCCATGTGGGAAGCGCCCTGCGCCCCGCGGTCGCCGCGCTGGCGGCCGCGGCACTCGACGGGTTCACCGTCACGGGCAAGGCTGATGACGGTGGCGGGAGCGGTGCCGGCAGCGAGGGCGGCAGCGGTCCGGGCGCGGTCCCCTCACCGGGCGGTGACCTGGAACATCCCCCGGGCACCGCGCTCGGCGTCGCTCATGATGTGGGTGACGAAGGGGTAGTTGCCGGCCTGGGGGAAGGACAGTTCGACGAATCCGCCCTGGCCGGGGGCGAGGTCGAGGATCTGTGAGCCGCCGTCCGTGCCGTCGCTCGGGCGGAGCAGGTAGGCGCCCTCCTTGTAGACGGTGTCGAACTGGCCGCCCACGACGTGGAACGCGCTGGAGCGGTTCGGGCCAGCGTCCAGCACCCACACCCGGACCCGTTCGCCGACCCGTGCGGTGAGCCGGTCGCGGAGGTACTGGTTCGCGTAGCCGTTGAAGACGACGGCGTCGGGCTGCTGGGCCTTCAGCTTGGCCGCGTCGGCGGTGCCGCCCTGCGCGCCGAGGTACAGCTCGGACTGGACGACGACGTACTCGCGGTCCGCCTTCGGCAGGTCCGGCGGGTCGATGACGACGGCACCGTACATGCCGTTGGCGAGGTGCAGGGACATCGGCATCGTCGAGCAGTGGTACATCCACACCCCGCTGTGGGTGGCGGTGAAGCGGTAGGTGAGGGACTGGCCGGGCTGGATGGTGCGCATCGGGCGGTCGGGGGCCAGGGCCCCGGCGTGGAAGTCGATCGAGTGGCCGGTGGTGCCGTGGTTGACGAGGGTGATGACGAAGGTGTCGCCGACCCGGCCGCGCAGCACCGGGCCGGGCGCGGTGCCGTCGAAGGTCCACAGCGTCTGCTTCACGCCGGGGGCGACCTCCCGTACGACGTCACGGACGGTGAGGGTGGTGCGGTGGACGGTGGTGCGGCCGGCGGTGCCGGAGGCGGCGGGCAGGCGCGCGTCGCGGCCGGTGAAACCGGCGGGGGGTTCGGCCATCGGGTCGTAGGCGTCGGCGGCGGTGTCCTTGCCGGCCGTGCCGCCGCCGGAGTTCATGGTGCTGCCGTCGCCCATGGTCATGGACGGACCGGGGGTGGCGGCGGGGGCCGTGCCGGTTGCCTTGACCGTGAAGACCATGCCCATCTGGCGGTGTCCGACCACCGAGCACCAGCCGTCCAGGTTCCGTCCGATCACTCCGGCGTGGAGCACGGCCTGCTCGCCCGGTGCGATCCGGCCGGTGCGGGCGCCGGTCTCCAGGACCAGGTCGTGGCGGTCGGTGCCCATGTTGTGCACCTTGATCACCAAGCGGTTGCCGCGCGGGACGGTCACGCTGCTCGGGGAGAAGCGCATCCCGTGGATCATGACGGAGACGGTGGTGGTGCGGCCGGTGGGGGTCACCGTCGTGCCGTCGCCGGTCACGGACGAGGCGGCGGACGAGGAGGCGGTGACGGGCAGGGAGCGTACGTCCACGGCGGCGCCCGCGACGACGGCCAGCACCACGACCGCCACTCCGGCGGCCACCCCGCCGAGCACCCGGTGCGGACGCTCCGGGGCAGGGGCAGGGGCAGGGGCTGTGGCGGGGGGCGTCCCGGGGGCGGGGGGCGTCCCGGGGGCGGGGGGCGTCCCGGGGGCGGGGGGCGTCCCGGGGGCGGGGGGCGTCCCGGGGGCGGCGGTCCTGGCGCGGGCGCGGTGGGCGACGACCGTGCGGACGAGGAGGACCAGGAAGGCGACCAGTACGCCCAGCAGCACCACCGAGCAGGTCACCCGTACGGTGCCCGGCACGCCCGGCAGCACGCACAGCAGCAGTGCCGCGTTGGCGGCGGTGAGCCGGGCCGGGCCGCCGCGTTCCAGCGAGGCGGTGGTGGCCCGTACGGCGGTGGGGCCGCCGCCCAGGACCACGGGCACCAGGAAGCTCAGCGCGCCCAGCAGCACCTGCGCCATCCATCCGGCGGCCAGCGGCGGGGTGAGCGCCGAGGTGTGTTCGGCCGCCGTGGGCCAGGACGACGTCGTCACCAGCATCACCGTGAGCGCCGCCAGCGAGCCGAGCAGCCAGGCGCTGCCCGCCGCGACCGACCAGGTGGCGAAGGACGACGGCCGTTTCACCCGGGCCTCACCGGCCCACGGGACGCCCGCGACGACGAGTCCGGCGCCGAAGAGCGCGATGCCGGCGGCGGCCACGGGCGGCGGCAGCAGCAGGACGGCGGCGACGGTCACCGCGAGCCCGGCGAGCAGCACCGGCAGGGCCCGGCGGGCCGCGCGTTCGGCGCCGTCCACGACGCGGGTGCGCAGCATCGTCGGCCAGAGGGTGACCAGGGTCCCGGCGACGGTGAGGCCGAGCCAGCCGAGCAGGTTGATCACCTTGTGCGCCGTGAGGACGCGGGCGGCGAGGTCGTCGGAGAGGTGGCCGCGCGCCATGATCACGCCGAGGGCCGCGCCGAGGGGCAGCAGGGCGGAGGCGGCGACGTAGTAGCGCACGGTCATGGCGAACCGGCCGGGCAGGGCACGGCGCAGCAGCCGTACCAGCCAGACGGCGTGCACGGTGACGGCGGCGGCGACGGCGACGGCGCCCGCGAGGACGACGGGCCAGGACCCGGCGAGCATCCCGGCGATCACGGCGACGGCTCCGGCGTTGAGGCCGGCGAGCCGGAGCGCGGCCGGGGCGCCCCGGTCGGACTCGGGCAGGCGCAGGACGGAGGCGGCGAAGTGGCCGGACCAGATGACCACGGCGTTGCTGACGGCGCCGAGCAGCAGCAGATGGACGAGCAGCCAGCGGGACTCGGGCACGGAGCGGTGCACCAGGGAGACGGCGGCGAAGGCGGCGAGCCAGGCCACGACGACGGCGTTGACCCGCAGGTGCCAGCCGGCGCGCGGGCGGCGCGGACCGGCACCCGGCCGGTCCGGGGTGCCGGGCCCCTGGGAGAGGAGGGTGTTCCTGGAAGGCGGTTGCGTGGTCACCGGGGGGTCTCCGAGGGCTGCGGCCGGGGGCGGCGGGGTGCGGTGCCGCGCCCGGTCACGGACAGGGTGGCCGCCGTCCCGACGAACAGCAGGACGGCGACGATGTTGAGCACTCCGCCGGTCTGCCAGGCGACGGTGGAGTCCCGCAGGTCGCCGACGAGGACGCGCAGCGCGAGCGAGAGGTGCAGCAGCCAGGCGGGCGCGGCGAAGGCGGGGTGGTACGGGAGCGGGCGGCGCAGTACGGCGGGGAGGATCACCGGGGCGTGGGCCATGATCATCGAGATGACGAAGCCGAGGAAGACGCAGTGCACGACGGCGTCGTAGCGGCTGCCGTCGGTGATCGGGCCGTCGATCAGCCAGAGCGCGGCCGCGAGGCCCAGCCAGGCGTACCCGGCGAGCAGGCAGGCGGCCGAGAAGCGGGGCAGGCCCTTGGCGCGGAGCATCCGGCGGGCGATGTCGTACGTGACCAGCCAGGCGACCAGCGCGAGCAGCGCGGCGGCCAGCAGCAGGGTGCCTGCGGCGGGCCACAGCAGGGTGGCGACGGTGGCGGCGGTCACGGCGCCCGCGCAGGCGAGGAAGGTGTGTTCGGTGCGGGGGGCGAGGAGGGCGACCCGGGCCAGTTCGAGGCGTTCGCCGGCGATGGTCAGGATCAGGAAGGACGCGAGCCAGGGCAGCAGCCGGGGTACGTCGAGGCCGCCCAGCCACAGCAGTGCGGCGCCGAGTCCGGTCAGCGCGCCGGCGGCCTGGGCCAGCAGGGCGGGGCCGGGCTGGCGGCGCCAGAAGCGGACGTAGAGGGCGAGCAGGACGGCGGTGCCGAGGACCATGGACAGCTTGCCGGCGCGCAGCGGTGCGGGGCTGATCAGCAGCAGGCCGCCCGCGCCGAGGAAGCCGGGGGACAGATAGCCCCAGCCCCGGCCGAGGGCGACGGCGCGTTCCAGGGCGACCAGGGTGCCGACGAAGCCGAGGACCATCAGGACGCCGTGCACCTGGGGCAGCCGGTCGGTGCGTACGGCGGTGGGGAGGCCGAGGAGCATGAGGGCGGCGTCGATCCCGGCGAGCAGGGCGAGCCCGGCGGGGAGCAGCAGGACGGCACGGCGGGCGCCGGCGCGGCGGGCGGCGTCGGCGGCTGAGGCGGGGGTGGGGGTGGGGGTGGGGGTGGGGGTGCGGGCGGAGGTGGGGATGCGGGCGGGGGCTGCGTCCGGGCCGGTGAGGCCGGAGTCGCTGGAGCCGGTGGTGCCAGGTGTGCCGGTGGGGGTCACTGGGGCCTCCGGGCCGGGTCGCGGTCCTGGTCCTGGTCCTGGCCGGCCGTCTCCGTCCCGGTGACCGCCCGGCCGTCTCCGCCGGTGCCGCTGTCCCGGAAGAGCAGCAGGCAGGCGCCGGGTTCGGCGAAGGGGTGCAGGGAGACGGCGCCCGGGGTCCCGCCCAGCGCGGTGTAGCCGGAGCCGACCAGTCCGGCGTGGACGTTGCAGATCACGCCGGGGTGCTCGCGGGCGACCTCGATGAACGGGCAGCGCGGCAGCCGGACCCGGAACTCGCCCCGCCCGTCCACGCCTTCACCGGAATCGGGTCCAGGTCCGGGTTCGGGTTCGGGGGCGAACCCGATCTCCCCAAGCAGCGCGAGCACGCGTCCGCGGGCCTCCCGCGCGTCGCCGGACGGCTCCTGTCCGGTGAGCAGGGCGTGCCCCCATTCCTCTCCCGCCGCGAGGGCGTCGGCCCTGGGGTCGGCGCTGGAGCGGGCGATCTGCCCGGCGAGCACGGCGGCGAGACCGGCGTACTCCCGTACGGCGGACTGCTGCGGCGGCCGGGACAGATACCGCCAGGCGGGCCGGCCGCGTCCGGCGGCCTCGCCGCGCCGGCGGACCGCGAGACCGCCTTCCACCAGGGCGTCCAGGTGCTCCCGGACGGTGTTGACGTGCAGTCCGCACTCCTGGGCGAGCTCGGCGGCGGTGGCGGGCCGGGGCTGACCGCGCAGGTGCTGGAGGACGGCGTGGCGCTGCCGGGAGACGAGCGGCCGGTCGCCTCCCGGGAAGGGGGCCTTATTTTCCACGGACATGTCCGTAGTATATTCGAAACCGCAGTCCCCCACCCGGCCGCCCCCGGCCGCCACCAACAGCTGGAGACCAGCATGAGCACTGTCACCCTCGCGTCGGACCCCCAGGACGCCCAGGCCGTCGAAGCCGTGGAGGCGCACCACGCCCAGCTGGCGGGTGAGCTGGGTGGCCGGGTCACGATGCTGATCGACGCCGTGGAGCGCGGCTCGGAATCGGCCGGGGAGATCCGGGCCGGGCTGGTCGCCTTCTGCGAGCACGAGCTCGTCCCGCACGCCCTGGCCGAGGAGAAGGCGCTGTACCCGGCGGCGCACGCCACCACGGAGGCGCGGCTGCTGGTCGACGGCATGCTGGCCGAGCACCGCAGGATCACCGACCTGGTGGAGGCGCTGCGCACCGCGCCCTCCGCGGCCCGCGCGGCGAGCGACGCCCGTGCCCTGCAGGTGCTGTTCGAGGCGCACCTGGACAAGGAGAACGACCTGGTGCTCCCGCTGATCGCGGCGTCGCCCGAGCTGTCGCTGGCGAAGCTGCTGGACGGGATGCACGAGCTGCTGGGCGGTCATGCGCACGGCCACGCCGAGGGCGAGGCCGCGCAGCAGTCCGGCGGCTGCGGCGGCAGTTGCGGCTGCGGCGGCTCGGACGACGCCGATGTGCCCGAGCTGGACGCCCGCGCGGTCCCGCACGCCCTGCGCCACGCGACGATCTTCGGCGCCCTGGACGCCGTACCGGCGGGCCGCGCGATGATCCTGGTCGCGCCGCACGACCCGCTGCCGCTGCTGGCCCAGATCGAGGCCCGCGACCCGGGCGCCTTCACCTTCGAGTACCTCGAGCGCGGCCCGGAGGCCTGGCGTCTGCTGTTCAACCGCCACTGAGCGGTCCCGATGACTCGGGGACGTCTCCTCAACCGGTCCCCGAAGGGGAACCCGGCGCCCCCGGGTTCCCCACCCCCTCGTCGGCCTCCGGGCCGCCGGCGCCGGTCAGGCAGCCGCCGCGAAGGCCAGTGCCGCTCGCAACCGGCGTGCCTGCGTGAGCAGTTGCGACGACCCGCGCCGGTCCGCCGTCTCCGTGAGATACCGCACCTCACCGCCCGCTCCGGAACGCTCCACGCACTCCGCGGCCACGCCCAGCAGGTCGCCCAGCCCCCGTGCGGGTGCCGCCCCGGCTGCCGACGGTCCGGCCAGCAGCGCGGGCAGCACGTGCCGCAGCACCTCCCAGACGGTGGCGCACGCCCCGGTGGCCGCCGCGGTGCGCGCCGACTCCGCCAGCCTCAGCGGCTTGGCCGCCCCCGCCTGTACGAGCTGGCGCAGGTCGGTGCCCAGCCGGACCGGGTCCAGCTGACCGCGCGCCGCCAGCGTCAGCAGCGCGTCCACCGCGGCGAGCCGGTCCTCCGGGTGCCGGGCGCACAGTCCGTACGCCAGTCCCAGGTGCATCGCCTCCCCCGCCTCGCCGTCCGACTCGGCGAGCAGCGGGAGGTACGCGCCGTCGCCCCGGCCGTTGCCCACCGCCAGTTCGGACAGGCCGGGCAGCAGCCGTCCGGCCACCAGCTCACGCCGCTCCGGCAGCAGCGCCGGCCAGTGCCGCTGCGCGCCGGGGCCGCCGTGGAAGCAGTACCGGAAATTCCCCAGGACGCCGGTGGGCCTGCCCAGCGGGCGGAACGCGGCGGGGAAGTCCTCCTGCAACTCGGTGAGTTCGCCGAACTCGACCAGGATCCGCGGTGGGTGGGTGCGCCGGGTCGTCCTGAGGGCCCGCACCCCGGCGGTGAGCCAGCGGGCCAGCCGGGCGCCCTCCGGGGTGCCGAGGGCCGCGGCCCGTCCGGCGGCGGCCTGGGCCGAGGCGCGGTCGCCGCGCCGTACCCGCAGCAGCGCCTGCGCGAAGTCGGCCTCTCCGGCCCGGGCGCCGAGCCGCCGGTAGGTGTCGAGGCGGTCCACCAGTTCGTCCGGCTCCAGCAGGCCCGTGCTCCAGGTCGGCACCGACAGCAGGAACGGCACCGGCCGGGTCCTGAGCAGGTACGCCACCTCCCAGAGCCGGGCGTCGAAGGCCCTGGTCAGCGCGGCGTGCCCGCAGTCACGGCAGGCCGTGCCGTGGTGGACGGCCGCGTGCAGGGTACGGGTGCGGATCCTGTCGTACAGGGTGACGAGGAGGAGTTCCAGACCGCTGGACGCGGTGAACAGCCACCCACGGGTCGGATCGAACACGCGCTCGACGGAATCCTGGGCGCGCGCGCCGTCGTCGTTCCACCAGCAGCGTGCGAGCACCGGCCGCAGGGCCCGTACCAGGGCGTCCCGGTCGTGGTAGGCGTGACGCACCAGCCCGTCCAGGGTCCGCTCGAACTCCGCCACGGAGGGAGCGGAGGCCAGCGCCGCGCTCACCTCCTCGGCCGTCTCCTCCGGCGTGGCCGGAGCCGCCGCGAGCCGGACCGGGCCGGTGAACGGCGGCAGGTTCTCCTCGTACGGCTCCGGCTCCGCCCCGGCCCCGGCCGCACGTGTGCCGAGCAGTCCGGCCGCGCGCGCCCGCAGTTCCGGTATCAGCTGCTCGGCCATGGCCGACAGTTCGTCCCTGGTTCCGGCGTCACCGGCGCTCGTCAGATGGCGTTCCACCAGTGTGAGGGCCCGTTCCTGGATGTCCGGGTCGGTGTGGCCGAAGGCCTGGGCGACGCCGGGCAGCAGTTCGTCCGCCGCGGTCCGGTCCCGGGCCAGGGCCTTGCCGAGCAGCACCAGCTGGGCCCGGACGAGTTTCTTCTCGGGGCGGAACAGCACCGCGCCGGACATCTCCGCGAGCTGCCGGGCCGACAGGCCGCCGTCCAGGGTTAGGGCCGCCAGCACCGACTGGGCGTGGCCCGCCACCGGGGAGACCGCGTCGGCGGCCAGGGCCAGCCAGTCGGCCGTGTGCTCCCGCCGTTCCTCCGGGGTGGGATCGAGCAGCCGCAGCAGGAGCAGGAAGACACGTGCGTCGGCCGGTGTGCCGCCGCGCAGCAGCCGGGCCAGGCAGCCGTCGACCATCGCCTTGCGGTCCAGGGCGCCCTCGGCGGTGAGCCGGGCCAGCGCGCCGGGCCAGGTGTCCTGCTCGCCGCCCGCGGACCGTTCGAGCCGGCTGCCGATGTCGTCCGTCTCGAACAGCGCGGCCACCAGCGGCGCCCGGTACGCGTCGGTCCGCAGCCGTTCGTCCAGGCTGCCGCGCTGCCAGGTGCGGCCGGTGTGCTCCACCCAGCCGGTGACGTAGGCCTCCGTGGTCGGGACGGGGCAGCCCGACAGCCGTACGAGGCCGGCCATCAGCTCGTAGGGCACCTCGGTGGCGGGCGGGCGCCGGGCGAGGCGGTCCGTGACGTCGGCGAGCCAGTCCGCGGGGCGGTCGGCCAGGAGCCGGAGGATCGCGGCGGGCGGCGCGGACGACCAGCGCATGTCGTTGGCGGCGATCCAGGTGGCGACGGCGGCCGCGCCCGTCCGGCACGCCGTGCCCGCCACGTGCAGCGCCGAGTAGGCCCGGCGGGAGTACGCGTTCCAGGGCGCCTTCCGCAGTTCCTTGCGGAGTTCCAGGAGTTCCGGCACGTGGGCGCGCCGTTCGGCGTCCGTCATCCGGGCCAGGAGGTCCACCGTCTCGCCCGTCCGCCCCGCCCGTACCGCTGTCATCAGCGCGCTCATCGCGCACCCCCGTCCGTCCGCGCCGCACCGGAGCCGTCGCCGCCGGCGTGTGCCGCCCCGTCCGGGATCCGGGCGTGCTCGCCGGCCCCGCCGCGCCGTACGATCCGCACCGCGAGCGCGTGCTTGCACGGCCCGCGTCCGCCCCGGTGGCGCGCCCACCACAGGCAGCTGCAGCTGAGAACGCCCGCCTGGTCCCGCACCCGGTGCACATGGCCGTCCCCGGCGGTGACCGTGCCGATCGCGCCGTCCACCCGGACCGCTCCCGCGGCCACCAGGTCCCGCGCCGAGCGGAGCCTCGGGTTGTGCCGCTCCACGCGGGCGGCGTCGTAGGGCAGTTCGCGGTGGAAGTACGCCGCCTCCGCCGTGTCGTAGCCCACCCGGCCGGAGGTGCCGAGGCGGACCAGGGCGACCCGTACCCGCTCGGCGGTCAGGCCGGACGCGGCGGCGAGGTCCGCGATGTCGACGCGGGGCTCCCAGGCGAGCAGCACCGCGATCAGTTCCGCGTCCTCGGCGGCCTCGGGGGTGGCGAGCGCGTGGAGCACACCGCCCTCGCCCGAGAAGCCGCGTGAGGTGTCCGGCGACAGGGTGAGGGTGAGCCGCATTCCGGGCAGCACCGCCTCCCAGGCGCTCGCCGTGGCGGCGGCGCCGGTGACGGCGGGGCCGTAGACGCGCAGGGCCGTGGCGTGCCGCAGCACCCGGCGGAACGCCTCCAGGCGCGCGGGGCCGGGCAGGCACACGGCGCCCGGCAGGGGCCGGGTGGCGGGGCGGAGGGTCCGCCCCGCCGGGACGACCCAGTGCGGCCCGGCGGCGGCCCCGCGCCCGGCGGTGCGCGGCAGCGTGCGCAGGAAGCGCACCGCCTCGGCGGCCGGCAGTTCGGCCCTCAGGTCGAAGCCCGCGGCGATCACCTGCGCCTCCGCGAAACCGCGCAGCCAGCGGTCGGGAAGCGGGACCTTCTTCTCCACCACCGGTCCGTCGAGGGTCGTCACGGCCAGTTCCTCGGGGCCGACCCGCAGGTGGAGGGGATCGTCCGAGCCGATCCGGGAGAGCGCCTCGCGCAGCGGGTTGTTCACGTCGACGTTGGTCGTGCCCTGTCCCACCTCGCCGCCGTCGAGGCCGGGGGCCAGGACGTCCAGCCGCGCGTAGACCCCTCCGCAGCCGGAGAAGGACTCGAAGCGCAGCCGGTCGCCGTTGCCCGTCACCACCGGGTCGAGGGAGGCGCGCAGCAGGGGCTGGTGGTAGCGCGCGGCGGCCACGTCCGCGACCGCCAGGAGCGCGGCGGACGCCGGCTGCGGGTCCGTCAGGAACCCGCTGAAGAAGCGCGGGTGGTCCGCGGGGCCCGAGGGGGTCGCACCCCGGGAGGTCTCCAGCCCCAGGTGCCGTCCGCTCCCGGCGGACTCCAGCACGGAGGGTCGTCGATAGGCCACGGCCTGCAGAGATCGCGTCATGGAAGAACCGTAGGGACGACCACTGACATCGCCGTCGGCACCCGGGTTCCGGTGCGCCGGATACGTGAGCCCTACACGAATCAGACCCCTGAAGGGTGACCGCACCGCGGGGGCCCGGTGTCGACAGAAAGTCGAATTCTACGATCCAGAGCGCGGCAATGATGCGGTACTGTCGACACCGTTCGAGGTTTCACGGTTGGTGGTGCGGTGGACGCAGGTGTGGCTGACGTGATGGTACCCGGAGTGGACAGGGAGAGCCCCCGCATGTCGGATCAGGACACGCACATGGTGCTGGAACGGCTGCTGCGCCTCAGGGACCGGCGGGAGCCGCTCGTCGCGCAGATCGCCGAATGGGTCGGCTCCGGGATCATCGAGGGACGGCTCGAACCGGGGCAGGACCTCAACAGCGTCGAACTGTCACGGCGCTTCGACACCAGCCGTACCCCGGTGCGCGAGGCGCTGATGCTGCTCGAGCAGGAGGGGCTGGTCGAGATGAAGGCACGCCGCCGGCCCCGGGTCGCGGCGCCCTCCCTCACCGACATCCGCGACATCTACCAGGTGCGCCGGCAGCTGCTGGCCATGCTCGCCGGGCTGCTCGTCCGGCGGGCCACCGACGCCGAGCTCACCGAGCTGCGCAGCCGGGTGGAGAAGATGCGGGAACTCGCCGACGCCGGTGACGTCGACACGTACTTCTGGAGCCACGTCCTGCTGCAGGAGCGGATGACCGAGATCGTCGGCAACGCCACACTCAAGCAGATCCTGGACTCGCTCGCCCTGCGCACCCTCATGCTGCGCCACCTCAGCCTCACCCGTCCCGGGCGGCTCGCCTACAGCGTGGACGACCAGGAGCGGCTGATCCAGGCGTGCGTGGAGCGGGACGGGGAGCTGGCGTCCGCCCTCATCGCCGGGGCCACCGTGCGGGCCCTGCGCGCCGTGGAGGACCAGATGGAGCAGGACGGCACGGGCGGCGGGCGCAAGGGGACGGGGGCGCGCAAGCGGGGTTCCGCGGTGGCGTGAATCCCCGTTCGGGCCGCCCCCGGTCCTCTTCTCCCGCAGCGCTACTTGGCGAGGACGCCGCCGTCCACCGGGAAGTTGCCGCCGGTCACCCAGGCCGACTCGTCGGAGATCAGGTACACCGCGCACCAGGCGATGTCCTCGGGGCGGCCGACCCGGCCCAGCGGGATGCGGGCGAGCACCGCGTCCCGGGCCGCGCCCTCGTGGGCGCCCGCCGACTCCGTGGCCGGGGTGCGCACCATGCCGGGCGAGATGGTGTTGGCCCGGATGCCCGACGGGCCGCCCTCCACGGCGAGCTGACGGGTCAGGCCGAGTACGGCCGCCTTGCCCGCGCAGTGCGCCACCATGCCGAACGTGCTGCTGCCGCGGAACGCGTTCACCGAGGCGAAGTTGACGATCGAGCCGCCCCCGGACGCCTTCAGATGCGGCCACGCCGCCTGCACGGGGAGGAAGACGACATCGGTCTCGCCGCGCATCGTCGGTCCCCACTGGCTCTCGAAGTCCATCTCCTCGGCCGTGGCCATGCGGGGCGCGATCGCTCCGGCCGTCACCAGCGCGTCGATCCTGCCGTGCCGGGCGAACGCCTCGTCGGCGAACCGCCGGGCGTCGGCCGGGACGGTCATGTCCAGGGGCGCCGTCACGTCGATGCGCAGACCCCGGTCGGCGGCCAGCTCGCGGGTGCGTTCCGCGGCGGCCGGATCGAGGTCGCAGCCCACGACCGTGGCGCCCTGCTCGGCGAAGAGCAGCGCGCAGCCCTGTCCGATGCCGGCGCCCGCGCCGGTGACGAGGGCCACCTTGCCGTGCAGCCGTCCGGCGGTGGTCGGGGCGGGGGCGGCGGGGTGGGGAGCGGTCACGTCGTTCTCCTCTGGTGCGGCTTGCGGGAGTCAGCGGAAAGGGGTGTCAACTGCGGTGCGGGGACGGGGAGTCGACCTCCAGCGCCTCCAGGAAGCGGGAGACCATGCCGTACGCGGCCGCGGTCACCGTGAGTTCGACCAGCCCGGCCGGGGTGAAGTCGTCGCGCAGGGCGTCGAACACGGCCGAGGGGACCTGGACGTCCCTGGTCATGGCGTCGGTGTAGGCGATCACCCGGCGCTGCCGGGCGTCCAGGTCCGGGTGCGTGGCGGCGTCCTCCGCACGGAGTGCGGCGAGATGACGGTCGGTCAGACCGGCTGCCCGCGCCTCCGGTTCGTGGGCGGTCCATTCGTAGGGGGCCCGGTTGAGGACGGCGATGCGCAGGACGACCAGTTCGCGGATGTCGGCGGGCAGTGTCATGCGCTGCCGTACGGCGCCCAGCAGGGCGTTCCAGCCGTCCGCCACGGGTGGGCTGTGCAGCAGCATCCGGTCGAGCGGGCGCAGTGCGCCGCCCCGGCGGGCCCGGATGCGGTCCGCGATGTCGCCGCTTCCCTCGGTGCCCGGGAGTCGTGTCACAGGGGGTGTTTCCCTTCTCAGCTGCGGGCGGGCCCGGGGGCCCGTTGGACGTCCTCGCGGACCGTGTCGCCGAACGCCATCACCGGTGAGCTGTCCGGTCCCGTGAACCGCGGCCAGTGCGGCAGGCCGGTGCCGTTCGGGTCGCCGGTGGTGACGAAACGGGCCCAGGTGTCGGCCATGAGGCCGGCGAGGCGGTGGTCGGCGGGCTCCCAGGGCCAGTCGGGACGCTGGGACAAGTTGTCGAGTACGTAGGGGAGTTCGGCGGTGTGATAGACGCCGGGGTCGGGCAGGCCGGGGGGCAGGGGCGGGCGGCGGGTGAAGCGGTAGAGCCAGGTCGGTGCCGCCGTGGCGCGGTGGGCGCGGGCCCAGCGCCAGACCGGGCCGACGAACCGGGCGTCGCCGACGGCACCGGCGTCCTCGCCCTCGGCGGCGTAGACCGTGCCCTCGTCGAGGTTGGTGCCCAGCAGCAGCGGGACCCGGTGCTGGCGGCCCTCGGCGAACACGTCGTCGGTGGGCTCGGTGAGCAGCCTGCCGTCGACGACCGGGCCGAAGTGTCCCCGCACGATCAGTTCGACGCCCGACACCCGGCGCAGCCGGTCGATGCCCGCGCCGCCGAACCCGTCCGCGTACGCCAGACCGCGGCGCCGGGCCTCCTCCTGGGACGGCAGCGGGCCCTCCGCGCGGCCCACGCCGCTCGCGCTCTGGCCGAGCGCGGCGTGGAACAGCGGGCGGGCGGCCGGTACGGCCATCAGGTGGCAGATGTGGGCGGCGCCCGCGGAGTTGCCCGCGAGGGTGACGCGGTCGGGGTCGCCGCCGAAGGCCGCGATGTTCTCGCGGACCCAGGTCAGGGCGGCGACGATGTCGAGCAGCCCGTAGCCGCCGGACGCGCCCAGGTCGTCCTCGGCGGCGAGGTCCGGGTGGGCGAGGAAGCCGAGGGCGCCGAGCCGGTGGTTGAGGGTGACGACGACCAGGCCCCGGGCGGCCAGGGCGCGGCCTTCGTGGATGTCCTGGGAGCCGTGGCCGTAGCGGTTGCCGCCGCCGTGGATCCAGACCGTCACCGGCAGTTCCGCGCCGGGCGCCGGGTCGGGGGTCCAGACGTTGAGGTAGAGGCAGTCCTCGCTCATCACCAGGGGCCGCCGGTCGGCGAAGTTGGTGCGGTACATGACCGAGTCGGACGGCGGCTGCGGCTGGAGCGGGGCCGGGCCGAAGTCCGTGGCGCGGCGTTCGCCGTCCCAGCGGGCGGCGGGCCGGGGCGGGCGCCAGCGCAGGTCGCCGACCGGGGGCGCGGCGAAGGGGACGCCGCGGAACACGGCGGTTCCGCCGTCCCACTCCCCCACCAGGCGGCCGGCGCCGGTACGGGCCCGGGGCGCGGCGGCGCCGCCCGCCCGGGGCAGCCGTGCCGTGCCCGCGCCGAGGGGGCTCACGCCGGTGCCTTGTGAAGCTTGCCGTCCTTCATGACCGCGGTGAGACGGTCGCGGTCCTGGAGGATGCGGATGTCGTCCAGCGGGTCGCCGTCGACCAGGACCAGGTCGGCGAGGTATCCCTCGCGGACCAGGCCGAGCTCGCCGCCCAGGCCCATCACCTGGCCGCCGTGCTCGGTGGCGGCGCGCAGGGTCTCGGCCGGGGTGAAGCCGAACCAGTCGACGAACAGCTCCAGGTCGCGGGCGTTGCGGCCGACCGGGTTCCACGGGAAGCCGTAGTCGCCGCCCGGGACGACCCGGATGCCGCGCCGGACGAGTTCGGGCACGACCTGGCGCACGGCCTTCTCGGTGGCCTCGACCTCCATGCCGGGCTCGGGTTCGCTGCCGGCCTCGTGGAGGTTGGCGTGGATGATGCCGGGGGTGGGGGCGACGAACAGCCGGTCGCGGGCGGCCTGGAGAAGGTCGAGGGCCTCCTCGTCGGCGAAGGTGCAGTGGTAGACGGCGCGGATGCCGTGCCGTACCGCCATCTTGATCGATTCGGCCGCGTGGGCGTGGGCGGTCAGGGCCACCCCGCGTTCGCGGGCGACGGCGGCGGCGGCCGCGACCTCCTCGTCGGTGAACTGCACGATCCGCGAGGTGCCCTGGACGACGGCGCTCTCGCCGGACAGCGACAGTTTGACGATGTCGACACCGAGGTCGGCCATCTCGCCGACGAAGCGGCCCACGGACCGCGGGTCGGAGGCGCGGCCGTCGGTGCCGGGGAAGTCGTAGACGCCCGGTTCCACCATGCCGGCGGTGCCCTCCCAGGAGGCCGCCTTGAAGCGGGGGCCGGGCATCCAGCCCTCCGCGAACGCCTTGCGGGCGGCGGTCTCGGTGCGGGGCAGCCGGTTGCCGCCGGAGTAGGCACTGGTGAAGCCGTGGTCGAGCAGCACCCGGCCGGCGTGGGCGACCAGCAGGGCCTTCTCCTCGTCGGGTTCGTCGCGGCGGCGGGAGACGTGTTCGGTGGTGGAGCCGAAACCGAGGTGGGTGTGGGAGTCGACCAGCCCGGGGATCAGCGTGGCGGCTCCCCCGCCGTCCACCACGCGGGCGCCGGACCTGCGCGCGGCCGGTACGGAGGGCGCCACGGCGGTGATGCGGTTGCCCTCGACCAGGACCTCCGCGGGGAACGGGTCGCGCCCGGTGCCGTCGAAGACCTGGACGCCGGTGAACAGGGTCGGCGTCCCGCCCGTCCCGCCCGTCCCGCTCGGGCCGTCGGTCGGGTGCTCGCTCATGGTGCGCTCCTGACATTGCGTGGGGACACTTCGTGGGGCTGCCGGTCCCGGCGTGCGGAGGTCTGTGCGCCGGCGGTGGCCGGACCCTCGTCCGAGGGCAGGTGTAAAGCTAAAGCTGAGGGTGACTCTTTGCCCGGGTCCGGACCCGGGTCCGGACCCGCATCCGGTTGCGGCCCGGGGCCGCCGGGGAGCGGCCGGCCTCAGTCGCGGTCGAGCAGTTCGATGAGGTTGCCGTAGGGGTCCGTCACGAAGGCCATGGTGGCCCCCGGGCGCGGGGCGGGCCGCGGGGTCATGCTGACCCCGGCGCCCGCCGCGACGAGCCGGGCGAACTCCGCCGCCACGTCACTCACGCACAGGCAGATGTGGCCGAAGCCGTGGGTGCCCGCCGCCTCGACGGGACTGCCCGGGGTGAGGCCGGGGCGGGCGGAGGGGCGGTGCAGGAGTTCGATGCGGTAGCCGCTGCCGTGCAGCAGCATCACCCCGCGCAGATCGGTCTCCGCGACGGCGAACACGGGCGCCGCGGTGAGGTCCAGGGCGGCGCAGTACCAGGCCGTGGCGGCCTCCAGGTCCGGGACCGAGAGGCCGACGTGGTCGAATCGGGTCGTCACGGCTCAGCGCACCGCCCGCCCGCTGGTCTCCCGGGCCGCGCCGAGGGCGTCCGGCGCCGGGCCCTCGGGGCCGTCCTGCGGCCGGTCGTGCCGGTCGTGTCCCTCCGGTTCCGGTGTCCGCCGTACGGGGTTCCCGGCGGCCGGCTGTCCGGCGGGCGCCGCGGTCTGGGCCTCGCGGATCCGGCTCAGGACCCGGGTGCGCAGCTCGGTGAAGCGGTGGTCGGCGCGGGTGGTGAGCTGGTCCCGGTCGGTGCCGAGGCCGACGGTGAGGTTGTCGACGACGGTGGTGGGACGGCCGCCGAGGACGACGACGCGGTCGCCGAGGTAGACGGCCTCGTCGATGTCGTGGGTGACGACGATGACGGTGATGCCCAGCTCGGCGCGCAGCCGCAGGGTGAGGTCCTCCAGGTCGAAGCGGGACTGGGCGTCCACCGAGCCGAACGGCTCGTCCATCAGCAGGACCGGCGCGTCGTAGGCGAGGCCGCGGGCGATGGCGACGCGCTGCTGCATACCGCCGGACAGCTGCCAGGGGTACTTGTCGCCGACGCCCGGCAGGCCCACGGCCTCCAGGCACTCCTCGGCGCGGCGGCTGCGCGCGGCGCGTTTGACGCCCATGCCCTCCAGCGGGAAGGCCACGTTCTCGCGGACCCTGAGCCACGGCAGCAGGGAGCCGCGGTAGTCCTGGAAGACGACGGCGATGTCGGCGTGCGGCCTGGTCAGCGGCTCGTCGCCGTAGCGGATCGTGCCGGAGGTGGGCCGGATGAGGCCCGAGAGACAGCGCAGCAGGGTGGTCTTGCCCGCGCCGGACGGGCCGACGATGCAGACGAGCTCGCCGGGGTCGACCCGCAGCGAGAGTCCGTCCATCACCGTGTGCTCGTCCGCGCCGTGGCCGAACGTCTTGCGGACGTCCTCCACGATCAGGCTGGATCCGCGTTTCATGATGCCTTCACCTCGTTCCGGGACATGGTCCGCCGGGGCCGCCGGGCCCGGGGCGGACGCTGGTGGTACCAGCCGAGCAGCAGGTGCTCGGCGGCGAGCAGGAGCAGGCTCAGCGCGTAGCCGAGCATGCCGATCAGCACGGTTCCGGCCCAGGTCTCCGGGACGGCGAAGCTGGAGCCGCTCTGCAGGATGAAGTTGCCGAGGCCGACCGGAGAGCCGTAGATCTCGCTGACGACCATGAGGACCACGGCGATCGACAGGGCGACGCGGATGCCGGCGAAGATCTGCGGCAGGGCGCCGGGCAGCACCACCTTCAGCAGCCTGAGTCTGCGCGGGATCCGGTAGCTGCGGGCCGTCTCGTGCACGGCGGGGTTGATGCCGTGGACGCCGCTGACGGTGTTGAGGAGGACCGGCCAGAACGAGCCGAGGGCGATCAGGAAGATCTTGGGGCCCGAGCCGATGCCCAGGGTCAGGATGATGACCGGGACGAACGCCACGGTCGGGGTGGCCCGCGCGAAGTCGAGCAGCGGTCCCGTCGCGCGGCGCAGCGGCTCGATCTCGCCGATGACCAGACCGGCGCCGATGCCGCAGGCGGTGGCGACGGCGAGGCCGGCCACGATGTTGCGCAGCGAGAAGAGCAGGTCGCCGGTCAGGCCGCCGTGCAGCAGCTCGCGCCACAGGGTGGCGACGACGTCGGCGGCGGGCGGGAAGTAGAAGCTGGTGCTGCCCGCGGTGGCGAGGAACAGCACGGCGACGCACAGGACCGGCAGCCACAGCTGGGTGAGCAGGGACTTCCGCAGGGCGCCGGAGGGACGCTCGGACATGGGGTGCCCCCTCTCAGTCGGTGTGCGCGGGCGGGCGCCAGCGCAGCAGGCGCCGTTCGGCGAACTGGGACAGCAGGGTGATCACCCAGCCGATCCAGCCCGCGGTGACGATGTACGCGTAGGCGCGTGCCGAGGCGCCGCCCTGCTGAGCCTGGACGACCTCGTGGCCGATGCCGGGCAGGGTGGTGAGGACCTCGACGCCGATGGCCACGAGTACGGAGGTGGTCGCCGCGAGCCGCAGTCCCGTCATGACGGACGGGGTGGCGCTGGGCAGGATCACCTTGCGGAAGCGCAGCATGCGGGGGACGCGGTAGGCGTCCATGGTCTCGTTGATCATCGGGGTGACGGAGCGGGCGCCGTACTGGGCCTGGAGGAAGACGGGGAAGACGCAGGCGATGAAGACGACGGTGGTCTTCGTCGTCGGCGTGGACCCGAGGACCAGCAGGAACACCGGCAGCAGGGCGATGACGGGGAAGGACCGCAGGACGTCCACCAGGAGGCGGGACGACAGCTCGGCCGCCGCGTAGGTGCCGGTGACCAGGCCCAGCGGGATGCCGACGACCGCGGCGGCGGCGAAGCCGGTGAGGGCACCGTCGAGGGTGTCCGTCACCGCCTGCCGGTAGGCGCCGTCGCCGAACAGGCCCGGGAACTGCCCGAACACCGTGAGGGGTCCGGGCAGTGCGGTGGTGCTGACCAGGCCGGCCGCCGCGATCGCCGCCCAGAGGAGCAGGACGGCGAGGACGGCGGACAGCTGGAGCAGGGTGAGGGTGGGGTGCCACGCGGCCCGCCCGGCCCCGGGGCGCCGCGCGGGGCGCTGGGGGGCCGGGGCCGGACGGCGGCCCGTACCGGGTCCGGTGGACCCGGTGGGTGCGGCGGATGCCGGGGTGGAAGTGGCCATGGTGGGTGTACCTCTGCCGTTCTCGGCTGTCAGCCGCCGGTGGTCGTCGGGGCCTTGTCCCAGTAGATGGCGTCGTCCTTCGGCGTGCTGCTGAGCAGGCCGTAGGCGTGCATCTTGGTGATGACGGTGCGCATCACGGTGGTGTCGAGGCTCTTGTCGTAGTAGGCGTTCTGCGCCTTGTCGATGTAGGCGGCGGGCAGCTGGGTGTACTTCTTGTCGACCGCCTTGACGGCGTCGGGGTGCGCGTTGGCGTACGTCATGGCCCGGGCGACGGCGTCGGCGAACTTCTTCGCGGTCGCGCTGTTGCCGGACAGGTACTTCTGGGTGGAGAAGAGCAGGCCCTGGGTGAGGCCGGGCAGGTCGTTGGTGCCGTTGCCGACCGAGCGCAGCCCGGCCTCCTTGCCCGCGCCGTAGAAGGCGCCGAAGGAGAACACGGCGTCGGTCTTGCCGGTCTTCGCGGCGTCGGTGAGGGAGGTGGTGGGCAGGGCGACGAACTTGACCTTGCCCGGGTCGCCGCCGTCCTTCTCGACGAGGTACTCGACCATGAACTGGATGTTGCCGCCGAGGGCGGCCAGGCCGACGGTCTTGCCCTCCAGGTCGGAGAAGCGCTCGACGGGGCTGGACTTCTTGACGAGCAGGCCGTCGGTGGGGGCGTTCTTGGTGTTGGTGGACACCAGGGCGGTGACGATGCGGATCGGCATGTTCTTCGCGGCGCCCTTGAGGAAGCCGGAGGAGTCGGTCATCGCGAACTGGGCCTCGCCGTTGAGCAGCGAGGGGGCGTTCTGCGAGGTGTCCTGGGCGCCGGGCTTGATGGTGACGTCGAGACCGGCGGCCTTGAAGTACCCCTGCTGCTGGGCGATGTAGAGCGGCTCGAACAGCGCGCCGTTGGAGCGGAGCACGGTGACCTTCGCCGGTCCGTCCCCGCCGCTGCCGGCGGAGGCGGAGGCGCCGGAACCGCCGCAGGCGGCCAGCGGGGCGGCGACGGCGAGCGTCACCACGCCGATCGCCAGGCTGCGGAACGGGCTTCTGGCGGTGCGGGTGCTGACCGTGCTTCTCGTGCTCTTCGGCATGAGGGTGTGCTCCTTTGCACAGTGGCGGGGCCCTGGGGTGCTGCCCGGGGACGCCGCCGGGGGCGGTTGCGGCTCTCCCGGCCGGGTGGCTGCGGCCGGTACGGGGTGATGCGGGTGCGGGTCCGCGGTGGTGGTGCGTACGGATGTGGGGGTGGTGCGGGTCTGCGGTGGTGGTGCGGGGGTACGGGGTCGCGGTACGGCCGGTACACCTGCGCCGGGGTGCCGGCGCCTCGGTGACGTCAGCGGGACGCGAGCGCGTACGCCGTGGTCGACTCGTCCGGGGTCATGTAGGTGCGGAAGAACCCGTCGGGGTCGTAGGCGGCGCGGATCTTCTCCAGCCGTTCGGCGTTCTCGGCGCTGAGGCCGAGGTCGGGGCGGTCGGCGACGTTGTTGTCGGAGAACTGAAGCCCCTTGGAGAGGTGCTGGACGGCGGCCAGGGAGCCGTGCACCCAGTTCTCGTGCCGCAGGTCCTCCGCCGGGTCGCTCCAGCCCGCGTTGGGCGAGAGGTAGGCCTTGGCCTGGGCGGACCAGCAGGCGTCGGGGCGCGTCGGGTAGTGGCCCCAGAGCATCCACAGCACGAAGCTGGTGCCGTCCGGGATGCCGTCGAGGACGGGCCGGGCGGCGCCCAGGATCTCCTCGGCCGGCCCGTCGGCCCAGATGCCGTCGACGGCCCAGCGCAGGCCTTCCGGGTTGAGCCGGTCGGCGATGTCGTAGAGCTCCTCGACGGTGGTCGGCGCCGCGGTGACGGAGCGCAGGGCCCGGTCGCGGAACGGGGCGTCCTCCAGCGGGGCGAGTGCCTCGGGGCCGTGCTCGGGGGTGCAGAACACGGTGGCGGTGAGGGACACGGAGGGGGTGCCGAGGCCGGGGGTGAAGCCCGCCTTGGCGGAGAACTCCACGTTCGTGGGGAGCTGCTCCAGGAGGTCGTAGGACCAGGCGAGCACCTCGTCGCGCAGCTCGATCGGATAGCTGTGCACCGTCCGCCGGATCTCGGTGGGGCGGTCGTACAGGTCCAGGTGGAAGCGGGTGACGACGCCGAAGAAGCCGGGTCCGCTGCCGCGCGCCGCCCACAGCAGGTCGGGGTGGGTCGCGTCGGTGGCGTGCACCAGGGTGCCGTCCGCGAGGACCACGTCGACGGCGCGGATGCTCAGGCAGGCGGGGCCGAGGTGACGGGAGTTCCAGCCGTAGCCGCCGCCGAGGACGAAGCCGCCGATGCCGACGGTGGGCGCGTGCCCGGTCGGGAAGAACAGCCCGTGCGGGGCGAGGGCCTGCTGGATCGCGGGTCCCTTGGCCGACGGCTGGACGGCCGCGGTACGCCGCTCCGGGTCGACGGTGATCTCCTGGAGGCGGGAGAGGTCGACGAGGAGTCCGCCGTCGCGCACCCCGTTGCCGACCCAGCTGTGGCCGCCGGAGCGGACGGACACCTTCAGTCCCTCGGCCCGGGCGAGCCGTACGGCGGCGACGACGTCCTGCTCGTCCTCCGCGACGACGATGACCTCGGGGAACCGGTCCGGCTTGCGCTCGTTCCACACGGCGCCGAGGCGGGCCTGCTCGTACCGCGCGTCGCCGCGCCGGACGACGGCTCCGCGCGGCGATGAGGCAGGATGGGGATCGGGCGTCCTGGACAAAGTATGGCTCCTTGGGTGGTGCAGACATTCCGACGGTACTGTCGACACAAATTGCCGGTCAAGGGTGTGCGCGTCGCCAATTTCGGCTTTCTGTCGACACTAATCGACGGTCATGGCGGTCTCTCCGGGCCGCTCGGCGTCGTGTCCGCCCGCCGCCGCACGGCGCCGGTGCGCGGCCAGGGCGGTGGTGGACTCCGCGGGGGTCAGATAGGCGCGCAGCAGGCCCTCGGGGTCGTAGCGCCGGCGCAGTTCCTCCAGGCGGGCGGCCTGGGCCGGTTCGAGGCCGTGGTCGGGGCGGTCGGCGGGGTTGGCGTCGGCGAACTGGGTGCCGTGCGCGAGGGGGTCCAGGGCGCGCAGCGTCTCGTGCGCCCAGGTCTCGTGGGCGAGGTCGTCGGCGGGGTCGTCCCAGACGGCGTTCGGGGAGAAGTACAGCCGGGCCTGGGTGGACCAGCAGGCGTTCTCCCTGGTGGGCTGCCCGCCCCACAGCATCCAGAGCAGGAAACTGTCGCGGTTCGGCAGCCCGTCCAGCACGGGGCGGCCCGCCTCCAGGACGCGGTCGGCGGGCGCGTCGGTCCAGACGCCGTCCACGGCGTAGCGCCGGCCCGCCGGGGTGAGACCGTCGGAGAGGGCGTACAGGTCGTCGAGGGTCGAGGGCACGCGTTCCACCCGGCGCAGGGCGTGGTGCAGGAAGGGTGCCTTCTCCAGGGGTGCCAGCAGGTCCGGGCCGTGTCCGGGGGCGCAGAACGCCGCCGCGGTGATCATCGTGGTCTGGCGTTCCACCCCCGGGGTGAAGGCGACCTTGGCGGACAGCTCCAGCCAGTCGGAGACGCCGGGCACGGTCTCGTGGGTCCAGGCCAGCACCTCGTCGCGCAGCTCGTACGGGAAGACGTAGGCGCTGCGCAGGATGCGCTCGTAGGCGGGATACACCCGCAGGTGGAAGCGGGTGACGACGGCGAAGAAGCCCGGCCCGCTGCCGCGCACGGCCCACATCAGGTCCGGGTGGGTCTGGTCGGTGGCGTGCACGAGGGTGCCGTCGGCGAGGACGGCGTCGACCGCCTCGACGCTGAAGCAGGCCGGGCCGAGGGCGCGGGAGTTCCAGCCGTAGCCGCCGCCGATGAGGAAGCCGCCGACGCCGACGGAGGGGCAGTGGCCGCTGGGGAAGACCAGCCCCTCGGCGGCGAGCAGGGCGTTGAAGCGGGTTCCCTGGACGGCCGGGCGGACGCTCGCGCGGCGGTTCGGGGCGTCGATCTCGACCTCGTCCAGGGCGGAGAGGTCGATGAGCAGCCCGCCGTCGCGGACCCCGTTGCCGATCCAGCTGTGGCCGCCGGAGCGGACGGACACCTTGAGGCCGTGCTCGGCGGCCCAGCGCACGCCCGCCTGGACGTCCCGGTCACCGGCGGCGACGAGGACGGCGTCGGGGAAGCGGTCGGGTTTGCGCAGGTTCCAGACGGCGCCGAGCCGGGCCTCCTCGTAGCCGGGGGCGCCCCGGACGAGGAAGACGCCGTCGACGGCGGGGGCGGTGACGGGGGCGGGGGCGGTCATGGCTGCTTCAGGGGCGGGTCGGGGACGGCCGCCGGGTCCGCCGCACCGGGCGGCGCGGACGGCGGGGGCGGCACGGGCGTCGCGGGCGTCGCGAGCAGCTCAGGCGTCGCGGGCGGCACGGGCGGGAAGTCGAAGAGTTCGGCCGGGTTGTCGACGAGGAGGCGGCGCAGCAGGTCCGGATCGGGCGCGATGCGGGCCAGCAGGTCGACCAGCAGCCCGTCGTCGGGGGCGTCGCCCTCGATGTTGACATGCGGATAGTCGGTACCCCACACCACCCGTCCGGGCGCGTGCGCCACGAACGACGCGGCCAGCGCCACGGCGTCGGCGTACGGCGGCCCCTGCCGGGAGACCCGGTCCACTCCGCTCACCTTGAGCCAGACGTCGCCGGTGTCGAGGAGGGAGCGCAGACTGCGCAGGGCGGGGTCGCCGGGCCCTGCGGAGAGATCGACACGGGCGAGATGGTCGATGACGACGGGCCCGGGCAGCGAGCGGATCAGGGCCTCGTGGTCGGCGGCCTCGCGCCTGGTGAGATGCAGCTCGGCGACCCAGCCCAGGCCGTCGACACGCTCCAGCACCGAGTCGATCTCCGCACGGGTGGGCGCGGTGCGCAGGTGCGGCAGGAAGTTCAGGCGGAAGCCGCGGACTCCGGCGCGGTGCAGTTCCTCGATGTCGGCCCGCGTGGTGTGCTCCCCGATGAGGGCGACTCCGCGCAGCCGACCCTGTCCGGCGGCGAGTGCGTCGAGGAGGGTGCGGTGGTCCGAGCCGTTGCAGGACGACTGCACGACCACGGCGCGGGACAGACCGAGGTGCGCATGGAGGGCGGCGAGCTGCTCCTTGGGCGCGTCGACGGGGGTGAAGGTGCGCTCGGGGGCGTAGGGGAAGACGGCGGCCGGGCCGAGGATGTGGCAGTGCGCGTCGCAACTGCCGGGGGGCAGGACGAGGGCGGGTCTGCGGGGAGCGGGGTGCGGGGGCGGGCAGCCCGGGGAGGGCGCGGGGGCCTGCGCGGCGCGCGGGGCCCGCGGGGACTCCGGGGGTTGGTGCGGTGTCGGGGCCTGCGGGTCCCGTGCGGCCGCCGGGCGGAGCGGGGCCGCGGGCGGCGTGCGGGCCGGGCGGACGGCGGGCTCAGTCACAGCGGGCCGTCATTCCGCCGTCGACGACGATCTCCGTGCCGGTGACGAAGCGGGCCTCGTCGGACGCCAGGAACAGCGCCGCGTACGCCGTGTCACGGCCGTCGCCCATGAAGCCGAGCGGGATACGGGCCTGGCGTTCGGTGAGCAGTTTCGCCACGTCGCCGCCCGCGCGCTGGTGGGCGAGCCGCGCCTCGACCATGGGCGTGTGGAGCTGCCCGGGTACGACGGTGTTCACCCGGATGCCGTCGGGCGCGTACTGCACGGCCGTCACCCGGGACATCTGGATCACCGCGGCCTTGGCCGCCGCGTAGCCGACCTGCGCGGCGCCGGTCCAGCGCAGTCCGGAGGCGGACGCGGTGTTGACGATCGCGCCGCCGCCGTGCCGCCGCATGACCGGCACGACGTGCTTGCAGGCGAGGAAGGCGCTGGTGAGGTTGGTGCGCAGCTGGCTGTCCCAGTCCTCCAGGGACAGCTCGGCCGCTCCGCCGGCCCGCGAGCCGCCGACGTTGTTGACCAGGATGTCGATCCGGCCCGCCTGCCGCTCCGTCTCCTCGAAGTAGGCCTGGACGGCGTCGGGTTCGGTCACGTCGAGCAGGTGGGTGCGGGCGGTGCCGCCCTCGCCGCGGACCTGCTCGGCGGTGACCTCCAGGGCGTCCTTGTCCCGGTCGGTGAGGTACACGGTGGCGCCCTCGCGGGCGAAGATCACGGCGGTGGCACGTCCGTTGCCCCAGCCGGGGCCGACGCTTCCTGCGCCGCTGATGACGGCGATCCGCCCGGCCAGACGGCCGGAGCGTGCGGGGGGCACGTCCTGGGTCACGGGTTACTCCCTCGGTCGGTGGTCGGGGCTCGCCGCGCGTGCGCGGTGCGCGAGGGGCACCTGCGGGCATACGGCCCGGGGAGCGGGCGGCGAGTGGCTCGAGTATCAGTTAGTGTCGACAGAAAGTAAACACTCGACGGATCGAATCGTCAGTAATCGCAGTTCATCGACACAGTCAGCTTCTTAGTGTCGACAGCGATGGAGGGGTGGTGTTTCAATGAGCCGACCCGCCCGGCAGAGAGGAACACCCCATGGACAAGCCGCCCGTGTTCACCGACGAGGAGATCGCGCGGTTCCGCGCGGAGCTGGCCTCCCGACGTGCGCCGGGCGCCTACGAACCGGGCCGCTGGTCGGTGAGCCCCTTCACCCGCCGCCCCGAGGTGCGCGGGGACCTGCCGGAGTCGGTCCGGCTGCGCGACGCGACCCTGCGGTCGGTGGAGACGCTGCCCGGTGTGGTCGCCTCCACCGGGGCGAAGGAGGCGTATCTGCGCCGGCTCGTCGGCGCCGGGGTGCGCGAGGTCGTCACCGCGGGGCTCGGCGGCCGTGACGACACGGCACTGCGCCGCGAGGTCGCACTGGTCAAGGGCGAGAACCCCGGCTGCCGGGTGCTGCTGCCCCTGCTGCGCACCACACGGGACATCGACCGGGCCGCCGACGCGGGCTACGACGCCGTGCAGATCTGGGTGCAGGGCCTCGGCGAGGCGTCCGCCCTCTACAACCCCGCGGTCTACCAACGGGCCTGGCGGGGCGAGGAATGGCGCGGCGCGGACACCCCGCGCGACAGGGCCGACGTACTGACCCGCGCGGCGGCGCTGATCCGGCACGCCCGCTCACGCGGTCTGGACGCGGTCGTCCCCATGCTGATGGTCTCCTTCCTCACCGAGGAGTCCCTGGAGGAGTCGGTCGCCGTGCTGGCCGGCGCGGGCGCCACCGAACTCACCCTGTTCGACGGCCCCGGCGCCATGAGTCCCGAGTCCTACGCCCACCTGGTCGGCCGCACGAAGGAGCTGGCACCGGACGTCGGGATCGGTCTGCATCCGCACAACACGTTCGGGCTCGCGGTGGGTTGCGCCGTGGCGGCGGTACGGGCCGGGGCGGATGTCGTGGAACTGTCGGTCAACGGCTACTGCGGGGGCCCCGGCAACGCCGATCTGGCCGCCACGGCGATGGCGTTCGAGGCGCTGTACGGGGTGCGCACCGGGATCAGGACCGAGCGGCTGACGGAACTCGCCCGCGCCGGTGAGGAACTGACGGGTTATCACGTCGCCTGGAACCACCCGGTGACCGGCACCGGCGCCTTCTCCTGGGGCGGCATGGACCTCATCACCCAGGAGACGGCGGTCGATCCGCTGCTCCACAACTGCCTGGAGCCCGCCCTCGTCGGCAACGCCCGCAAGGTGCCCTTCACCCCGGACAGCGGCCCCTACACCCTCGCCGACAAGCTGGCCGAGCTGGGCGTGGACATCACCCCCGGGCAGGTCGACGAGGTGCTGCGCAGGGCACGTGAGGTGATGGCGGGCGAAGGCCGGCTGCTCGGCGACGCCGATCTCGCGTCGCTGGCCCACCAGGTCACCGGCACACCGCGGGCCGGTACGCCCGCCTCCGTGGACGGCCGGTGACCGTGCCGCTCCCCGGCGTCCGCTCCGCCGGCCGGAACACCCCTCCGCCGCCCCCACCCCTCCGAGGAGTCCCGCCCGTGAACGAGGAGTCCAGCCCGTGAACAAGGTCCGCACGTCCGCCGCCGACGCGGTCCACGACATCGCCGACGGGTCGTCCCTCGCCGTCGGCGGGTTCGGCCTCAGCGGAGTCCCGGAGACCCTGATCGGGGCGCTGTACGACCAGGGCGCCGCACGGCTCTGCGTGGTCTCCAACAACTGCGGGGTGGACGGCGCCGGACTCGGCGTCCTGCTCGCCGCGGGCCGGATCGCCCGGGTGACCGGCTCGTACGTGGGTGAGAACAAGGAGTTCGCCCGGCAGTACCTGTCCGGCGAGCTGGAGGTCGAACTGGTGCCGCAGGGCACGCTCGCCGAGCGGCTGCGGGCCGGCGGCTGCGGCATCCCGGCCTTCTACACCCCGGCCGGGGTGGGCACCCAGGTCGCGGACGGCGGGCTGCCCTGGCGGTACGCGGCCGACGGCACCGTGGCGGCGGCCTCACCGCGCAAGGAGGTCCGCACCTTCGAGGACCGGACCTACGTCCTGGAGCACGGCATCACCACCGACTTCGCGCTGGTGCGCGCCTGGCGGGGCGATCCGTACGGAAACCTGGTGTTCCGCAAGGCCGCGGCGAACTTCAACCCGCCGGCCGCCATGGCCGGCCGGGTCACCGTCGCGGAGGTCGAGGAACTCGTCGGACCGGGTGACCTCGACCCCGACGAGGTGCATCTGCCCGGGGTGTTCGTCCAGCGGGTCGTCCCCCTGACCCGGGAGCAGGCCGCGGCGAAGCGGATCGAGAAGAGGACGGTGCGCGGCTGATGGGCTGGACACGGGAGCAGATGGCCGCCAGGGCGGCCGCGGAACTGACCGACGGCTCGTACGTCAACCTGGGCATAGGGCTGCCCACCACCGTCCCGGGCCATCTGCCGCCCGGGGTGCGGGTGGTCCTGCACTCCGAGAACGGCATCCTCGGCACCGGCCCCTACCCCGGCGAGAGCGAGGTCGACGCCGACCTGATCAACGCGGGCAAGGAGACGGTGACCGTGCTGCCGGGCGCCGCGTTCTTCGACTCGGCGCTGTCCTTCGGGATGATCAGGGGCGGCCACATCGACACGGCCGTGCTGGGCGCCATGCAGGTGTCGGCGCGCGGCGACCTGGCCAACTGGAGCGTCCCCGGCAAGATGATCAAGGGGATGGGCGGGGCCATGGACCTGGTGCACGGTGCCCGCCGGGTGATCGTGCTGATGGAGCACACCGCGAAGGACGGCAGCCCCAAGCTGGTCGACCTCTGCACCCTGCCCCTCACGGGCCGGGCGTGCGTGCACCGCGTGATCACCGACCTCGGCGTCTTCGACGTCGACGAGGACGGGCTCACGGTGGCCGAGCGGGCGCCGGGCGTCACACCCGAGGACCTCCGGGCCCGTACCGGAGCGCCCCTGCGCGGCTGACCCGCGGCGCCTGACGCGCCGGCGGCGCCTCACGGGACCGCGCGGACCGCCGCCTCGGTCAGGGTGCGCGCGGTCCGTACGGCGCTGGCGACGGCCTCGTCGGGGGCGAGGCCGCACAGATCGGTGAGCGTGAACAGCGCCTCCGCGCTCACCACCACGGCGAGATCCCGCTTGAGCTGCGCGAACGCCTCCGGGTCCGTCGCCCCCAGGGTGCCCTCCAGCGGCAGCAGCGCATGGTCGATCAGCCCGAAGCGGATACCGGGGCGCACGTTCTCGCCGCCGGGCCGGGTGACGGTGGCCGCGATCATCGCGCGGACCGCCCCTTCCCGGGCGAGGATGCCACGCAGCAGGAACGCGCAGGCGAAGGCGACCCGTTCGACCGGGTCGGCCGAGTCCGCGACCGGCGCGAGCGCCTCGGCGGGCGGCGGCCAGGCACCCGTCAGCGCCTCACCGATCAGCGACGGGAGGTCGGGGAAGTAGCGGTAGGCGGTGGCCTCGGAGACCAGTGCGGCCCGGGCGACCGCCGGCATCGTGACCTCGGCGCCGGAGTCCACGAGGTCACGGGCGGCCGCCACGATCGCCGTGCGCGTGCGCCGCTTCTGCTGGGTACGGCCGCTGCCCGCCGCCTGCGTCGTCATTCCCGGCCCTCTCTTCCTGCCTGCGCCCTCACATCCTAACACTCGACTCTCTTCATGAGAGTGCACTTGCACGAAGCCCGCGGGTCGCCTAGTCTCCTGAGAGTCAGCTCTCACGAAGGAGGCAGCCATGACCGACGTCTCCCTGGTCGGCCCGGACGGCGGCGAGTCGATCCGGCTGGGCCCCGTCCGGATGCGCATCCTCGAGGACGGCAGCACCACCGGGCACCGCCTCGGCATCGGCGAGATCACCATCGCCCCGCACACCCAGGGCCCGCCCCAGCACCGGCACGCCGAGCACGACGAGGGGTTCTACGTCGTCTCGGGCACCGTGCACTTCACGGTCGGCGAGACCACGCACGCCGCGCCGGCCGGCACCCTCGCGATGATCCCGCCCGGCGCCCCGCACACCTTCGCCAACCTCGGCGACATCCCCGCGGTGATGATCAACACCTTTACGCCCGACCTGTATGTGAACTACTTCCGCGATCTGCGGGACATGATCGCCGGCGGCCGCGAGATGACCCCGGAATCGACCGTCGAAGTGATGAGCCGCTACGCCACGGTCCCGGCGACCGAGCATGCCTGACATCCCCTCATGTCCCTCCGCGACCAGCTTGCTCCAGGAGCCACTCGTATGACGAAGACCATCACCCGTACCCTGGCCGCCGGCGCGGAGAGCGCCGACCTGACCGTCGAGGTCCACGGCGAACAGGGACACCCCTTCCTGCTGCTGCACGGGGGCGGCGGCCCGCAGACCGTCACCCCGTTCGCCGCGCTCCTCGCCGAGCGGCGGCCGGCCCGGGTGTACGTGCCCCTGCACCCCGGTTTCGGCGGCACCGCCCGCCCCGCCCGGCTGACCGACGTCGGCACGCTGGCCGCGCTCTACAAGGACCTGCTCGACGCCCTGGACCTGCACGACGTGACCGTGGTCGGCAACTCCATAGGCGGCTGGATCGCCGCCGAGCTGGCGGCCCTGGGGTCCGACCGGATCAGCGGTGTCGTCCTCGTCAACGCGGTCGGCATCGAGGTCCCGGGTCATCCGGTCGCCGACACGTTCTCGCTGACGCCCGTCGAGCTGTCCCGGCTGTCCTTCCACGACCCGTCGAAGTTCCGCTTCGACCCGAGCGCGCTGACGGAGGAGCAGCGCGCGGTGGCGGCCGCCAACCGGGCGGCGCTGGAGGTGTACGCGGGGCCGTACGCCATGGCGGACCCCACGCTGGCCGAGCGGCTGGCGAAGGTCGCGCACCCGACGCTCGTCGCCTGGGGAGCGAGCGACCGGGTGGTCGACGCCGAGTACGGGCGGGCGTACGCGAAGGCCGTTCCCGGTGCGGAGTTCCGGCTGCTGGAGGGCACCGGCCACATGCCGCAGTCGGAGACGCCCGGGGAATTCCTGCCGGTGGTCTGGGACTTCGCCGACGCCCACGCCACCGGACGGCCGTGACAGCGGAGCCGGCAGGCGGACCTGACCGTGATCCGGCTGACGGCGTCGGTCGCGTCCAGGTCCTCCTCGGCCCAGGTCCGCAGCGCCCGCGGCGGTACGGCGCGGCCGGCCGCACCCGCGGCACGCCGATGCCCGGCGTCACGTCCTGACGGACCGCCGGTCGGGGGCTACGGTGGAGACGTGGGCGGCGCAAGCACGGTGACGCTGTTCCTGTGCGGCGATGTGATGCTCGGACGCGGCATCGACCAGGTCCTCGCGCATCCGGGCGATCCCGGGCTGCGCGAGGGGTACGTCCGCGACGCGCGGGACTACGTCCGCATGGCGGAGGCGGTCAGCGGTCCCGTACCGGCTCCCGTACCGCCGGACTGGCCCTGGGGCGCGGCGCTCGGGATGCTGGACACCGCCCGGCCCGCCGCGCGGATCGTGAATCTGGAGACCGCGGTGACGCGCGGCTCGGACTTCGCGCCCGGCAAGGGCGTCCACTACCGGATGCACCCGGACAACCTGCCCGCCCTCACGGCGGTCCGCCCCGACGTCTGCGTCCTCGCGAACAATCATGTGCTGGACTTCGGCCGCGCGGGTCTGACGGAGACGCTCGGCACGCTGGCCCGCGCCGGGCTGCGGACCGCGGGTGCCGGACACGACGCCGCCGGGGCGTGGGCGCCCGCCGCGGTGCCGCTGCCGTCCGGGGGCCGTGTGCTGGTGTTCGGCCTCGGGGCGCCCTCAAGCGGCATCCCGGACTGCTGGGCGGCGGGGCCGGGGACCCCCGGGGTGGCCCGCCTTCCCGGGCTGTCGGCCGGTGCCGCCGCCGAAGTGGTGCGGCGGATCCGGGAGGCGCGGCGGCCGGGGGACATCGTCGTCGTCTCCGTGCACTGGGGCTCGAACTGGGGGTACCGGGTGCCCCGGGAGCAGATCCGCTTCGCCCGTGCCCTGATCGACGGCGGCGCCGACGTCGTCCACGGCCACTCCTCCCACCACCCCCGCCCCGTCGGGACCTACCGCGGCCGGCTGGTCCTCTACGGCTGCGGCGACTTCGTGAACGACTACGAGGGCATCGGCGGCCACGAGGAGTACCGCGGCGATCTCCGGCCGGCGTACCTCGTGACCGTCGAGGCGGCCACCGGGCGGCTCACCGGCCTGCGCGTGGTGCCGTACCGGGCCCGGCGGCTGCGGCTCGAGCCGGCCGGGCCCGCCGACCGCGACTGGCTGTGTGCCGCTCTCGACCGGATCAGCGACGGGGCACGTGTCTCCGCAGCGCCCGACGGCTCGCTCGTGCTCGGGCCCGGGTGACGTCCCGCCGGATCCGGACGGCGTCAGGTCCGGTAGGCGAGGACGGCCATCATGCCGACGGCACCGTGGTACAGGTTGTGGCAGTGCAGCATCCACTCCCCGGGGTTCCGGGCGTCGAAGTACACCGGGACCGTCCGGCCCGGCCGCACGATCGTGGTGTCCTTGCGCGGTCCCGAGGTGCCCAGCTGGTAGGTGTGACCGTGCAGATGCATCGGATGCCACATACGGCTCGCGTTGACGAAGTCGAGCCGTACCCGCTGCCCCTCCTCCACGACGACCGGGTTCGCCAGGGGATCGTCCATGTCGTACGGGACGCCGTTGACGGCCCAGTCGTACGTGGCCATGCTGCCGGTCAGCCTGATCCGGTGCGTGACGTCCGGCTCCGCCGGCTTCAGGCTCACCTCGTCGGCCGCGGTCAGCTCGGACGCGGTCACGATCTCGCCGCCCAGTTCCGCGGGCCGTACGCCCGGCGCCGGCGCGGTGCCCTTGCCCGTGCGCAGCACGGCGAGTCCGCTCGCTCTCTTGCCCTCCGCCTCGGCCACCAGCGGGAACACCCCGTCGCCGAGGGTGACGAGGACGTCGTAGCGCTCCCCCATGCCCAGCAGCAGCGCGTCCACCTCACGGTGGCGGACCGGATAGCCGTCGGTGTGGGTGATCGTCATCCGGTGACCGCCGAGCGCGACCCGGTAGGCGGTGTCGGCGCCCGCGTTGATGATCCTCAGCCGCAGCTTCGTGCCGGGTTTCGCGGTGCGGACGGCCGGGTCGGCCGCGATCCGGCCGTTGATCAGATGGTACGGATAGTTCACATCGCCGGTCTCGCCACCCAGCAGAGGACTGTCCGTACCGCTCAGCGTGAAGCGCTGGGCGGACGAACCGCCGTCACGGCCCGGACCGTCCGTGCCCTGCATGTCCCGCATCCCGTGCATGTCCCCCGGGCCGCCCATGCGCTGCCGGAGTTCGGCGAGGGCGTCGTCGGGAGTGCCGTCGATGCCGTCGAGCCAGTCGTCGAGGACGACGACCCACTCGTCGTCGTAGCCGAGGGGCTCCGCCGGGTCCTCGACGATCAGCGGGACGTGGAGCGCGCGGTCGAGCTGGACGCCGACGTGCGAGTGGAAGAAGTACGTACCGGGTGTGTCGGTGACGAACCGGTAGGTGAACGAGGAACCGGATCCCACGGCGCTCTGGGTCACCCCGGGCGCGCCGTCCATGTCGTTGCGCAGGGCGATGCCGTGCCAGTGGGCGGACGTCGTCGTCTTCCCGGGGAGCTGGTTCGACAGGTCCGCGACCACGGTGTCGCCGGCCGTGACCCTGACCTCCCGGCCCGGGGTGAGCCCGGTGTAGGCCCAGGTCTTCGGGGTCACACCGCCGCCCAGGTCGAGCACGGCGGGCGCCGCGGCGAGGGCGAGCCGGTGCTCGCGGCCCGTGCTCCTGCGTTTCGCCTCGGCGGCGGTGACGGCCGATCCCGACGGGCCGACCAGGCCCCGGGGTGCGCTGCCGGCGGGGGCGCCGGTCCTGCCGGTGCAGGCGGCGAGCGCCGCGGCGCCCGCCGCGGCGAGGCCCGTGCGCAGGAGAAAACGGCGGTCGATGCTGTTCATGTGCTGTCGTCCTCTGTGACGTCACGCCACGTCCCGCCATGCCGGTGACGTGACGGTGCGACTCCTGTGTCTGCTGTGAACGGAACGCGGCCGCGGTGACCGCGGTGTGACCGGGGATCGCTGCGGGCGGCGGTTCGCGCGCCGCCCGACGCGCGCTATATGTGCAGCCGCGGGACGGCGCCGGGCACGGCGCCCGGGACGGGGAAGGCGCCCGGCACCCGGCCGACGACCGTACGGCCGTCGCCGGCTGTCCGCGTCGTCCTCATGGGCCCGTCCCTCGCACATGTCCGCCAGAGGCGTCCACCATACCCCCGTTGGGTATATGCCTCCGGTAAGACACCCGACCCGTCCACCTCTGTCACCCCAACGGACACCGAGGAAACAACCGGACTTCCACCGCACACGGTGTCTGCCCGCCATTTCTGGAAAAACCCTCCTCGTCGTACGCGTGGCCGAATAGCGTGCGAGGACCCGAGCCCGAGCCGCCTCCCTCACCCCCACGCCCATCGGCCCGCGTCCGCCGGGCCCAAGCCGCTCCAGGAGTTCCCGACATGCCGCACGGAGACACCCCTGCCTGGTCGCTTCCCGACAGCCCCGGCCCCACGACCGACACCGACGACACCGGCACCGGCACCGGCACCGGCACCGCGACCGACGGCAGCGGCCGGGGCGGCCACCCCGGCTTCCAGGTCCTGTACGGCACCGAGCCGTTAGCCGAGGACACCGTCCCCGGCCGGCGGGGCTCCGGCTCACGCCCCCGGCCCGGGCATCACGGCGATCTCCGGCGGCTGCGGCGCACGTACCGTGTCCAGCGCCGCACCACCACCTTCCTGGCGCTCGGCTATTTCACCGCCTTCCTGGTCCTCTCCGCGCTGCGCCCCGCCTTCATGACCCGTCCGCTCGTCGGCGGGCTGCCGGCCGGACTCGTGCTGGCGCTCGCCCACATCCCCGTCACCTGGCTCGCCGTGCTGCTGTACGAGCGCACCGCGCGGCGCTTCGTCGATCCCCTGGCGTTCCGCGTCACCCGGCACACGCCGTGGGCGGGCGGGACGGGTCAGGAGCAGGGCCGGTGACCGACTTCGGCAAGACCGCGCAGACCTGGTCACTGGTCGCCTTCTGCGCCGCCGTCAGCGTGACGCTGCTGCTGTGCGTGCTGACCGGCCCGGACCACGACGACCTCGACGAGTACTACACCGGCTACCGCTCCCTCTCCCCCTTCCGCAACGGCCTCGCGATCGCCGGGGACTACATCTCCGCGGCGACCGTGCTGACGATCGGCGGGGTGATCGCCCTGTGCGGCTACGACGGCGTCGTCCTGGCCGTCAGCACCCTGCTGTCGCTGCTCCTGCTGATGTTCCTGCTGGCCGAACCGCTGCGGAACACCGGGCGGTTCACCATGGGCGACGCGCTGGCGCGGCGCACCCCCGGGCGTTCGGTGCGGATCGCGGCCTGCCTCGTCACCTTCGCCGCGCTGGTGCCGATGATGCTCGTCCAGCTGGCCAGCACCGGCCAGTTGCTGGCGTTCATCCTCGGGTTCTCCGGCACGCCGCTGAAGACCGGCTGCATCGTCGGTGCGGGCACCCTGATGATCGCCTACGCGGCCATCGGCGGCATGCGGGGCACCGCGGTGCTGCACATCCTGAAGATCGTGGCGCTGCTGGGGTCCGGGGTCGTCGTCGCCGCCCTCGTGCTGCGGACCTTCGACTGGAGCCCCGGGGAACTGTTCGGGACCGCCGCGCGGCGCAGCGGGGCGGGGAGCCGGTTCCTGCACAGCGGGCTGCAGTTCGCCGGTGAGGAGCATCCGCGGCTGGACATGGTGAGCACCCAGTTCGCCATCGTGCTCGGCGGTGCGTGTCTGCCCCACGTCACCATGCGCATGTACACCGCGGACAGCGCGCGCCAGGTGCGCCGGTCGATGTCGTGGGCGGTGTCGTCCGTGGCCCTGTTCATGCTCGTCATCACGGTGATCGGGGTCGGTGCCACGGCGCTGCTGGGCCGCGGCGGCGTCGCTGCCGCGGACCCGCACGGCAACACCGCCTATCTGATCGCCTCGCGCGCGGTGCTGGGCGACCATGTGTCCCGCCCGGAGACCCTGCTGTTCACCGGGGTCACCACCGCGATCTTCCTCACCCTGCTGGCGTCGGTCGCCAGCATGACGCTCGCCTGCGCCAACTCCCTCGCCCACGACGTCTTCGCCTCCCGGCGTTCCGGGATGCCCCCGATGCGGGAGTCGACCGTCGCCCGGGTGTCGGCGATCGTGGTGGGCGCCCCGGTGATCGTGCTCGCGGCGCTCATCCAGCACCGCAGTCTGCAGCCGCTGGCGACCCTGTCGTTCTGTCTCGCCGCGTCCGCCATCGCGCCGGCGCTGATCTACAGCCTGTTCTGGCGGCGGTTCACCCGTACCGGTCTGCTGGCCACCCTGATCGGCGGCTCGGTGTCCGTGCTCGTGCTGATGCCGGGCACCAATCTGGTCTCCGGCTCTCCCGTCTCGGCGTTCCCCGACGCCGACTTCAACTTTTTCCCGTTCACCACCACCGGTCTGGTGTCCATTCCGCTCGGTTTCGTCTTCGGCTGGCTCGGCACGGTGCTGCGGGGGCGGCGTGCGCAGCGGGAGGCCCGCGACCGGTACGAGGCAGTCGAGCGGCTGATCCTCGCCGGTCCGCAGCGCAGACTGCGCTGACCCGGCCGGTACCCGGAGAGGGGGCGGAGGGAGACGGAGGGGGACCGCGGCCGCCCGGGTGTCTCTGCCGTCCGCCTCACGCGTCCTGTGTGCCGCCTTCCTCGACGGGTGCGGCGGCCTGTGCCGGAACGTCCGCCGCCGCCTCCGCCTCCGGCGCCGCCGTGCCGTCCGCCGTCCTCCGCGCCGCCGGGGGGCGGCGGACCAGCAGTCCGCGCACCTCGTACGACATCTCGGTGGTCCGGGGCGACGGCGGTGGGTGGTAACGCCCCGCGCAGACGGAGAGGTTGACGATGAGATACGCGTGCCAGGAACTGCCCACGCCGCGCCGGTCGGCGAAGACCTGGGCGCCGTTCACCCACCAGACGACGGAGCGGGCGCCGAACTGGACCCGGAGGTCCACCCAGGCCCCGGGGCCGATGCGGCTGTCGCGGTAGTAGAGGTTGCTGACGCGCACATGGTTGGTCAGCTCCAGCAGGTCCGGGTTGTCCGGGTGGTACTCGAAGACGTCGATCTCCTGGTCGCCGTCCCGCCAGGTCCAGATCGCCGGCCACGCCCCGGTCTCCCGGGGCAGCCGCACAGCGGCCTCCAGCACGTCCCCGGTGCGGACCTGAAAGCCCTCCTGGCTGCCCTCGGTGGTGAGCAGCCCGGTGTTCCACAGGCCGTCGGGGCGCCGGACGGCCCGGAACACGCCGCTGCGGCTGTAGGCGGCGTCGGGGACCAGGTAGTCGAGCTTGTTGTCGCCCGGGTTGACGGGGCCGCCGTCGGGATACGCCCAGGACCGGCCGGCGACCCACTGCCGGGTGGAGGTGAAGTCCGCGGTGAACACCACGTCGGGAAGCGCATTCTCCATGCCCGATATCTCTCCGCGCCCGGGACGCCCATACGCAGAGGCGGACATGCCGTGCCCAAACAACCCTTCCGGGTGAAAGAGACACCTGTGGGGGTGTCGTCCGCCGCTGCGGACGGCACCCCCGGGGAGGAGAGGGAGAGAGCCGGGGACCACCGGGGCCCGTCGGTCACACGGTGGTGAGCAGTCCCGCGCGCAGCCGGGCCAGCAGCCTGCTGAGCAGCCGCGACACATGCATCTGGGAGACGCCGAGGCGTTCGCCGATCTCGGCCTGGGTGCGCTCCTCCACGAACCGGAGGTGCAGCAGGAGCCGGTCGCGCTCGCCCAGTTCGGCGATCAGCGGGGCGAGGGCGTGGCAGTTCTCCACGAGGTCCAGCGCGGCGTCCTCGGTGCCGATCACATCGGCCAGGACGCGTACGTCGTCCTCGCCGGAGCCGATCGGCACGTCGAGGGAGGCGGAGGTGTAGCCGTTGGAGGCCAGCCGGGCCTCGATGACCTCCTCCTCCGTCAGGCTCATCAGCTGCGCCAGCTCCTTCACCGTCGGCGTGCGGCCGAGCCGGCTGGAGAGCTCCTCGGTGGCGCGGGCGAGCTGCACCCGGGCCTCCTGGAGGCGGCGCGGGACGTGCACGGCCCACGAGGTGTCACGGAAGAAGCGCTTGATCTCGCCCACGATGTACGGGATGGAGAAGGAGGTGAACTCCACCTCGCGGGAGATCTCGAACCGGTCGATCGCCTTGATCAGTCCGATCACACCGACCTGGACGATGTCCTCCATCTCCTCGGCGCTGCGGCTGCGGAAGCGCGCCGCCGCGTACCGCACGAGCGAGATGTTCATCTCGATGAGCGTGTTGCGTGCGTGCTGGTGCTCCGGCGTCCCTTCCTCCAGAACGGCCAGCTCCTGCAGGAACAGGCGGGTCAGCTCCCGCGCGTCCTTCGGAGCGACACTCGCCGGGTCGGCCACCTCCGGCAGCACTGCCGCACCCGCCTCGGCCGCCCTCGTCGCCGTCACCATGGCATCCTCCCCTGTTCGCCTGCTTCTGACCAACGCCTGGAGCGGCGGGTACCCCGCTTCGGCGGGGGCATTCCCCCCTTGTTCGGGAAACCCGGAAAGTGGCGGCGGTGTCACGAAGGGTGGCACCGTCGGCGGCGGCATCCCTAGGATGGGTGATCGGCCGGACAACTCGGCTTACCGCTACCCGCAGTTGGGGGACCATGATGCAGCCGGACAGGGGCCTGACGACGTCGATCGATGCCTCGGTTCCCACCGCCGCCCGGATGTACGACCACTACTTAGGCGGCAAGGACAACTACGCGGCGGACCGGGTGGCCTGCGAGGAGCTGGACAAGGTCGTCCCCAGCACCCGCCGGCTGGCCCTCAACAACCGCCGGTTCCTGCAGCGGGTCGTGGGCGTACTCGCCCGGGACCACGGCATCCGGCAGTTCCTGGACCACGGGTCCGGACTGCCCACCCAGGACAACGTCCACCAGGTCGCCCAGAAGATCGACCCCTCGACGCGCGTGGTGTACGTCGACAACGACCCCATGGTGCTGGTGCACGGCCGGGCGCTCCTCGACCAGAACGACCGCACCGCGGTGATCCAGGCCGACCTCCGGGACACCGATCCCATCTGGGCGCACCCGGACACCCGGCGGCTCATCGACTTCTCGCAGCCGGTCGGCGTGCTGTTCAACTCGGTGTTCCACTGCATACCGGACAGTGACACCGACGGTCCGCTCGCGGTGGTGCGCCGGGTGACCGAGCGGCTCGCGCCGGGCAGCTGCCTGGTGATGTGCCAGCTGGTCAGCGAGGACCCCGAGGTGCGGAAGTTCGTCACCGACTTCATGGACCAGGCGACCCAGGGCCACTGGGGGCGGGTGCGCCGGGAGGCGGACGTCGCGGAGTGGTTCGAGGGACTGGAGATCCTGGAGCCGGGCCTGGTGGAGGTGTCCACCTGGCGGCCGGACAACGAAGTGGTGCCCCGCCAGCTCACCCAGGAGTGGATCGAGTTCGGCGGAGTGGCCCGCAAGCCCTAGGGCCGCGGCCCCAGCCCAGCCTTGACCGGGTCTCCCCGGCCGGGTTCCGGCCGGGCGCCGGACGAGTCGCGGTGGTCCCCTTGCGGTCTCCCGGCCGGGTCCTGGTCCCGGGACCCGGCGCGACGGTTCCCGGCTGACGGCTCTCCCCGGTGACGGTTCCGGCGCGACGGTTCCCGGACGACGGTTCCGGCGGCGGGGCGGCCGGAGGCGTCCCGCCGGGTCAGGAGGCCGGGTAGTGGCGGTCGAGTGTCTCGCGCAGCCGGGCCAGGGACTCCCGCGGGCTGAGCGCCTCGTCGCCGAGCCGGTCGAGCGTCAGCCGGTACTCCTCGGTCTCGTCGCGGTCCTCCAGGAAGGTGGCGCTGCGGATGTGCTCCAGGTAGACCACGTCCGGGAGTTCGGCGCCGCTGAAGCGCAGATAGGTCACCGGTATGGCCGGGGCGGAGGCCCTGGTGACGTCCAACGGCACGATCTGTAGCGTCACATGGGGACGGCGGGCCATCTCCGCCAGATGAAGCAGCTGTTCGCGCATCACCTCACGGCTTCCCAGGACGCGCAGCAGGACCGACTCGTCCATGACCGCCCAGAGCTGGGGCGCGTCGGAGCGGTCCAGCAGATCGCGGCGCCGCATCCGCAGTTCGACCCGGCGCTGCACCTCGCGGGACGGCGCGGTGGGCAGGCCGCGCTCGACGACGGCCCGGGTGTAGGCAGCGGTCTGCAGCAGTCCGGGGACGTACTGGATCTCGAAGGTACGGATGGTGGCGGCGGCCTCCTGGAGTCCGACCAGCCGGTCGAACCATTCCGGCATCAGCCGTTTGTCGTAGCGCTGCCACCAGCCCGGCTCACCCGCCCGCTGAAGCAACTGCACGAGCACGGACGCCTCGTGACCGTCGCAGCCGTACAGCTCGAGCAGCGCGCGGACGTCGCTCTCCTGCGGCGGACGGCGGCTCTTGCCCGCCTCGATCCGTGACAGCTTCGCCGCGCTGAAACCCACCTTGCGCGCGGCCTGCTCCTGCGAAAGACCCTTGTCCTCGCGGATGCCGGCCAGCTGGACGCCGATCAGCATCTTCAGCAAAGTCGGCGCGGGCTCGGAGCGGTGCAGATACGGTTCGAGGTGGGAGACGCGAGCGGACTCGGTGGACATGCTGGCTCCCCAGGGACCGGCGGACGACATTGCGCATTATCGCACCAGGCCCCCGCGCGGCACATCTCGACGGGGACGGAGTGACACACGACGCGTACGGAGCGGTACGGAACAGGACGGGCGGAACAGGACGGTACGGGGCGCGGCGGCGCACGGTCGCGGTACGGCCGGTGGCCGGACCGCGCGGGCGGCCCGGCCACCGGTCACCCGCTCACACCAGATGGTCGAACTCGCCGTCCTTCACCCCGGCCAGGAAGGCGGCCACCTCGGCCGGCGTGTAGACGAGCGCCGGGCCTTCCGGGTCGCGGGAGTTGCGCACGGCGACGCCTCCCCCGGCCAGCGCGGCGACCTCCACGCAGTTGCCCTCGGCGTTGCTGTACGCGCTCTTGGTCCAGCTCACGTCCAGTGCGCTCGCGCGCACCCCGTTCGGTATCGACATCACGGCATTCCCCTCGCGTCCGGCGGCACGCCCGCTGCGTCTCGCGCAATTTCCCGTGCAATTGCACGAACCCATCTTCTGGGTGATACTAGCCGCATCGTCAACCCATGGACGAGTGCTCGATTCTGACGTCACATCAGGGAGGCTCGCGTGTCCGTGTCCACGCACCGCACCGCGTCGGCCCCGCGCTCCGTGGCCGACGGGGAGAGCCCGCTGCTCGACGTCACCCAGGTCCCCTGGCACGAGCTCAGCGACTCCAGCGGCTCGGCCGCCGCGATTCCCTTCCTGATCGCCGCGATCGCCTCCGGCGACCCGGGCGTCGCCCGCCACGCGCTGGAGCGACTGGCCGACCGGGTCTGCGAGTTCGGTTTCGTGGTGGGCCAGGCGACCGCCGCCACCGTGCCGTTCCTGTGGCTGCTCGCCCGGCAGCCGCAGGTGACCTGCCGCCCGCAGATCCTGCGGCTGCTGGAGAACATCGCCGGCGCCCGCCAGTGGCAGACCACGGCCGCCGCGTACCCCAAGCTGCTGCGTCATCACGACCACCACGTCCGCTGGGAGCGCACGGCGCGTCAGGCGGTGCGCGCCGGGCGCGACGCCCTGCCCGGTCTGCTGGCCGACCGTGACCCCGACATCGCCCGGGCCGCCGCGGACCTCGCCGCCGCGCTCGGCCGCTGACGGACGGACGCGACGGGCCGCCGCCCCGGAAGACGGGCCGCCGCCTCAGAACCGGCCGCGGGTGAGCCGGGTCAGCGGACCGCGGGCCCGCCGCTCCGCACGGCGCCCCAGGGCGTACGAGCCCATGCCCAGTACGGCCAGGCCCACGCCCGCACCGGCCGCGGCGGCGGCCTTGCGCGGGACCACCGCGGCCCGCACCGTACGCGCCAGGCGCGCGGCCGTGGGCCCGGCGGGCCCGAGCGCGACGGCACGCTCGGCTCCGTGGGGTGCGAAGGCGGTCATCCGCACCGCGCCACGCCGCTCCCCGTTCGCGGTGCTGTCACTGGTGATGCTGCCGTCGGTCGTGCTGTCCGGTTCAGTCATGGACTCCGCGTTGCCGCTCGGCGCGGTGCCAAACGCGCGGACACGCAAGGGCGGGCGGGACGGCACGATGCCGTCCCGCCCGCCCCGGGAACCCACCGCTCAGGTGCGGTACGCGTAGTACGCCGCGTTCGGGTACGACGCGATGATGCTCGCCAGCGACCTGTTGTAGGTGTTGGTCGAGTGGTACGTCACATAGGGCACGCCCTGCGGGCTGCGATACGTGACGATCATGGTGTGGTCCTTGGACCCGTCCTTGTTGAAGTCCACCTGGACGACGTCACCGACGTCCGCCTGATAGACGTTCGCCAGGCTGGTGACCCGCTGGGAGGACAGGGCGAACCACGAGAACTCGTTGACGCCGACGAAGGAGTCGGACTGGATCTCGGAGTTGCCGAACCACTTGTGGAAGTCGTACGTGTAGCCCGGTACGTGCTTCCAGCCACCGGCCTTCAGGGTCTGGCTGACGAAGTTGGTGCAGTCGCCGCCGGCACCCTGCCCGTTGAAGTTCGGGTAGTCGGTGTTGTAGTTGTTCCAGTACTTCTTCGCGTACGCCGCCATGGCGTTGTAGTCGTAGCCACTGGCGGAGAAGTTCTTCGCCTTGGCCGGGGCGGGGTACGTGACGGCCGCGCGAGTCGCCTCGGGCGGGTTGTCGTCCGCCGTGGACGGGGTGGCGACCAGCGGCGTGTTGACCTGGTTGACGGCGACGCCGTCGTCCGTGTCACGGACGCCGGTCAGCTGCCAGTTGCCGTCACGGTCGGCCTTGAAGGTCAGGGTGTGGTGGGCCTGGAAACCGGTGGTCTTCGGCTCACCGCCCTGGGCGTCCGCGTAGGTCAGCGTCGTGGTCTCGGTGACGGCGGCCGTGGCGTGCCGCCCCTTGACACTCGTACGGTCCAGCGTGACGGCCGTGTTCGCCTTGCTGTACTGCTCGCCGAGCGACGCGAGGCGGGACTTGCGGCTGCGCAGCTGCGACAGCGTGGAGTCCTCCGCGCGCGTGGCCGTGGACGACAGCCGGACGTCACCGCCGAAACGGGACGCCAGCGACTTCTTCCGAGCGGCCGTCCCGTTGTCCACCAGGGCGTCCGTACGGTCCGTGAAGACCGCGTCCGCCAGGCGCTGGAAGGTGGCCTTGGTCGCGGAGTCCACCGTGGGGTCGTCGGCGACACTCGCCGCGCCCGCGCTCCAGTTGGGCACCAGTGCCACACCGGCGACGACCGAAGCCGCCGCCGCGGTGACTATGGCCGTGCGTCGCCGCTTATGGCTCAGTTTTCTTGATTTCAATGACGTTCCCCTCTACGCCGGTAGTGCATACCGGGAAGCCGCATCTTCGCACGCTCTGTGCGACTGATGTGAAGGGGGATGCGGAAAAGGACATCCCGGCCATCTCCCTTGCGCCGCGCGGCGGTTGCGGACAGTGGCGAAGGCGCCACTTCGCGTGGGAACCGGTGGTCGGCGGGGCCTTCCGGTACGTTGCCGCTGCGCACGCGCGCGGATCCGCAGTCCGGACGGGCGTGGGGAGTGTGGCCGAAAACGATAGCACGCGCAACGTATCGCACCGGACGAACTTCACCCCACGGTCACCGCTCCAGCACGCGTCCGGGGAGTGAACGGCCGTTCCCGGCAATTCAGCCGGGAGCACTCCGAACGCGATAGCCGGAACAAGCTCTGTCGGATGTGAAGGAAATCCGCCGACTTCAGCGGGAACTGACCGAAAGAATAGCGAAGTTGTAGCAGCTGTCGGCACTTCTGCCCGACGTGACGGTACATCCCGGCGGCCACCCGGCCCGCGACGGCTGGCCCGGCACCGCCCCGGTCCCGGGGCCGTCCTGGCCCGGCCCCGGGACCGGGACCCGGCGCCGGTGACGGTGACGGTGCCTGGCACGGGCCGCGGCACGGCCCCGGTCACCCCGACGCGTCACCCTTCCCGGTGACATCCGCGCGGCCCCGCTCCGCGCCCGGGTGAATGCCCGGGCCGCCTCCGGCACCGCGGGGCATGGATGAGGGCCGCGGCCGGAACCGGCCGGAACCGACGTTCTCAGCGTGCTCAGCATGCTGTGCTGGAGGCGAAAGATGAAAGAAAATGCCGGGCGCACCGGCGACACCGTCCACAGAGTCCCGGTCCTGATCGTCGGCGGCTCCCTGGTCGGGCTGTCGACCTCGCTGTTCCTGGGACGGCTGGGGGTGCGGCACACCCTGGTGGAACGGCACGCCGCCACCTCCATCCACCCCCGGGGCCGCGGCAACAACGTCCGCACGATGGAGGTGCTCCGGGTCGCCGGCGCGGAATCGGGGATCCGCGCGGCCGCGGCCACCCTGGCCGACAACCACGGCATCCTGCAGACCCCGTCACTGGTCGGCGGCGCCGACGAATGGCTGTTCCGGGAGATCGACCCGGGCGGCGGTCTGGCCCGGTTCAGCCCGGCCACCTGGTGCCTGTGCAGCCAGAACGACCTGGAGCCGGTCCTGCTGGACCACGCCGTGTCGCTCGGCGGCGAGCTGCGCTTCAACACCGAGCTGATGTCCTTCGAGAGCGGCCCGGACGGGATCACCGCGGTGGTCAAGAGCCGGGAGACCGGCGAGCACACCACCGTCCGCGCGGACTACCTGGTCGCCGCCGACGGCCCGCGCAGCCCCGTGCGGGAACAGCTCGGCATCGGCCAGAGCGGTCCCGGAGACCTGTTCCACAACGTCAGCATGACGTTCCGCTCCCGCCGGGGGGCCGCCCGGGGGGGGGGGCGGGGGGGGGACGGGGGGTACCAGAAGACACCCGCCCCCGCCGGCGCCCCGCGGGCCGGCGACAACCGCGGGAAAATGGTGTTGGAAGCCC
>NZ_JBEYWE010000024.1:112130-123113 GCF_040644295.1 Streptomyces sp. NPDC047000
CACTCAACAAAAACTTAAGAATCCCGTCCGCCCCCGGGCGGCACGCGCGGGGGGCCGCCCCGCGGCGGTTCATCGTCTGCTACCTGACGACACCGGACGCCGACGGCGCACTGCTGCCGGTCGACAACCGGGAGAACTGGGTCTTCCACGCCCCCTGGCACCCCGAACAGGGCGAGACGCTCGAGGAGTTCACCGACGAGCGCTGCATCGAGCACATCCGCCGCGCGGTCGGCGACCCGGAACTCGACGTGGAGATCACCGGCCGGGCCCCCTGGCACGCCGCGCAGCGCGTGGCCCGCGCCTACCGGTCGGGACGCGTCTTCCTGGCCGGTGACTCGGCCCACGAGATGTCCCCCACCGGGGCGTTCGGCTCCAACACCGGCATCCAGGACGCGCACAACCTGGCATGGAAGCTGGCGGCGGTGCTCGGCGGCTGGGCCGGCGAGGGACTGCTGGAGAGCTACGACGCCGAACGGCGCCCGGTCGCAGAGGCCACCAGTGCCCGCGCCGCCGCCCGTTCGGCCGAGCACAGCCACCCCGGTTTCGCCCCGCCGCCCGTCCCCGGCGGGGGACCGCAGCGCGGCATCCTCAACGTGGCGCTCGGCTACCGGTACCCGTCCGGGGCCGTCGTCGGCACGGACCCCGCGTCCCCGGTCGTACCGGAGAAGCTGGCGCTGAACGGCGAGCCGGGCAGCCGGGCACCGCACGTGTGGCTGCGGCACCAGGGGCTGCGGATCTCCACGCTCGACCTGTACGAACGGCGCATGGTGCTGCTCTGCGAGGCGGACCGGCAGGACGGGTGGTACGAGAGCGCGGGCCGGCTCGCCGAGGAACTGTCCGTGCCGCTCGTCGCGTACCGCGTGGGTGCGGGACCGGACGCCGATCTGACGCCGGAGGACGGGGCGGACTGGCTGGAGCTGCACGGTCTGGGACGCGGCGGTGCCGTGCTGGTACGCCCCGACGGCTTCGTGGCCTGGCGCTCCCCGGACCCGGTCGCCTCCGCGGAGCCGGTGCTGCGGTCGGCGCTGACCTCGGTCCTCTCCCTTCCCTGACCCCCTCCCGGGGCACGCACGCCCCTGGAAGGCCGGCCCCCCTCCCGCCCACCGAGTCGGGTGGGCGGGTGGGAGACGAGGGGGCGCAGCCCCCGACCCCACTGGGACCGGGGCGGAGCCCCGGGACTCTCACCGGGCCAGGGGCGCAGCCCCGGGGCTCGCTCCGGGGTGGGCCGTCTCCGCGAGAGGCGCCCCGTCACCCGCCCGCGTCTCCCGAGTGGTGGCGGCCGGGAATCTGGCTGACGGTGGATCACGTCAGGGCCGGGTGAACCGAGCTGACGGAACGCCAGCGATCCGGTCCGCGACGAAAGGATCCTCGACATGCGAACTTCTCGCACGATGCTCGCCACGGCGGCGGCCACGGCCGTTCTCGCCATCGGCGCGCCCGGCGCCTACGCGGCAGGCGGTGACTGGAGCAATGACGACTCGTCCTACAGCACGGACCAGTCCTGGGGCGGCAGCCACGACGGGCCGCACGGCGGGATGCACACGGGTGGCGGAGCGCTGAGCCTCCGTACGGCCGACAGCGGCAAGGACTGGGGCTCCGGCTCCGACAGCTCCTCCTCCGGCAGCGGCAAGGACTCCTCGGGCTGGAGCAAGGAGTCGGGCGGCGGCAAGGAGTCCGGCAGCAGCAAGGAGTCGGACGGCGGCAAGGAGTCCGGCTGGACCAAGGACAAGGACAGCGAGAGCTCCTCGAGCGGCGACCACGAGAAGCCCCACGGCGGGATGCACACCGGCGGGGGCGCCCTGGCGGCGCCGTCCACGACCGCGGGCGGTGTCGCGGTCCTCGCGCTCGTCGGAGCCGGTCTCTACGCCGCCCGCCGCAAGAAGTCGGCACCCGGCCTGGCCTGAGCCGTGCCCGACGCGATAGAGCCGCGGCCGCCACCGGTGCATCGAGTGGCGGCCGCCCGGCCTTCCCGGCCCGGCGGCCGGACACAACCCGGCGCCGGTCGTGCCCGTCCCGGCGTGACCCGACGAGAGTGGTCCCCGATGCCCGTTCCTCCTCCCTCCCCCGCCGGCGGCGAGCCGGACCCGGCCGGGCAGCTGTCCCGCGGCGCCGTCGTGCTGAGCGGGGTGGCCCTGCTGATGCTCGTGGTGCTGCTGCACGGCGGTGGTTCCCCGGCGTCCCCCGCCGCGACCGCCGTACGGCAGCCGGGCACCGCCGGCCCCGCCGCGTCCGGACGGTCCGCCGGGTCCTCCGCCGACGGCGGATCGGACGGCAAGCAGCTGTCCCGGTCCCGGCCCGAGCGGCTGCTGATCCCGAAGATCGGGGTCGACGCCCCCTTCACCGACCTCACCCTCGCGCCCGACGGACGCCTCCAGCCACCACCCGCCGCGGACACCAATCTGGTCGGCTGGTGGGCGAACGGCCCGTCACCCGGCGAGCGGGGCACCGCGGTCGTCGCGGGTCACGTCGACACCAAGACCGCCGCGGCCGTGTTCGTCTATCTGAGCGACCTGCGCAAGGGTGACACCTTCCAGGTCGTACGGGCCGACGGCACGACGGCCTCGTTCGTGGTGGACGACACGGAGACCTTCGCGAAGGACCGGTTCCCCAGCGAGCGCGTGTACGGCGACACGGGCCGGGCGGAGGTCCGTCTGATCACCTGCGCGGGCGACTACGACCGTACGGCCCGCGACTACAAGGACAACCTGGTGGTCTTCGCCCACCTGCGGTGAAGACCCCTCCTACGGGTGATCACCCGCCCAGTCCATCCCGATCGCGCACCGGTCGGGACCGGCTCAGGATCGAGTCACGTCCTCGGCCCGCCCGTGCGCCGCCGAGGCGCACCGACCAGCCGTGCCCCGGCCCCCGCGAAGGAGATGTGCTCAGGATGACCACCACGTCCGCACCTGCCTCACCGCCACCGACCCGTCAGATGTCGCAACGTGTCTCCCAGTCCGTGTTCGACGGCTCCCGGCTGCGGGTCGTCCTGCTCGTGGAGGTCTACGACGGCGCCCAGCAGCAGTTCCTGGAGGCGTACGAGCAGCTCTGCAACGAGGTCGCGTCCGTGCCCGGCCACATCAGCGACCAGCTGTGCCAGTCCATCGAGAACCCTTCCCAGTGGCTCATCACCAGCGAATGGGAGAGCGCCCCGCCGTTCCTCACCTGGGTCAACAGCGAGGAGCACGTGCGGATGGTGGAGCCCCTGCACAGCTGTGTGCGGGACACCAGGTCGCTGCGTTTCCACGTGGTCCGGGAGACCGGCCGTCCGGTGGCCGGTACGGAGGCGGGCCGGCGCAGCCTCCAGCCGACCCCGCGGATCGGCGACGGCATGATCCGGCACGCGCTCACCTTCACGGTGAGGCCGGGCAGCGAGGAGACCGTCGCGAAGATCCTCTCCGACTACGCCTCGCCCGAGCCCCGGGTCGACGACACCACCCGGCTGATCCGCACCTCGCTGTTCATGCACGGCAACCGGGTCGTGCGGGCCATCGAGGTGCGCGGCGACCTGCTCGCGGCGCTGCGGCACGTGGCCCGGCAGCCCGAGGTACGGGCGGTCGAGGAGGCCATCAACCCGTATCTGGAGCAGGACCGGGACCTCGACGACCCCGAGTCGGCGCGGATGTTCTTCACCCGGGCGGCGCTGCCCGCCGTGCACCATGTGACGGCCGAGCAGGAGGACCCGGCGGCCGAGCGGCACGCCCTGTACTACCCGGCGCGGCCCGGCTGCGGGATGCGGCTGGCCAAGCTGCTCGCCCAGCAGGACGAGACGGCCGCCGACGACCCGCGCAGCCCGGTGCTGCGCAGCACGATCTTCCAGCGGGACGACGTCGTGGTGCGGCTGATCGACGTACGCGACGGTCTCGACGCCGACGATCTGGCGCTGCCCCTCGGCATCGCCGAGCCGGGGCGGGCGGTCGAGCTCGCGGAACTGCTGGACGCGGCCGACGCCGCCGCGCTGGAGGACGGCGACCTGCCGCGCTTCCTCGAACTCGCCCGGATGGCACTGGTCACCGACCGCCGTTCGCCCGACGCATGACGCCTGTCCGGCAGATCGGCCCGGACGGCACCGGTGGCACCCGTCGGCCCGGGTGAGCGGGGCTCGGCGCATGCGTCGCCGGGCCGAGGACGGAGCCGGCGACCGGCGCCGACGCCGCTGGGGTGCCCCGTCCGAGGAGCCGGGGGAGTGCCGGCCCCCGCGTCTTCGGCGTCGTCCGCCGGACCGGCCCCGGGTCCTTCGGCGGACGGCCGCGGCGTCCGGCGGCACGCGTTCCACGGCGCGCGGCGGACGGCGCCGCCACGCCCCCAGTCACCACAGCACTAGATCGGAGCAGCGACGTGATCACACCCCGTACCAGAATCGTGGATCTCACCGAGGTCGAGCCCAACACCCGGCGCGGCGGCGACCTGCGCGCCATGCTCACGCCCCACACCGTCGGATCCACCAGCGGATTCATGGGCGTGGCCATCGTGCAGCCGGGTGACCGCATCGCCGAGCACTACCACCCGTACTCGGAGGAGTTCGTCTACGTCGTGTGCGGGGAGCTGGAGGTCGACCTGGACGGCGAGCCCCACCCGCTGCGGCCGGAGCAGGGGCTCATGATCCCGATGCACATGCGTCACCGGTTCCGCAACGTCGGCCGCGTGGAGGCCCGGATCGTCTTCCACCTCGGCCCGCTGGCGCCGACGCCGCCGCTCGGCCATGTGGACACGGAGGAGTCCGAGCCCGTCGCGGCTCCGGTGGGCGCCGCCCGGCCGGGGGCGGACGCGTGACCGGGCGGCGGGTCGCGGTCACCGGCGTAGGAGTGGTCGCGCCGGGCGGCATCGGCATACCGGCTTTCTGGGACCTGCTGTCCGGCGGCCGCACCGCGACCCGGGGCATCACGTTCTTCGACCCGTCGGGCCTGAGGTCGCGGATCGCCGCCGAGTGCGACTTCGAGCCGGCGGCCCACGGCCTCGACGCGGAGGAGATCGAGCGCTGCGACCGCTACATCCAGTTCGCGCTGGTCGCGGGCGAGGAGGCGGTCCGGGACTCCGGGCTCGAGCTGGACCGGGAGAACCCGTGGCGGATCGGGGTGTCGCTGGGCACCGCGGTCGGCGGCACCACCCGGCTGGAGCAGGACTACGTCCTGGTCAGCCAGGGCGGCCGGCGCTGGGACGTGGACCCCGACCAGGCACGTCCGCATCTGCACCGCGCGTTCTCGCCGAGCACGCTCGCCTCGACGATGGCGGAGCAGCTGGGCGCGTGCGGGCCGGTGCAGACCGTCTCCACCGGCTGCACCTCGGGTCTCGACGCGGTGGGGTACGCCTTCCACACCGTGCGGGAGGGCCGGGCCGACATCTGTGTGGCGGGTGCCTCGGACTCCCCGATCTCCCCGATCACCATGGCCTGCTTCGACGCGATCAAGGCGACCTCGCCGAACAACGACGACCCCGCGCACGCGTCCCGGCCGTTCGACGCCGACCGCAACGGGTTCGTGATGGGCGAGGGCGGCGCCGTGCTGGTGCTGGAGGAGCTGGAGCACGCGCGGGCCCGCGGGGCTCACGTGTACTGCGAGCTCGGCGGCTACGCGACGTACGGCAACGCCTATCACATGACCGGACTGACCAGGGAGGGCATCGAGATGGCACGGGCCATCGAGGACGCTCTCGACGACAGCCGGCTCGACGGCACGGCCATCGACTACGTCAACGCGCACGGCTCGGGAACGCAGCAGAACGACCGTCATGAGACGGCCGCCGTGAAGCTGGCCCTGGGGCAGCACGCGTACAGCACGCCCATGAGTTCCATCAAGTCGATGGTGGGGCACTCGCTCGGGGCGATCGGGGCGATCGAGGTCGTCGCGTGTGTGCTGGCGATGGAACGTCAGGTGGTTCCCCCCACGGCGAACTACGAGACACCGGACCCGGAGTGCGACCTGGACTACGTGCCGCGGGTCGCGCGTGAACGGCGGCTGGACAGCGTGCTGTCGGTGGGCAGCGGGTTCGGCGGTTTCCAGTCGGCGGTGGTCCTGACCCGGACCCGCGGGAGGTCACGATGAGCACAGCCCGGCCACGGCGCGCGGCGGTCACCGGTATCGGTGTGGTCGCGCCCAACGGCACCAGCACGGACTCCTTCTGGAAGGCCACCCAGGAGGGTCTCAGCGTCCTGGACCGCATCACCCGCGACGGCTGCGAGCACCTTCCGCTGAAGGTGGCCGGCGAGGTGCGGGACTTCGAGCCGACGGCGGCCGTGGAGGAGCGGTATCTGGTCCAGACGGACCGGTTCACGCACTTCGCGATGGCCGCGGCCGACCGGGCACTGGAGGACGCCCGGCTCGGCCGGGCCGACACCGGGCAGGCGCCGTTCTCGGTGGGCGTGGTCACCGCGGCGGGCTCCGGCGGCGGCGAGTTCGGCCAGCGCGAGCTGCAGCGGCTGTGGGGCAAGGGCAGCAGGTTCGTGGGGCCGTACCAGTCGATCGCCTGGTTCTACGCCGCCAGCACCGGCCAGATCTCCATCCGGCGCGGTTTCAAGGGACCCTGCTCGGTGGTCGCCGCCGACGAGGCGGGCGGACTCGACGCGATCGCGCACGCGGCGCGGGCGGTGCGGCGCGGCACGGACGTCATGGTGGCCGGCTCCACGGAGGCGCCGCTCGCGCCGTACTCCGGGGTGTGCCAGCTCGGCTATCCGGAGCTGAGCCTGGAGGCCGACCCGTCCCGCGCCTACCGCCCGTTCACCGACGCGGCCTGCGGGTTCGTGCCGGCCGAGGGCGGCGCCATGCTCGTCGTGGAGGACGAGACCACGGCGCGGGAGCGCGGGGCGCGGGTACGGGCCCGGATCGCCGGGCACGCGGCGACGTTCACCGGTGCCTCCTGCTGGGAGCGGTCCCGGGCCGGGCTCACCCAGGCCGTTCTGGGAGCGCTGGACGAGGCCGGGTGCGCGCCGGAGGAGATCGACGTGGTCTTCGCCGACGCCCTCGGTGTGCCGGAGGCCGACCGGGCCGAGGCGCTGGCCATCGTCGACGCCCTGGGCGCGCACGGCCGGCGGGTGCCGGTCACCGCGCCGAAGACCGGTACCGGCCGCGGTTACTGCGCGGCGCCCCTGCTGGACACGGCGGCGGCGGTCCTCTCGATGGAGTTCGGGCTGATCCCGCCCACCCCGAACGTCTTCGACATCTGTCACGACCTCGACCTGGTGACCGTCCGCGCCCGCGCCCGCGAGGTGCGCACGGCGCTGGTCCTCAGCCGGGGCCTGATGGGCTCCAACTCGGCGCTGGTGCTGCGGCACGGCGCCGCCGACGCCTCGTAGCGGGGCGTCACCCCGCAAGGAAAGGAACCTCATGAGCGACCACATCACCGTGGAAGAACTGTCCGAGCTGATGAAGAAGGCCGCGGGGGTCACCGTGCCCCCGGACGAGCTGCGCAGGCAGGCCGACGCCGGCTTCGACGCCATCGGCATCGACTCGCTCGGCCTGCTCGGTGTGGTGGGCGAGCTGGAGAACCGTCACGGCACCCCGATGCCGCCGGACGCGGAGCGGTGCAAGACGCCCGCCCAGTTCCTCGACCTGGTCAACAGCGCGCTGCTGGCGGGGGCGTGACATGGCCGGGCACACGCAGAACGAGATCACCATCGCCGCGCCGCTCGGCCTGGTGTGGGACATGACCAACGACGTGGCGAACTGGCCGGACCTGTTCAGCGAGTACGCCAGTGCCGAGATCCTCTCCCGGGAGGGCGACCGGACGACGTTCCGGCTGACCATGCACCCGGACGAGAACGGCACGGTGTGGAGCTGGGTGTCGGAGCGGGAGACCGACCGGGACACGCTCAGTGTCCGGGCCCGCCGCGTCGAGACGGGTCCGTTCGAGCACATGGACATCCACTGGCAGTACGAGGAGGTGCCCGGCGGGACCCGGATGGTCTGGACGCAGGACTTCGCGATGAAACCGGACGCCCCGGTCGACGACGAGTGGATGACCGGCAACATCAACCGGAACTCCAAGGTGCAGATGGCCCTGATCCGGGACCGTGTCGAACAGGCCGCCGGTGAGCGGCCCGTGCCGACCATGAGCGGCTGACCGGACGGAGGAACGGCACGATGCACCAGTCCCTGATCGTCGCCCGGATGGCACCGGGCTCCGCGCCGGACATCGCGAAGGTGTTCGCGGAGTCGGACCGGGGTGAACTCCCGCACCTCATCGGGGTGTCGGGGCGCAGCCTCTTCCAGTTCGGCGACGTGTACCTGCATCTCCTGGAGGCGGAGCGGGATCCCTCGCCCGCCATCGCGCGGCTCGCCGGGCACCCCGAGTTCCGGGACATCAGCGAGCAGCTGTCGGCGTACGTCTCGGCGTACGACCCGGCGACCTGGCGTTCACCGAAGGACGCCATGGCGCAGTGCTTCTACCGCTGGGAGCGGGAGCCCTCCGGCTGAACCGACCGCTGCGCCGGCCGGTCGCCGGGTCCACGCAGGTGCGTGGGCCCGGCGGCCGGTCGTATGCGGGGGCCGCCCCGGCGCCGTGACGGTCTGTCCGGTCCGGTCAGGCCGGTACGTGGCAGTCGAAGGCGTGCAGATAGGCGTTGACGGGGCTGACGTCGTCGACGACCAGGCCCGCCTCGGTCAGCCGGGCGGTCATGCTCGCGGTGGTGTGCTTGGCGCCGCCGACGTTGAGCAGCAGCATCAGGTCCATCGCGGTGCTGAACCGCATCGACGGGGTGTCGTCGACGAGGTTCTCGATGACGACGACCCGGGTTCCGGGGCCGCCCGTCGCGGTGACGTTGGCCAGCAGCCGGGCGGTGCTGTCGTCGTCCCACTCGAGGATGTTCTTGATGACGTAGACGTCCGCCTTCACCGGTACGGCGGCGCGGACGTCGCCGGGCACGATGGCGGCGCGGTCGGCGAGGTCGCCGCCGGGACGCAGCCGGGGCACGGCGTTCTCGACGACGCGGGGCAGGTCGAGCAGGGTGCCGCGCAGGGCGGGGTACTTGTCGAGCAGGCACGCCACCACATGGCCCTGGCCACCGGCGATGTCGGCGACGGAGGCGGCCCCCGACAGGTCCAGCAGGGCGGCCACGTCCCGTGCGGACTGCTCGCTGGAGGTGGTCATGGCGCGGTTGAAGACGTCGGCCGATTCGGGGGCGTCCTCGTTGAGGTAGGTGAAGAACTCCTTGCCGTAGAGGTCCTCGACGACATTGCGGCCGGTGCGTACGGCCTCGTCGAGCCTCGGCCAGGCGTCCCAGGTCCACGGCTCGGTGCACCACAGGCAGATGGCGCGCAGGCTGTGCGGGTCGTCCTCGCGCAGCAGCCGGGACATGCCGGTGTGCGCGAAGGTTCCGTCGGGGCGCTCGGCGAAGACGTCGTAGCAGGACAGGGCCCGCAGCAGCCGTCGCAGCGGGCGGGGTTCGGTCTTCACGGCGGCGGCGAGGTCCTCGACGGGCATGGGGGTGTCGCCGAGTGCGTCGGCGACACCGAGGCGGGCGGCCGCGCGCAGGGCGGCGGCGCAGGCCGCCCCGAACGCGAGCTCCCTCAGCCGCATGGGGGGCGGGGGTGCGGCGGTCGTCCCGGTGGTGGTCATGTACCGCTTCCTTCCTGGTCGGGTGACGGTGCGGACTACGGCTGTGCTGACTACGGCGGTGCGGGCGCGGGTCAGCAGCGCCCGGCGGGCAGGGAGGTGCGGCAGAGGTTGTTCTCGTAGACGTTGCCCCGGTCGGTGCCGGTGTCGGTGTCGGTGTCGACGAGGTCGGCCGGGGAGTTGGCGTCGAGCAGGTTGCCGGTGATCCGGTTGTTGTCGTTGGGGGCGCCGACGAAGCTCTTGAACAGGACGATGCCGCCGGACAGCGATGAGGAGCCGATGTTCTCCGCGACCCTGTTGCCGCTCACCCGGGTGCCTTCGACGCCGGTCAGGACGATGCCGGAGCCCTGGATGGCGTCGAGGCGCGCGGTCTTGGGGCAGGACTTGTTGTTGCGGACGACGCGGTTCTCGCTGACGGTCACGTCTCCGGTCCGCGGTGTGTTCTCGTCGCCGACGACGAACATGCCGGCGCAGTTGCCGGTGGCGTAGTTGCGCGCGACGGTGAGGGCGCGCAGTCGGCGGACGGTGACGCCGATGCGGTTGCCGGTCAGCCGGTTGTGCCGGACGACCGTGCCCCGGGCGTCGAGGGCGCCCTGTTCCTGGGCCACGCTGTTGGCGAGGAAGATGCCCGCGTCGCCGTTGTCCTGGGCGGTGTTCTCCCGGAGCTCGCTGCGTGTCGAGCCCTCCTGGGCGATGCCCCACACCCCGTTGCCCGCGGCGGTCACCCGGCGGACGGTGAGGCGGTCGGTGGCCGAGGCGTACACCCCGGCCCTGGCGAAGCCGCTGACGGTGAGGGACTCGACGGTGACGCCGTCGAGAGCGGCGTCCTTGGTGCCCAGGACGCAGATCCCGTTGCCCGTCGCCCCGCAGCTGCCGGTGGGTGCGTCGGAGGCTCCGGGCTTGGGCGAGGACGCGATCTTGAGGGCGGGTTTGATGACCGTGAGCGGTCCCATGCCGCGCAGGGTCAGCCGGGGCGTGCGCACCGTCACGCTCTCCACGTAGGTGCCGGCGGTGACGAGGACGACGTCACCGGGCGCGGCGGCGTCCACCGCGTCCTGGATCGACTCGCCGGGGTGGACGACGTGCACGGGACGGAAGGCGCTGCCGGAGACCGGCGGTGCGGCACCGACGCCCACCGCGAGGAGGGCCGCGGTGCAGGCCAGATATGTGAGGCGACATCTCTTCATATTCCGGACAGTAGGCTCGGATGCCCGCAGACCGGCCGAATCGTCCGTCCGGGGGCGTGTCCGGACCGCGTCCCCGGCGTTCCGCCTCCGGCCGGGAGCGTGAGCCGGCGCCGGAGGCGTTGCCTGCCGCGGTGCTAGTGCCGCGGCAGGCAACGTTCGCCCGTGAAGGAGCGGCGTCCGGTGCGTGCTCTCTGGGGGTCCCCCCTGCTCGAAGAGCTTGGGGGAGTGCCGGCCGGAAGTCCTCGTACTGGAT
>NZ_JBEYWE010000025.1:0-111245 GCF_040644295.1 Streptomyces sp. NPDC047000
TCAAAGGAACCTCGCCCCGGCCGAACGGCCGGAGACGGGGTATCAACATATCTGGCGTTGATTTTTGGCACGCTGTTGAGTTCTCAAGGAACGGAGGCTTCCTTTGTACTCACCCTCTCGGGCTTTCCTCCGGGCTTCCCTTCGGTGTTTCCGACTCTATCAGTGATTTTCCGGCCCTCCGACCACCCTTCCGCAGACACGCAGAAGAGATCCGGAGATTAGGATCTGACAAGTTGGATGCCGCCGGGATGAGTGCACTCGATCGTGCTGTCACCCCCAAGCGGAGGTACGACTGTACACGTGGCGAGAGACTCGGTGCAAATCGATTACGCTCGTGGTCTAGACCACGGATCGGTCGCTCGTGCGGAAGGCGTACCTCGTATGACTTACGCTGCATGCACAGCGCGCCGTCCGGGACTAGTGATGGCCCCTGTTCAACTCCACCCTGGGAGGCTTCCCATGACCACCGTGACGTCCCCGCTCGCCGGCCGCGCCGTCGGACTGGCCGGCGTACCGGATCCCGTGTTCTCCGGCGCCATGGTCGGCCCGGGCACCGCGATCGACCCGGTACGCGAACCGTCCGAGGCCGTCGCGCCCGTGGACGGCATCATCGTCTCCCTTCACCCGCACGCCTTCGTAGTCGTCGACTCCGAGGGTCATGGTGTGCTCACCCACCTCGGCATCGACACCGTGCAGCTGAATGGCGAGGGCTTCGAACTGCTGGTGAGCAAGGGCGACACCGTGACGCGTGGACAGAGTGTGGTGCGCTGGAACCCGGCCGCTGTAGAGGCCGCCGGCAAGTCCCCGGTCTGCCCGGTCGTCGCACTCGAGGCCACCGCCGACTCGCTCGGCGGCGTCCGCGAGGAGGGCGACGTGAAGGCCGGCGACTCTCTCTTCACCTGGCAGTGACCGCAGTCTGCCGACCTTTCCTGCTGAATCTGGCTCACAGGCCAACGCCGTCCCATCGACGGCCCGTAGAAGAACCACCGCGGCGGCGGGACCCGCCGCACTCAATCGGAGACAGGTGAGATGGACACAACGCTGCGAGGCGTCGGTGTGAGCCACGGTGTGGCGATCGGCGAGGTTCGGCACATGGGAACGGCGGTGCTGGAGCCGCCTGCCAAGCAGATCCCGGCGGAGGAGGCGGAGCACGAGCAGGGCCGCGCCCGCCAGGCCGTGGAAGCGGTGGCAGCCGACCTGACGGCCCGGGGCAACCTGGCCGGCGGTGAGGCCCAGGCGGTGCTCGAGGCACAGGCCATGATGGCCCAGGACCCCGAGCTGATCGCGGACGTGGACCGGCGCATCGCCGTCGGGAGCACGGCCGAACGGGCGGTGTACGACGCGTTCGCCGCGTACCGGGACCTGCTGGCGAGTGCCGGCGAGTATCTCGCCGGCCGTGTCGCCGACCTCGACGACGTGCGGAACCGTATCGTCGCGCGACTGCTGGGTGTGCCGATGCCCGGTGTGCCGGACAGCGACGAGCCGTACGTCCTGGTCGCGCGGGATCTCGCACCGGCCGACACCGCGCTGCTCGACCCGACGCTCGTCCTCGGTTTCGTCACTGAGGAAGGCGGCCCCACCAGCCACAGCGCCATCCTGGCGCGGGCGCTCGGTGTGCCCGCCGTGGTCGCGCTCCCGGGTGCCGGTGAGCTCGCCGAAGGTACGGTGATCGCCGTGGACGGCAGCACCGGCGACATCTTCGTGGACCCCACCGAGGAGAAGAAGGCCGAGCTGGAGGCCGCCGCGGCCGAACGCAAGGCCGCGCTCGCCGCGTCGTCGGGCCCGGGCGCCACCGCCGACGGTCACAAGGTCCCGCTGCTGGCCAACATCGGCGGTCCCGCCGACGTGGCGGCCGCGGTCGAGGCCGGTGCCGAAGGTGTCGGTCTGTTCCGGACCGAGTTCCTCTTCCTCGACGACAGCAAGAACGCGCCGTCCGAGGCGAAGCAGGTCGAGGCCTACCGCAAGGTGATCGAGGCCTTCCCCGAGGGCCGGGTGGTGGTCCGCGTGCTCGACGCGGGCGCGGACAAGCCGCTGGACTTCCTGACCCCCGCGGACGAGCCGAACCCGGCGATGGGCGTGCGCGGTCTGCGGACGCTGCTCGACCACCCCGAGGTGCTGCGCACCCAGCTGACCGCGCTCGCCAAGGCGGCCGAGGGCCTGCCCGTGTACCTCGAGGTCATGGCCCCGATGGTCGCGGACCGTGCCGACGCCAAGGCATTCGCCGACGCATGCCGCGAGGCCGGGCTCCGGGCGAAGTTCGGTGCGATGGTGGAGATCCCGTCGGCGGCGCTGCGGGCTCGTTCCATCCTGCAGGAGGTCGAGTTCCTGTCGCTGGGCACCAACGACCTCGCGCAGTACACCTTCGCCGCCGACCGCCAGGTGGGCGCGGTGGCCCGGCTGCAGGACCCGTGGCAGCCCGCGCTGCTCGACCTCGTGGCGCTGTCCGCCGAGGCGGCGAAGGCCGAGGGCAAGAGCTGTGGTGTCTGCGGTGAGGCCGCGTCCGACCCGCTGCTGGCCTGTGTGCTGACCGGTCTGGGTGTCACCTCCCTGTCCATGGGTGCCGCGTCGCTTCCCTACGTCCGCGCCGCGCTCGCCCAGCACACGCTGGCGCAGTGCGAGCGGGCCGCGGCTGCCGCTCGTGCCGCGGACAGCGCGTCCGAGGCACGTCAGGCGGCCCAGTCGGTGCTGTCCGGCGAATAGCGGGCAGAGCCGGTCAGCCCCGCGCCGACCGGTTCCCGCTGTTCACCGCGCCGGGGGCGCCCCACCATCAGGTGGGGCGCCCCCGGCGCGTCAGTGGACGTGCCCGGGCGGCTGGTCCTCCTCCCGGAGGTCGGGAGGCACGCAGTAGTCGACGCCGGACTCGGGAGCGATGAGGTCTCCGGAGTCACCGTCGGTGCAGTAGGCGTCGAAGACCTCGCCCGCGGTCAGGGGCTCCAGACCGCCGTCGCGCAGGCGCCAGCCGTAGACGAGGTCGGAGGTCCCGGGCGTGCTGACGCGCATGACGAGGCCGCCGGGCTTGTCGGTGGCGATGCCCAGGGCCAGCACGGTGGTGAATTCCAGGGCTTCCGTCTCGTCGAGCTCGGTGGTGCCGTCCGCGTCCGTGCCGGCGTGGAGCACCGAGACCAGCGTCTCGGGTGTGCCCGAGACGCTGCACACCAGATGCCGGTGGCCGGAGCGGGCGGTGTCGAGGACCCTGACGAGGAGCTGCGAGGCGTGCCTGAACGCAGCGTGGCCGATGTCCTCGCCGCAGCCGGCACATGGCCCGAGGCGGGTCAGCAGGATGCTCGCGTGCTGCCAGGTGGCCTGACGGATGGACTGGTCGACCAGGTCCGGCACGAGTTCGGCGAGGGGCCTGCCGTCGTAGGGGACGGTGGGACCGGTGGTGGCGGCCTCGGCCGTGAAGCGGCTGCGGCTGGCCGGGACGTCCGGGTCCAGGCCGGACTCGGCGCAGAACGCGGCGTACTCCTCCGGGTCGAACAGCGTGAGTGAGGTGTGACTGCCTTGCGCGGCTCGGGCCTTGAGAAGGCCTTCCAGCTGTTTGAGATAGGTGACGTGGTCGTCGAAGACGAAGCTGCGGTAGTGCCTCATGGCTCGGAAGTCGTGCTCGTCGGTGAGCACGCCGATGGTGCCGGCGAGCTCACGGCGCAGGACATGTCGCGAGTGCTCGTGCTCGGTGTGGGCCATGTGTTCCCCCTGTGCGCGGTCGATCAATGCTCACTCACAGTAACCAGCCGCACTGACAATGCTGTCCGCCCCTGCTCGTATCGAGGCGTTCCCGCAGGTCAGACCCTTCCCCGAGGACGGTCAGGCGCGTTTGCGGGCCAGCTCCTCGTAGAAGCGCAGCAGGCCGATGTCGTCGATGGACCCGGGGTTGCATGCCTTCTCGAGCGCCGTGCCCTGGAGCAGGCGCTTGACCGGGACTTCGATGCGTTTCCCCGTCAGGGTGTGCGGGATACCGGGCACTTCGATGATTTCGTCCGGTACGTGACGGGGGGAAAGCTGTTCGCGGATGGTCTGCCTGATGCGGCCCAGGAGTGCCTCGTCGAGGACCGCTCCGGGGGCGAGGTGCACGAACAGGGGCATCCAGTAACCGCCGTCAGGCTGTTCGAGCCCGATGACGAGGGACTCCCTGATCTCGGGGAGCCGTTCCACCGCCTCGTAGATGTCGGCGGACCCCATGCGGACGCCCTGGCGGTTGAGGGTGGAGTCGGACCGGCCGTGGATGACGACGGAGCCGCGGGAGGTGACCGTGATCCAGTCGCCGTGGCGCCAGACTCCGGGATAGGTGTCGAAGTAGCTGTCGTGGTAGCGGCTGCCGTCGGGATCGTTCCAGAAGTAGATCGGCATGGACGGCATGGGAGCGGTGACCACGAGTTCCCCGACCTCGTCGACGAGCGGCCGGCCCTCCGGGTCCCAGGACTGCAGGTCGGTGCCCAGGCCGGGTGCCTGGAGCTCGCCGATGTGGACAGGGAGCGTCGGCACCCCACCGGCGAAGCAGGAGCACACGTCGGTACCGCCGCTGACAGAGGCGATCCACAGATCACCGCGGACCTCGTCGTGCAGCCAGCGGAATCCGTCGGGCGGCAGGGGCGAGCCCGTCGTGGCGACGCACCGCACCCGGGAGAGGTCGAAGTCGCGGGAAGGGTGCACACCCGCCTTGCGGCAGGCCATGACGTACGCGGCCGACGTTCCGAAGAGGGTGGCGCCGGTGCGTTCCGCCACCTTCCACTGGGCGCCGATCTCCGGGTACCCGGGGCTGCCGTCGTAGAGGACGACCGTGGTGCCCGTCAGCAGGCCGGAGACGAGGAAGTTCCACATCATCCAGCCGGTCGAGGTGTACCAGAAGAAGCGGTCCCCGGGGCCGAGGTCGCAGTGCAGGCCGAGCTGCTTGAGATGTTCGAGGAGGATGCCGCCCTGCGACTGCACGATGGCCTTGGGAAGGCCGGTCGTACCGGAGGAGTAGAGGACCCACAGAGGGTGGCCGAACGGAACGGGTTCGAAGACGGGTGCCACGTCGGCGGCGGTCAGCACGGACCAGTCCAGAGCGCCCTCGGGTGCCTCGGTGCCCAGGAGGGGGATGTGGACGACGGCGCGCAGGGTGGGCAGTTCCCGGCGCAGCTGCGCGACGGTGTCGCGGCGGTCGTGTTCCTTGCCGCCGTAGCGGTAGCCGTCGACGGTGAACAGGACCACGGGTTCGACCTGCTGGAAGCGGTCCAGGACGCTGCGGGCGCCGAAGTCGGGAGCGCAGGAGGTCCAGACGCCGCCCACGGCGGCCGTGGCGAGGAGCGCCACGACGGCCTGCGGGACATTCGGGACGTAGCCGCTGACGCGGTCGCCCGGACGTACGCCGAGGGCCCGGAGCCCGGCGGCCAGGGAGCCGACCTGACGGGTCAGTTCGGCCCAGGTCACGGGCCGCGGCTCGTGACTCTCGTCGACGTACAGCAGGGCGGGTTCGTCCGTCCGGGTGCGAGCGGCGCGCAGGGCGTGCTCGGCGTAGTTCAGGGTCGCGCCGGGAAACCATTCGGCGCCGGGCATCCGGCGGTCGCCCAGCACGCGTGCGCAGGGCGTCGAGAACCGTACGTCGAAGTACTCCGCGACGGCCTTCCAGAAGGTGTCCAGTTCGGCGACGGACCAGCGGTGCAGCGCCTCGTAACCGCCCCGGGCGGGGGCACCGTGGTGCTCGGCGGCCCACGCCTGGAAACCGGTGATCCGTGCCTGTGCGATCCGTTGCGGATCGGGTTCCCACAGCGGTTGGGGGTTCACGGTCGGCATGGCGCGGCTCCCGGCTCTACGCGTGACACGGTGACAGGGACGATGCCATGTGATCGACTCTGGCACCAGAGCGCCGTCCGCAGGGCCCCTGTCGCGCATCATGAATATGACTCACAGTGCGGGTGAACGGCAGTTGAACGACGGACACGCGCGGGCCGATCGGTGGCAGGGTGATCAACATGGACGGTCATGACCTGGTGCGATCGGTGAGGACGGTTGGTTCGGCGGGGGCGGCTCTGGGGTTGCGCGCCGTACGGGCCGCGTGGCGCAGGAGGCGGACCGACGCGGCCGGGCTGCCGCCGCGGGGTGCCGAGCGTGCCCGGGTACCGGGGCCGGTCCGTGAGGCGGTGCCCGGTCCCGGGGGCGGGGTCCTCCGCTTCGCCCGCTCTGAGCTGCGCATCCTGGTGGCCGTGAACGGGGCCGTGTTCTGGGGCTGGGACGGGGCGGAGCCCGAGCCGTCGTACGCGCTCGCGGGTCGCTGCCCTGAGCCGGATCCGCGGGCGGTGCTGGAACCGGACAAGGACGGCGGCTGGCGGGTGGTGGCGGAGCGGGTGACGGTGACCGTCTCCCGGCTCGGTGCGGTCGAGATAGCCACGCCCGGCGGAGTGGTTCTGCGGCGTGATCTTCCACCGCGCTGGTGGGAGCCGGTGGGCGGGGGCGACGCGCGCTGGATGCAGCGTTCGGAGGTCGCGGCCGACGCGCGCTTCTTCGGTCTCGGCGGCCGGGCGTCGGGACCGCGGCTGCGCGACGGCAGCTACCGGTTGTGGAACACGGATCCGAGGCGTCCCTTCGGCCCCGGGGAGGATCCGCTGTACATCACCATGCCTGTGCAGTTGGTGGTGGCCGACGCCGCGACGCATCTGGTGTTCCACGACACGTCCCGGGACGGGACGCTGACGCTGCGCGAGGGCCAGGAGGGCGCCGGTTCGGGGCACGACCGGGCAGGGGCGAGCGAGCTGAGGATGGACGGCGGTCCGCTGCGCTGCTGGGTGGTCGTGGGCACCCCCGCGCGCGTGCTGCTCGCCTGGGCCTCGCTCACCGGCGCGCCGGCTCTGCCTCCGGCGTGGGCGCTGGGCCACCATCACGCGGGGTGGGGTCTCGGGGGCGAGCAGGAGGTGCGGCGGATCGTCGCCGGGTACCGGGAGCACGGGCTGCCGCTCGACGCAGTCCATCTGGACATCGGTCACCACGACGAGCACCAGGTGTTCACCGTCGACCGGGAGCGCTTCCCGAAGCTGCCGGTACTCGCCGACGAGTTGCGCCGTGAGGGGATCCGGCTGGTGTCGGTCGTCGGCCCGGCGGTGAAGGCGGCACCCGGCAACGCCGTGTACGACAGCGGGACCGATGCCGACGTCTTCGTGCGGGACGCGTCGGGCCGACTCGTACGGGGCGTGGTGCGGGCCGGGGAGTCGGTCTTCCCCGACTTCACGGACGCCCGCGCGCGTGCGTGGTGGGGCAGGCTCTACTCGGAACGGGTGGAGCAGGGGTTCGCCGGGTTCTGGCACGACATGAACGAGCCGACGGCGTTCGCGGCGTTCGGCGAGTCGACGCTGCCGCGTTCGGCCCGGCACGCGCTGGACGGTGCCGGCGGCGACCACCGGGACGCGCACAACGTCTACGCGCTGTGCATGGCCAGGGCCGCCTACGAGGGGCTGCGTGAGGCGGCGCCCGGGGAGAGGCCGTTCCTGTTCTCACGGTCCGGCTGGGCCGGGATGCAGCGCTACGCGGGCGCCTGGTCCGGTGATGTGGCGACCGGCTGGCCGGGGCTGCGGGCGTCGCTGTCGCTGGTGCTGGGTCTGGGACTGTGCGGGGTGCCGTACTCGGGTCCGGACGTCGGGGGCTTCGACGGCAGTCCGTCGCCGGAGCTGTATCTGCGGTGGTTCCAGCTCGGTGCGTGGCTGCCGCTGTTCCGCACTCACTCGAATCCGCGTGCGGGGCGCCGGGAGCCGTGGGAGTTCGGCCCGGAGGTGCTCGCCCACGCGCGCGCGGCGCTCGTCGAGCGGCGCCGGCTGCTGCCGTACTTCATGACGCTGGCGCATCTCGCGCGGCGTACCGGGGCGCCGTACGTGCGGCCGCTGTGGTGGGGGGCGCCCGAGGACCGCGCGCTGCGGGACTGTGAGGACGCGTTCCTGCTGGGCGACTGTCTGCTGGTGGCGCCTGTGCTCGCTCCGGGCACCGAGCGGCGCACGGTGCGGCTGCCGCCGGGCCGGTGGTACGACACGGTGTCCGAGCGGGTGTACGAGGGACCGGGTCAGGTCGTCCTGGAGGCGCCGCCGGCGCGGGTCCCGGTGCTCGCGCGCGCGGGTTCCGTCATACCGGTGCGGGGCCGTGACGGCGGGCTGGAACTGGAGGTCTGGGCGCCCGTCCGGGGGCGCACCGGAGGCGGGCTGGTCGTGCCGGACACGGGTGAGGGAGGGGAGGAGCCCGAGGCCGAGCGTTACGTCGCCCGCTGGCAGGGGCACCGGGTGGTGGTCACGCTGGAGCGGGAGCAGCACCCGGCCGAGCCGCCGTATCCGGTGCGGGTGCGGGGGCTGGGCGCGCCCCCGGCTCACACGTAGCGGCCGGCGAACCAGGCCCGCACGACGAGGGTGTGCAGCGGGAAGGCGAGTTCCGCGGGCCTGCGCAACAGGTGCCAGCCTTCTGTCTCGTCCGTGGCGGCGGACTGGGGCAGCCCGGCGGCGGGGCGCTCGGGGAGCAGTCCGAAGAGCAGCAGGTGGCCGTCCGGCGAGCTCATCGCGTCGGCGAGGCGTACGTCGTGGCCCGGCATGTCGATGCCCGTCTCCTCCCTGAGTTCGCGGACGACGGCGTGTCGCCAGTCCTCACGGTCGTCGATGTAGCCGCCGGGCAGTGCGATGCCTCCGCGCGCGGGGGCGATGGTCCGGGTGATGACGACCAGGGCGGTGCCCCTGGTGTCGTACACGGGCTGCAGGGCGACCGCGACCGGCAGCGGGTTGCGGTAGGCCACGGTGCCGCAGGCGGGGCAGGCGCGTGGCCAGCCGGAGACGCCCGTTCCGTAGGGCGATCCGCAGCTCGAACAGTGTGAGCCGGGCGCGGAGTTGACGGTGGAGCGCTGAATTTCGGACACGTCGCGGACTGTATCCGATCACGGGTGCGGAGTCTTGAGGGGTGGCCCGAAACCATGATCAACCGGCTGGGCGGCACGGGAGGGCCGCCCTGTGGGGCGGGTGTTCCGACACATGGAGCCTCGCTTGCGGGTGGCTGGAATTGTTCGCAGGGGTGACCGGAGTCACCTTCTTGGGTTCAGATCACCCTTCCGTTGTCACGACGCCGTGCGGATGCCGGCGGTTCGCCCGGCACCCTGCCCAATCGCGATCGCCCGTGGCACACTTTCTGACACATCATCAGATTATTTGTTGTGGAGGAACGTTGTCGCGTACCCGTACGCCGGCCGTGGCCGGCTGGTTCACCGGGGAAGGTGCCGGCTTCCGGCTGCTGGGCACCCGCTGTGCGGCGTGCGCCTCGGTCTTCTTCCCCCGCGAGGACGTGCACTGCCGCAATCCGGACTGCCCGGGAGGCGAGCTGGAGGAGACCGCGCTCTCCCGCACGGGCCGCGTCTGGTCCTACACCGACGCGCGGTACCGGCCGCCGTCACCCTATGTGAGCGATCCGGAACTTCGGTGGGAGCCGTACCCGTTGATCGCGGTGGAGCTGGAGGCCGAGCGCATGGTGGTGCTGGGACAGGCTGCTCCCGGTGTCACCGTCTCCGATCTGGCGGTGGGCATGGAGGTGGAGGCCGTCCCCGGCGTCCTCTGCGAGGACGGCGAGACGGTCTGGACGACATGGAACTGGCGGCCCACGGGGGTGACGGGATGACGGACGACGTGGCGGTGCTCGGAGCGGGGATGCACCCGTGGGGCAAGTGGGGGCGCGGCTTCGCCGAGTACGGCGCGTCGGCGGCCCGCGCGGCTCTCGCCGATGCCGGCGTGCGCTGGCGGGACGTCGGCTCGATCGTGGGCGCGGACACGGTGCGCGGCGGGTACCCCGGGCATGTGGCGGGTGCGACGTTCGCGAAGGCCCTGGGGTGGCAGGGGGCCCGGGTCGCCAGCGTGTACGCGGCGTGCGCGTCGGGCGCGCAGGCCATCGGCACGGCACGGGCGCAGATCCTGGCGGGGCTGGCGGACGTGGTGCTCGTGGTGGGAGCGGACGCCGCGCCCAAGGGCTTCTTCCGTCCCGCCGGAGGGGACCGTCCCGACGACCCCGACTGGCTGCGCTTCCGGCTGCTGGGCGCGACGAACCCGGCGTATTTCGGGCTGTACGCCCGGCGGCGGATGGCTCTCCACGGGGACACGCCGGAAGACTTCGCCCTGGTCAAGGTGAAGAACTCGGCGATGGGGGCGCGCAATCCGTACGCGCGCTACCGCAAGCGGGTGGACGCCGAGGAGGTCGCCGCCTCCCCGGTGGTCGCCGATCCGCTGCGGCTGCTGGACATCTGCGCGACCTCGGACGGGGGCGCCGCCCTGGTGCTGGCGAGCATGGAGTTCGCCCGGCGGCACGGCGTGCGGCGGCCGGTCCGGATCCGCGCGGTGTCCACCGTGACCCCGCAGTTCCCGGTCACGGTGCTGGACCTGCCGGACATCGCCACGGACTCGGCGGCATCGGTGGGGCTCCGGGACGGGACGTTCCGCACCTCGATCGCCAGGGCGGCGTACGAGGAGGCCGGCATCGGACCGGAGGAACTCTCGCTGGCCGAGGTGTACGACCTGTCCACCGCGCTGGAACTGCAGTGGTACGAGGATCTGGGGCTGTGCGGCGAGGGTGAGGCCGCGAAGCTCCTGCGCTCGGGCGCCACGGCTCTCGGCGGCCGCACACCCGTCAACGCGAGCGGAGGGCTGGCCTCGTTCGGGGAGGCGGTGCCCGCCCAGGCGATAGCGCAGGTCTGCGAGCTGACCTGGCAGCTGCGGCAGGAGTCGGGCGACCGCCAGGTCGACGGCGCGCGGGTGGGGATCACCGCGAACCAGGGTCTGTTCGGGCATGGGTCGTCCGTCATAGCGGTGCGGTGACCCCGGCCGCGCCGCAGGACGTCAGGTGGTGACGCTCTGGCGGCGGTCGGCGCCATAGGCCATGGCGTGCTGGACGACCTCGACAAGGGTCTCCTTGACCGACTCGCGGTCGCGGGCGTCGCACAGCGTCAGCGGCACACCCGGATCGAGGTCGAGAGCCTGGCGCACGTCCTCGGCAGGGTAGCGGGCCGCGCCCTCGAAGCAGTTGACGCCGACGACGAACGGGATGGAACGGCGTTCGAAGTAGTCGACCGCTGCGAAGCAGTCCTCCAGACGGCGGGTGTCGGCGAGCACGACGGCCCCGAGGGCGCCCTCGGTCAGTTCGTCCCACATGAACCAGAACCGCTGCTGCCCGGGCGTGCCGAAGAGGTACAGGACGAGGTCCTCGCGGAGGGTGATGCGGCCGAAGTCCATGGCCACGGTGGTGGTGTGCTTGCGCTCCACGCCTCGGAGGTCGTCGAACGGGCGTCCCGCCTCGGTGAGCAGTTCCTCGGTGCGCAGCGGCCTGATCTCGCTGACCGCGCCGACGAGGGTGGTCTTGCCCACTCCGAAACCGCCTGCCACGAGGATCTTGAGCGTGACGGGCTCGACCGGGGGCTTGCCGCGCTCAGAACGGCCGAAGATCATCGGTTTCTTCTCCTGCTTGATGGGGGTCGGTCGGGGGCGGGCCGTAGCCTCCGCCGCCTGGGGTCTCGATGACGAGTGTGTCGCCGGGGCCGACGTGTGCCGAGTCACTGCCGGCGAGTTCCCGGACCGTGCCGTCGGTGTGTTCCACCCGGTTGGCGCCCAGAGCTCCGGGCGCGCCGCCCGCCATGCCGTAGGGCGGGACCCGGCGGTGCTGGGAGAGCGTGGAGACGGTCATCGGCTCCCGGAAGCGGATGCGGCGTACCGCTCCGTCGCCGCCGCGCCAGCGTCCGGCCCCGCCGCTGTCCGTGCGGACCGTGAACTCGTCGAGCAGCACCGGCAGGCGCCATTCCAGGACTTCCGGGTCGGTGAGGCGGGAGTTGGTCATATGGGTCTGTACGACACTCGCGCCGGGAAAGCCGTCGCCCGCTCCCGAACCGGAGGCGATCGTCTCGTAGTACTGGTGCCGTTCGTTGCCGAAGGTCACGTTGTTCATGGTCCCGGACCCCTCGGCCTGGATGCCGAGCGCTCCGTAGAGGGCACCGGTGATCGCCTGGGAGGTCTCGACGTTTCCCGCGACCACGGCGGCCGGGGGCTGCGGTGCCAGCATCGAGCCGTGCGGCACGATGATCTCCAGAGGGCGCAGACAGCCGTCGTTGAGGGGGATGTCGTCGGCGACCAGGGTACGGAAGACGTACAGGACGGCCGCGTTGACCACGGCGAAGGGCGCGTTGAAGTTGGTCGGCAGCTGGGCCGAGGTGCCGGTGAAGTCGATGGTGGCCGAGCGCTTCTCACGGTCCACGCGCACGCTCACCCGGATGATGGCGCCGGAGTCCGTCTCGTAGGCGTACTCGCCGTCGTCGAGGGCGTCGACGACCCGTCGTACGGCCTCCTCGGCGTTGTCCTGGACGTGTTTCATGTAGGCCTGGACGACGTCGAGGCCGAAGTCCTCGATCATGCGGCCGACCTCGTCGACACCCTTCTGGTTGGCGGCGATCTGGGCACGCAGGTCGGCGAGGTTGGTCCGCGGGCTGCGTGAGGGGTGGGGCGCGTCGGTGAGCAGACGCAGCGTCTCCTCCTCGCGGAAGCGGCCGTCCTCGGCGAGCAGCCAGTTGTCGAAGAGGACACCCTCCTCGTCGATGGTGCGGCTGTCGGCGGGCATGGATCCGGGGCTGATGCCGCCGATCTCCGCGTGGTGGCCGCGGGAGGCGACGTAGAAGAGGATCCGGTCACCCTGTGTGCCGAAGACGGGGGTGATGACGGTGACGTCCGGGAGGTGCGTGCCTCCGTGGTAAGGGTCGTTCACGGCGTACGTGTCCCCAGGGCGCATGGAGTCGGCACGCCGCCGGATGACCTCTTTGACGCTGGTGCCCATCGAGCCCAGGTGGACGGGGATGTGAGGGGCGTTGGCCACCAGGTTCCCGTCCGGGTCGAACAGGGCGCAGGAGAAGTCCAGGCGTTCCTTGATGTTGACGGACTGGGCCGTGGCTTCCAGGCGGGCGCCCATCTGTTCGGCGATGGACATGAAGAGGTTGTTGAAGACCTCGAGGAGGACCGGATCGGATTCCGTGACCGGTCCGGAACTCTGCGTGACCGTCACGCGTTCCATGACCAGATGCCCGCCGTGGGTCGTCGCGGCCCGCCAGCCGTCGTCGACCACGGTCGTGGCGCCGGACTCGGTGATGATCGCGGGGCCGGTGACGGCCTGGCCGGGCGGCAGGTCCGCGCGGCGGTGAAGGGGTACGTCGCGCCAGGTGCCGCCGGTGTGGAGGCGGACGGTGGACGGTGGGGCGGGCTGTCCCGCTCGGGCGGTGAGAGAGGAGAGATCAGGAGGCCGGGTGACGCCGGTGGCTTCCACGGAAAGCGCTTCGATGACGACCGGACGATCGAGGGTGAAGGAGTAGGTGGCACGATGACGTTCTTCGAAGGCCCGGCGCATCGTCCCGGGCTCGGCGAGTTCGACGGTGAGGGTGGTGTCGGTGCCGTCGTAGCGCAGTTGGGCGCGCCGGGTGACCGTGACGCGCTCCTCGGGCACGTCCTCGGCGAGGAGTTCGGCGCGGGCGGCGGCCTCGAGAGCGTCGGCCGTGCCGAGGACGGCGGGCATGGCGGCGGCTTCCAGCGGGGTCTCGACGGACTGTTCCCGCATGGCGGTGGTGTCGGCGAGGCCGATGCCGAGCGCGGACAGGACGCCCGCCATGGGCGGCACGAGGACGGTGCGGATGCCGAGCGAGTCGGCGACCATGCACGCGTGCTGACCGCCCGCGCCCCCGAAGGTGGTGAGCGCGTAGCGGGTGACGTCATGGCCCTTCTGGACGGAGATGCGTTTGACCGCGTTGGCGATGTTGGCCACGGCGATCTGGAGGTAGCCCTCGGCGACCTGCTCGGGAGTGCGGTCGTCGCCGGTCGTCTCGCGGATCTCGCGCGCGAGAACGGTGAAGCGGTCCCGGACCAGCGCGTCGTCGAGGGGCTGGTCACCGTCGGGGCCGAACACCCGGGGAAAGTGGGCGGGCTGGATCCGCCCGAGCATGACGTTGGCGTCGGTGACGGCGAGGGGACCGCCGCCGCGGTAGCAGACGGGTCCCGGGTCGGCGCCCGCGGAGTCGGGGCCCACCCGGTAGCGGGAGCCGTCGAAGTGAAGGACGGAGCCGCCGCCGGCCGCGACCGTGTGGATGTCCAGCATGGGCGCGCGCAGCCGGACGCCCGCGATCTGTGTGGTGAAGACGCGTTCGTACTCGCCCGCGAAGTGGGAGACGTCGGTGGAGGTGCCGCCCATGTCGAAGCCGATGACGCGGTCGAAGCCGGCGAGCTGGGACATGCGGGCCATGCCGACGATGCCGCCGGCCGGCCCGGACAGCACGGCGTCCTTGCCGCGGAACTGGCCGGCTTCGGCCAGGCCGCCGTTGGACTGCATGAACATCAGCCGTACGCCTCGGAGTTCGTCGGCGATGTGCTGGACGTAGCGGCGCAGCACGGGCGAGAGGTAGGCGTCGACGACGGCGGTGTCCCCGCGCGGGACGAGTTTCATCAGGGGGCTGACCTCGCTGGACAGCGAGATCTGGGAGAAGCCGGTGCGGGTGGCGAGCTTCCCCACGGCGCGTTCGTGGGCGGGGTGGAGGTGGCTGTGCATGCAGACGACGGCGACGGCCCGGATCCCCGCGTCGTAGGCCTCCTGCAGGGGGCCCGTGAGGGCGTCGAGGTCGGGGGCGGTGAGGACCGTGCCGTCCGCGGTGATCCGCTCGTCGACCTCGACGACGCGTTCGTACAGCGGGCCGGGCAGGTCGATGCGGCGGGCGAAGATGCGGGGGCGGTTCTGGTAGGCGATGCGCAGCGCGTCACGGAAACCGCGGGTGATGACGAGGAGGGTGCGTTCGCCCTTGCGTTCCAGAAGGGCGTTGGTGGCGACGGTCGTGCCCATGCGGACGGCTTCGACGGGGTCCGTCGAGCCGTCCAGGAGATCACGGACGCCCGCGACGGCCGCGTCGGTGTAGCGGGCGGGGTTGTCGGAGAGCAGTTTGTGCGTGAGCAGGCGGCCGTCGGGGCGTCGCGCGACGATGTCCGTGAAGGTGCCGCCTCGGTCGACCCAGAACTGCCAGCCTGTCACGTTCCCGCTCCGCATCCGTGCCGCTCACAGGGCCCGGAGGCCATTGATCACGTCGCGCAGGATACCCGCGTCGGGGAGCTCGGCCGGGGGTACCGGTCGGTTCACATGGACGAGTTCACCGTCCACGAGGTCTCCGACGAGCACCCGGACCACGCCGACGGGCAGGTCGAGTTCCGCGGAGAGCTCGGCGACCGTCTGCGGGGTGTCGCGGCAGAGATCCACGATGTCCACATGCTCCGGGGACAGCGTGGGGTCCGCGCCTGGGTCGTCGGTGTCCGGCTCCGCGACGACCACCGCGATCAGGTCGAGGCGGTGCTGGGCCGCGTGACTGGTGCGGCCCCGCGTCATGGCGTACGGACGGACCACCGGTCCGGCCTCGTCGTCGAACCAGTGGCTTCTTCCCTGACCGTCTGCGCTCATGCCTTCCCACTACCCGCCCGAGGGCAGATCGGTGCGCGGGGCGGCACCCAGATGTACGCCGACCCGCTTGACCAGCAGTGTCATCTCGTAGGCGACCTGGCCGACGTCCGAGTCGGCGTCGGAGAAGACGGCGAGGCAGCTGCCGTCACCGGCGGAGGTCACGAACAGGAAGGCCTCGTCGAGCTCCACGACCGTCTGCCGCACCTCACCGGCCTCGAAATGGCGCCCGACGCCTCTGGCGAGGCTGTGGAATCCGGAGGCGACGGCGGCGAGGTGCTCGCTGTCCTCTCTGGTCAGGTCCTTGGACACTCCGGTGGCAAGGCCGTCGCCGGAGAGCACGATGGCCTTGCGGATGCTGGCGACGCGATCCACCAGGTCGTCGAGGAGCCAGTTGAGGCCGCCTTCTTCCGCGGTGTGGCCGGTCGCCTTCGGTGCGGTCATCGACCGTCCCCCTTTGTCGTTCCTTGTGCTGTGCCGCCTTGGGCGTCGTCGCCCACGGCGTTCTCCTCGCGGCCGCGCTGCCAGCCACGCTGGAGCGAGGCCATCCGCCGGCGTACTTCGTCGGCGTCCCGCTCGACGGGTTCTGCCGGGTTCTCGGCGCGCCGTCTGCTGTCCTGTATCAGCTGCGGGGCCAGGTTGGCCTGGCGTACCCGCTTCGGCAGGGGTGCCGAGCCGGTCTCCGCCGGTGCGGTGGCGGGGGTCCGGGTTCCGCCCGGACCGTCGGTCGCGGTGGCTCTCTGCCGGGTACGCCGGGGCAGCGCGGGAGCCTGGGACGGGCCGGTGGTGCCGTCGGCCGGGGCTCTGTCCGGTCCGCCGGGGCGGCGGTCCGGTACGGTGGCGCGGCGCTGGGGCAGCGTGCCGGGAGCCGGGTCGGGTTCGGGCTTCCGGGTGCCGCCGCTCGTGGGGCGACCGGTGGGTTCGGTGTGCCGGGAGTGCGGCTCGCCCACGGGCCGCCCGTGCGAGCTGACCAGCTTGGGCGTGCGGCGCCGGGGCAGCGGCAGGGGCGCCGCGGCATGGCCGCCGGGGGCCTCCTCGTCCGCGCCGTCGTCGGTCGGCGCGTGCTGCTCGACGGCGCGGAGGGTGACCTCGTCGTCCGTGCGCGCGAAGGAGCGGCGCGAGCGGAACGGTCGGCTGTGCTCACCGTCCTCGTCGCCGAGTGCGTCCGGGAAGCCGCCGAGGCGGTCCGGACCGACGGGGGCCTCCAGCTCGACGGGACCGTCCAGCAGTGCCGCGGGAACCCCGGGAAGCTGCGTGGGTGTACGGGACAGGGCATGGCGGCCGTCGCTCCGTCGGGTCTCCTTGGCGGGCCCGGTGCGATCGAGGCGGAAGCCGATGCCGTTGGTGTCGGAGACGTCGTCCGTGAGCAGCGCGTCGGGAAGGAACACCACGGCGGTGGTGCCGCCGTACGGGGAGGGCTGCAGGGAGACGCGGACGTTCTGGCGCTGTGCGAGCCGGCTGACCACGAACAGGCCGAGCCGGTCGGTGTCGGAAAGTTCGAACTCGGGTGTCTCGGCGAGCCGGAGATTGGCGTCGAGCAGGGACTCCGCCGCCATACCGAGGCCCCGGTCATGGATCTCCAGAGTGAACCCGTTGGCGACGCGTTCGCCCAGGACCTGGACGGCGGTATGGGGCGGGGAGAAGACGGTGGCGTTCTCCAGGAGTTCGGCCACGAGATGGGTGAGGTCGGCGACGGCCGGTCCGGAGACGGCGACACGCGGCAGCCTGCGCACCTCGATGCGCTCGTAGTCCTCGACCTCGGCGACGGCCGCGCGCACCACGTCCATGAGCTGGACGGGCTTGCGCCACTGCCGGGAGGGTGCGGCGCCGGAGAGGATGACCAGGCCCTCGGCGTGTCGGCGCATGCGGGTGGTCAGGTGGTCGAGGCGGAACAGGTCGGCGAGTTCGTCGGTGTCCTCGGTCCTGCGTTCCATGGTGTCGAGCAGGGTGAGCTGTTTGTGCAGCAGTACCTGGCTGCGGCGGGCGAGGTTGACGAACACCTCGGAGACACCGGCGCGGAGTTCGGCCTGTTTGACGGCGGCCTCCACGGCGGCGCGCTGCAGGGTGTTGAGTGCCTGGCCGACCTCGCCGATCTCGTTCTTGTCGTACTCGAAACGGGGGACCTCGGTCTCCACGTCGACCAGTTGGCCCGCGGACAGGCGGCGCATCACGCCGGGGAGCCGGACGCCGGACGCCTCGTGGGCGTCCACGCGCAGCTGCCGCAGGTCGCGGATGAGGGCGCGGCCGACACGCACCGACAGGACGATCGACACGAGCAGCGCCACGAGACCGAGTACGCCCGCGACGGCGGCCTCGACGATGTAGCCCACGGCGACGGGGTGGACGCGGGCCTGGTAGCGGTCGCCCACCTGGTCGTCGAGGGCGCGCAGGTCGGAGAGTGCGGTGCCTGCGGCGTCGTCCCAGCCCTTGGCGGTGACGTCCTCGGGCATGCCGGATCCGGTGGCGACGGACTCCTGTTCGGCGGCCCGCAGGGGCGCGGTCGTCGCGTTCTTCCAGAAGCGCTCGTAGCGCTCGCGTTCTGCGGCAGGCAGCAGCGGGAGGCTGATGTCGTACATCAGGGTGCGCTGGGCGATCAGATCCGACAGCTCGCGGGTCTCGGCGCGGGTGAGGGTACCGACCACCAGGGAGGAGCCGAGCAGGGCGTCCTCGCGGGAGAGGAGTTCGCGGGCGCGGGTGATGTTGACGAGGGCACGGGCCTGCTCGGCCAGCTCCACGTTGTCGATGCCGTCGAGGGAGGCCAGCAGGGTGTAACAGGGGTCGACGAGACGGTTGTAGAGGTCGAACGCCTGGGCGCGGGTGACGGTGCCCTGACCGATGCTGCGGCGCAGGGCGCCCACGCCGTCGAAGGCGTCGAGGACGGCGGTGAGCTGTTCGCCGTCCTCGGTGGGGAGTCCGTCGCGGACGTCGGGGTCCTTGGCGTTCTTGCGGGTCCTGGCGATCGCCTCGTCGGTGGCGGTCCGGGTGCGGCGCAGCGCGGTCGAGGCGTCGGCCGCCCTGGGATCGGCCAGATAGACGAGGGTCTGGCGGCGTTCCTGCTGGAGGGCGCGGACGGCGTCCTCGGCGGGGTAGCCGATCTTCTCCGTGCGGGTGGACACGGCGAGGAGCTGGGTGACCTCCCGCCCGGTGATCACCGTGGCGAAGGCCCAGATCGCGGTGAGGGACACCAGCGGCACGAGAAGCAGCGCCACGATCTTCCGGCGGATCGACTTCCCGCGAAAGCGCATGGCCTCCCCCAGCTCGTCCCCCGTCCCGTTGGGGGTACACATGTGCGTCAACAAACGGCGCGAGCCTACTACCGACACAGCCGTAACTCGAAGGCCGGTCCGGTCACCCCACCTCGCGCTCCCCTGCTGTATATGAGGAGTTGTCAGATCATTGCGGCAGATTCCGGCCCGTTTTCCGCCGGCACCGCTCACGCTGTCCGGCCTGGGCCGTTCGATCTCTTGGCCGGATTTTTTCCCCGTACGGGAATCATCCGACGGTGCCAATCGTCCTTCTCTACGGGAAATGGGGGCGGAAGCGGCCACATGAGCCGCATTCCGCGTCCGGGTGGCGTACATCAGAGCAAGCAGGGCAGCGAATGGGGAGCCGGAGCCTTCGGGCGCCGGGGCGACGGGTCTGCCGGCGGTGGGGAGTGACACGGTGACGGGCACAGCGGAGCGGCACGAAGCGCCAGGGGTCGGTGCGGCGGCGCGCTCGACGGGAGGTCGGCGGGACAAGGACCGGGAGCAGGACGTTCCTGCGGTGTCGCGCAGCCCGCGGGACGGCATGGGGCCGGAGCAGTCACGCTACCGGCCGTTGTGGGTCGAGGAGCCCGCGCGGCGTCGCAGGCTGCCCGATCCGGTGCGGACGGCGGCGGTGCGGGCCGTGCTCGTCATCTCGGTGACCCTGATCCAGGCGATGATCGCTTTCCTGAGCGCCATGGCGGAGTCGTGGCTCGCGTTCCCGATGGTGATCAGCAGCATTGCCAGCACCGTGGTGGCCACCTGGGCCGCGGTGGACGTGTGGGTGACGCGCCAGGTGTGGAACCAGCGGTACGGGGTGGTGTCGGAGCCCAGCAGCACCGCGCGGTCGCTGCGGCGTGAGCGGCGTGCGGCCCGGCGGCAGGCGCGGGTGGCCGGGCGTGCCGAGAAGCGCATACGCAGCCGGCGGGGCGCGGGGCAGCTGTCGCACTCCTGACGGTCTCCTGCGAGGTCGTCGCGCGGCAGTCGGAGCCGCCCCGGCAGGTCCGGCGTCCGGGAGGCCACCGCAGTGTCGGGGGGCCGGGACCGGCCCGTCGGCAGCGGCCGCCAACCGTAGGACCGGGGGACGCGGTGCCGGACGGCGAGGTGCCGGACGGCATGGCCCGCCGGACGGTGCGGGTCAGCCGTTCGCCGGTGCGGGCCGCTTGAACATCCGGGTCGCCGTGATCTCGCTGTGCACCGCTTCCCCGGCCGGGGCGGGCTGGGGAAGTCCTGGCCGCAGATGTTCCTCCACGCGGATGTACTTCAGGCCGGCGCGCAGGTCGGCGTCGTTGCGCAGCCGGATGACCAGCGGGAACTCGGCCAGCGCGGTGGTGTCGAACAGGCCGGTCGTGTAGAGGAGTTGCACACCGAGCGCGTCGGACACGGCCCGCTGGAGCTCCAGCAGGTAGGTGGCGTTGGCGCGGCCGATGGGGTTGTCGAGGAAGAGCGTGCCGGCGTGCCGGTGCCGTTCGCGGCCCCGGTCGTTCGAGCGGAGCGCGGCCATCGTGCAGTAGAGGGCGATGGCGGCGGTGAGCAGCTGGCCGCCGGAGAAGACGTCACCCATCTGTCCGACGGGCACGCGCTCGGCGCGCAGGACGGCGTCGGGTTTGAGGATCTCGACGGCGACGCCCTTGGGCTGCAGCGCGGCGGCCACCCCGCGCAGCAGCAGGGACATGCCGTCACGGCGCAGGTCGGCGTTCTTCTTCACCGCGGCCCGGGTCGCCTCGTCGATGACCTCGCCGAGCCGTTCGGTGAGTGTGGCCTGGTCGGGTTCCTCGAAGCGGATGCGCAGGAACTCCTGTCCGGACCACTCCCCCAGTCCTTCGGGAAGGCGGGAGAGCCGCTGGGCCGAGCGCAGGGTGGCCAGTGCGGACTCGACCAGCCCGCGGAGACGGTCGACGATCGAGTCGCGGTTGCGTTCCAGCTGGGCCAGTTCGTCCGTGAGGACGCGCAGTCGGGGGGCGAAGGCGTCGGCCCACTTGCGGGCGTGCTCGGGCAGCGCGGACGCGGGGAGTTCGCGGATCTGCTGGCGGGCAGGCGTGCGGACCTGTTCGTAGCGGGTGGAGTTGGCGTGCCGGACCAGGACGTCGCTCGCCTCGCGCACCGCGGAGTCGGCCGTGGAGAGGTCGGCGGCGCAGCCGCGCAGCGAGCGGCGGGCCTCGGCGGCCGAGTGCCGGGCTTCTTCGAGGCTGCCGGGGTAGGGCTCGGGAGCGTCCTGTTCGTCGTCGGCGGTGTGTTCGCGCAGCAGGTCCCGGAGCATCGCGGCGGTCTCGTCGAAGCCGCCTGCCGCGTCCTCGGCAGCGCGGTGTGTGGCGAGCAGTTCCGCGTGCGCCTCGCGGGCCTGTGCCAGCGCCCCGGTGCGGGAGGCGAGTTCGGAGGTGGCGGTGCGCAGCAGGGCCTGGGCGTGGTCGGCGTCGCGCGGGAGCAGTTCCTCGGGCAGTGCGGTGTGTGTCTCACCGTCCTCGGGGGCGTGCCGCTCGGCCTCGCCGCGCAGTCGGCCCAGCTGTTCGCTCGCGGTCGACATACGGGTTTCGAGCAGCTGGACGAGTTCCTCGGCGCGGGCCGCGGCGGCCTGCCGGGAGGGGCCGTCGGCCCCGGCGGGTGATGCGAGGAGGTGCTCCGCACGGATGCGGACCCTGTTGCTGAGGCGGTCGAGCTCGGCGCGGGCGGAACTCTCGTCGCTCTCGGCGCGGGCCTGTTCGGCGCGCAGGTCGGCGCCGACGCCGACCTTCTCGTACAGCTGGGAGGCTGCGCGGTAGGCCTCGCGCAGGGCGGGCAGGGTGGCCCTGGGGGTGCCGGGGGCGGTGGCCGGTACGTCGTCGGGGGCGCCGGCGACCTCCGAGCGCTCGGCGCGCAGCGCGCGGGCGGTGCGGCGGGCATCGTCGGCGGCGCGCTGGACGGCGCGGCGGTCCTCGTCCGCGGCGCGGGCGCGTTCCAGACAGCTCGCGGCGCGTGCCTCCGACTCGGTCGCCTCGTCGGCGAGTTCGCGGAGTCTGGCCTGCCAGGCGGAGCGCTCGCGCAGCCGGAAGGCGAGTCCGGCGAGGGCGTCGGCGGAGCGGCGGGCCTGCTGGGCGGCTTCCTGCCGTTCGTCGCGGGCCTGGGCCGCTTCGGCGGCGGTCTCCTCGGCTTCCGCGCGGGCGGTGCGGGCGTCGGCGAGTTCGGCTTCGGCCTCTTCGGAGAAGGCGCGGGCCCCGTCGGCGGTACGGGCGAGTTCGGTGAGGCGTCCGGCGGGACAGCCGGTGCGCCAGGAGGCGAGCCTGGCCGCGAGTTCGCGGTCCTTGCCGAGCCGGGCGGCGAGGGTGCGGATCTCTTCGTCCCGTTCGGCGGCCCGGCTGCGCAGGGCCTGGCGTTCCTCGTCGGCGGCGTGCTCGTCGTGCATGGCCGGGTTGGGCGGTACGAGGAACACGTCGGTGGGGCTCGCGCCGTCGGCCGGGGTGGGGGCGAGGAGGGCGGCGGCGGTGCCGACGGCGACGGCGGAGCGGGGCAGCAGGGCGGCGTCGGCGAGGGCCACGCGGGCGCGGGCGTGGGAGCCGGGGTCGGTGATGATCACACCGTCGACGAGTTCCGGGCGGGCGGCCAGCACGCGCGCGTGGTCGGCGGGGTCGACGGCCTGGGCGAGGTAGCGCCAGCCGGGCAGAGCGGGGATGCCGAGTTCACCGAGGTGTTCGACGGTGGCCAGTACGTCGGGGCCGGGCGGCAGCAGTCCGCCGTCACCGAGGGCGCCGAGGATGCGGGCGTCGTCGGCGGCTGCGGTGCGCAGTTCGAACAGGTGGCGTTCGGCGGCGGACACGGCGTCGTCGAGGAGTTCGCGCAGTTCGTCGGCGCAGCGGTCGAGGTCCTGCGGGGTGAGCGCGGCGCCGTGCGCCGGATCGACGGGTCCCGAGCCGGTCTCGTGGCGGGGCTGCGACACGGGACGGGCGGGGCTGTCGGTGAGGCTGAGCAGTTCGGCCAGCCGCTCCTCGGCCGCCAGGGTCTCGGCGAGCCGGAGTTCCGCGTCGTAGGTCCGCCGGGCCGCGGTCGCGGCGTCGGCGGCGCGGGCGGCGGTGAGTTCGGCGCGGGATTCGGCGGAGGCGGTCTCCCGGGCGTGTTCGGCGGCGCGGCGGGAAGCCTCGCGCGCGGTGTCCCAGGCGGCGACGGCGGTCTTCTCGGCGTCGCTCGCGGCGAGGGCGGCGCGGGCGGGGTCGGCGTCCGGTGCGGTGTCGTCGAGCCAGCCCGCCCGGATGGCCTCGGCGGTCTCCTGCTCGACCTCGGTGAGCCGCTGCCGTAGGTGGCCGGCCTCGCTGCGGGCGCGCTGGGCCTCGGTGGCGGCGGCGGTGGCGTCCCGGTGGGCGGCCTCGCCCGCCTCCTGGAGGGCGGCGGAGCGTTCCTCGCCCTCGTCGGCGAGGGTCTCGGCGCTCTCCGCGGCGGTGTGCAGGGCGCGGACGAGGTCGGCGGCGGCCCGGGCACGGGCGGCGAGCGCGGGGGCGGCGTCCCGTTCGGCCTCCTGGATGGCGGTGGCGACGCGGGTGACGCGGTCGCCGGCGGCGCGGTGGCGCAGTACGGTCTCGGCGGCCTGCCAGGCGGAGTGCAGGGTGCGGGCGTCGGCGAGTTCGCGTTTCTGGGCGGCGGCGGCCTTGTCGGCGGCGGCGAGTGCCAGGGAGGCGTGCCGGTAGGCGAGTTCGGCGGCGATCAGCGCACTGCGCTCGCGGGCGCCCTCGGAGTGGGTGACGGCGTAGGCGGCGGCGGTGACGCGTTGGGCGAGGTCGGTGGCGCGCGTCCGCTCCCGTACGGCGCGGGCGGACAGGCGGCGGACCAGGGTGCGGGTGCGCCGTTCCGCCGCGGTGTGGATGTCGCGCGCCCGGGAGCGGGCCTCTGCGGCGTCGACGATCCGCCCGAGGAGGTCGGCCGAGCCGGCGGTGAAGTCGCGTTCGGCGATGAGTTCGGAACGCCGTCCGAGTTTGCTGCCGAAGCCGCTGACGAGGTCGGCGAGGCCGTCCGTGTCGCGGGTGTCGGTGACGGCACGCAGCAGCAGGTCGGTGAAGTCGGAGTCCTTCTTGACCGCGAACAGGCCTGCGGCCTCGCCCTCGTCGGCGTTCATCTCCCTCTGGTAGCGGAAGAGTTCGGGGTCGAGCCCGAGGTCGCCGAGGTGCTCGATCCAGCGGTCGTGGATCTCCTCCCAGTGCACCTCGAGGTGCGGGTACGCCTTGCCCGCCTCGGTGAGGGCGTCCCGGAAACCCTTCATGGTGCGGCGGCGGCCCCGCGCGCCTGACTGGCCCTCGGAGGGCGGCCGCACGGCGGTGGACTCGGCGACGGGCAGGTTGTCGAGGCTCAGTCCCGGGCCGGGCCGGAAGGAGTACCAGGCCTCGGCGAACTTGCGCGGGTCGTTGGACACCTGGCGGCCGCGCCACTCGCTGGCCTTGCCCACGACGACGCACTCCCCGGTGAGGGTGTGCTGCCATTCGAGGGCCACGTGCCCGCAGTCGTCGGCCAGCAGGAACTTGCGCAGCACGCCGGAGCTGGCACCGCCGAGGGTGTTGCGGTGGCCCGGCAGCATCACGGAGAAGATCAGCTTGAGCAGGACGGACTTGCCGCCGCCGTTCTCCAGGAAGAGCACACCGGCCGGCGCGGGGCGGCGCGGTGGGCCGACGGGCTCCTCCGCGAAGAACTCCGCCTGGATGGGCGCGGGGTCGGGCACGGGGCGGCCGACACCGCGCAGGTCGAGCACGGTGTCGGCATAGCGTGCGCCGGCGGGTCCGATGGAGTAGAGGCGGACCCGGGACAGCTCGTACATGGCGGACTCTCGTCGTAAGGCTTCGTGGGGGTGCGGAACGGTGGGGTGTACCGGGAGCCGGGGCTTCCGGGCGGCCGTGCGGGCCTCAGGAGTGGAAGGGGAGCCCGGCGTCGGCCACCAGGTCGAGGTCGTCCGTGTCCTCGGCGGGCAGCAGTGTCGGTGTGCCGTCGGTGACGGGGACGACGCCCAGCTCCAGCAGTTCGGCCATGGCGGCGCCGCCCGCCATGTCGCGGACCTGGAGCTGGTAGCGAGCGGTGGTGCGGTAGGTGCCGCCGTGGTCGTCGCCGGTGCGCTGCAGGAATCCGGAGTCGGTGAGGAACGCGGCGGCCTTGCCGACGATGCCGGTCGTGGAGCCGGCGAGTCTGCGGGCGTCCTTGGTGGCGCCGGCCGCGCTGCGCCGGGCCCACACCCGCCAGGCCGCCTCGAGACCGGGTGCGCCGGTGGCCGGGTCGGTGTTCTCGCCCTGCTCGGCGGACCGCTCCTCGAGCCGGCGGCAGGCCTGCCGTACGAAGGAGTCGACGCCGTTGACGCTGATCCGGCCGATGTAGCCGTCGTCGGCCAGGTCCTCGGGCCGCGGGAAGGCCAGGGCGGCGACGGCGAGGTGGGCGAGGCCGTGCAGGAAGCGGTCTCCGCCGTCGGCGGAGGTGCGGCGCGCGTAGTCGCCCATGCGGACGGCGAACACCGAGTCCTCCGCGGCGGTGACCGCCATGCCCGCGCGCGGGGACACCTCCAGCACGACGAGGCCGAGGCCGGTGGCCACCGCGTCGGCGAGCCGCGCGAACGGGGGGTCCTCCCGGTAGCGGCGCAGCAGTTCGGTGTACTCCTGGTCGCGCGCGGGCTGCAGCCTGGGCTGGAGCCCGAAGGAGACGAGCCGGGCCGCGTCGGCCGCGTCGGCGGGCGTGACGGCGGCCGTCGCCGGCGCGACGGTGACGTCCGGCTCGGTCCGGTCGGCGTGCTCGGTCACGGTGGGGTGCTCCTCGGTACGGTGTCGCTCGTCGGTCCTCATGCCGCTTCGGTGCGGTCCGCCGTCATTCCGGCGGCGTCCAGCAGGGCGGTTCCCACTATGAGGTCGGCGCCGCCGAACTCCGGGTCGTCGAGTTCCGTCCCGTCGTCCACGGCGAACAGCAGTTTCCCCTCGCCCTGCCGGTAGGCGGTGCCCACCGGGGGGCTGGCCGCGTGGACGGTGAGGAGTGCCACCAGGTAGGGCAGGTCAGGGTCCTGGCGGCGGGCCTCTGCGAGCAGCCCCGACAGCCGGCGCGGGGCGTCGGGCGGCAGGTCCAGGAGTCCGGTGGCGGCGGCCAGCTGCTCCTCGCTGAACCGGCTGTCGTCGGGTGTGGCGATGAGGTCCGGCTCGGGCATCTCGGCGCCCAGGTGCTCGCGTTCCTGCGGTGGCGTCAGCAGGATGTCGACGAGGTCGCCGACCCGGACGGAGACCGGTGTGCGCAGTCCCGTGCCCCGGGCGAAGAACGCGTCGGTGACTCGGACCGCCTGCTCCAGGGGCAGCGGCATGACGGGCGCGAACAGCTGCCCGTAGAGGTCGGTGCCCGCGGTGGCCGCCGGGGCCGCGAAGGCCTGCCGGTCCTGCTCGGCGCGGAACAGGGGGCCGGCCTCCAGCAGGCGTGACTGGAGCAGGGTGTGGCGCCGGATGCAGTCCTTGACGATGTCGACGAGTTCGGCGGCGCGCCGCTTGTGCTCGGGGTCCTCGGTCTCGTCGCGTGCCTTGCGGATGTTGGTGAGGATCGCGTTCTCGTGGCGGTAGCGGTCGGCGACGTGGTCGAGAGCCTCGGTGATCATGTCCGGCACGGCGTTCAGCCAGTCGACGGCGCGCACATTGCGCCGGGTCGCGTCCAGGGCGCGGCGCAGCGTCTCGGAGTACTGCACGGTCCGGTATCTGGCCTGTTCCGCGGCCAGCTGGGCGTCGGCGAGCCTGCCCCGGCTGATCAGCACCTCCAGCTTGACCTCGGCGGCGATCTGCGCGCTGGTGACGTCGGTGTCGAGGGCGCCGACGAGGACGTTGACCGCCTCGTCCGTCGTACGGAGGTAGACGGTGCCGCCCGGTCCGGGGACCTCCTCGACCAGCTTGAAGTCGTAGTCGCGCCGTACATAGGTGCCGTCCGGAGCGAACGTGCCGTACACGGCGCGGAAGCCGCGGTCGACGCTGCCGACGTTGATGAGGTTCTCCAGCACCCAGCGCGCCACGCGCTCGTGCTCGGCGACGGGCCGCCGCGGGGCCTGCGCGGCGATGCGCGGGATGAGTCGGGCCACTATCTGGTCGTGGTCGGCGCCCGTGTCGAAGTCCATGTTCAGGGTGACGAGGTCGATGGCCGCGAGGGCGACCTCGGCCATGCCGTAGACCGAGTACTCGCCGGCGAGGTTCGCCTTGCGGACGTCGAGGTCGTGGAGCGGGGCCGTGCAGGCGAGCGCACGCAGGCGCCGCGCCAGTCCCTCGTCGGCGGCCGGGCCCGGTGCGGGGCGCGGCCCCGCACCGGGCTGGGGCGGAACACGGTCCGTCGTCGCAGGCGAAGTCACGGTGGACAGACTAGGTCCTCGGTCTGACAACGGCCCAAACGGCGCAGAGGCGCCCCGTCCGGTCCGGCCGCCGCCGGGTTCCGGGCGTGCTACCCGTCGTCGCCCACACGCCGCCGGTACGCCTCGACCACCCGGTGCCGGGAGTCCGCGAGATAGACCGACAGCTGCTTTTCGGCCTCGTCCCGGTCGCCCGCGCCGAGGGCGTGGAGGATCTGGCGGTTGCGGACCAGGTACGGCTCGTGCAGCCGCCGGGGGTCGTCGACGAGGTGGAAGGCGAGACGCAGCTCGGCGAAGACGCTGCGCATCAGCTCGTCGGTGCGGGTGCTGCCGGCGAGAGCGACGAGTTCCCGGTGGAAGTGGATGTTGGCGGTGCCGAGTCCTTTCCAGTCGCTCTCGACGGTCGCCAGCTGGCCTTCGGTGACCGCCGAGGCGAGGCCGTCCAGCGCGTAGGGGGGCTCGCCGAGACCGCGTACGACGGCGCACTCCACGAGGCTGCGGGTGCGGTAGATGTCCTCGACGTCCTCCACCGTCAGGACCCTCACGAACACGCCCCTGTTGAGCTCGTGGACGAGCAGGCGTTCGTGGGTGAGCAGGCGGAAGGCCTCGCGGAGCGTGTTGCGGGAGACGCCGAGCGCGCCGCCGATGCTGTCCTCCGACAGCCGGGTGCCCGGCGGGAAATAGCCCTCGGCGACACGGCTTCTGAGGATGTCCGAGACCCGTTCGGCGGTGCTGGTCCGGCCCAGGAGGGCGCGGTCGTCGGCCAGTCCGGTCAGCTGCTCTGCCATGCCCGGAATTGAACCGCAGACACAAGGACGAAACAACACGGGTATTGAAGGATCGTTCAACGATCCTCTACGGTGCTCCGTACGGCGCCCCGCCCGCACGGCACCGCCCGCACCCGCATGTCCCGCACGTTCCGCGCCAACGGCACGGCGCCTCCGTGCAGCCCGCTCCGCAGATCCGGACCCCGCACACCACCCGCGCACCATCCGCACGGCACCGCCCGTCCCGCACCACCCGCACGGCACGGCTCACCCCCGCACACTCCGTCCTCCCACTGCGAGGTGCCCATGAGCTCGACCCCTCCACCGCAGGCGCTGCCCTCCCGCACCCGGCCGGGCCCGGCCGGACACGCCGCCGGGGACGGCGCGTTCGGCTGGCTGCGCGCCCTCGGTCCGCGCGGTCGCCGCGCCTTCGCCGGCGCGTTCGGCGGCTATGCCCTGGACTCGTACGACTACTTCACACTGCCGCTGAGCATGGTCGCGCTGGCCGCGTACTTCGGCCTGGACAGCGGCCAGACCGGTCTGTTCACCACCGTCACGCTGGTGGTCTCCGCCGTCGGCGGGGCCGCGGCCGGGGTGATCGCGGACCGGCTCGGCCGGGTCCGGGCCCTGATGATCACGGTGAGCACGTACGCCGTGTTCACCGTGGCCTGCGGCTTCGCGCCGGACTACGGGACGCTGCTGGTCTTCCGCGCCCTCCAGGGTCTCGGTTTCGGCGGCGAGTGGGCGGTCGGCGCGATCCTGGTCGCCGAGTACGCGAGCGCCCGGCACCGGGGCCGCACCCTCGGTGCGGTCCAGAGCTCCTGGGCCGTGGGCTGGGCGCTCGCCGCGGTCGTCTACACGCTGGTCTTCTCCCTCGTCGGCGCGGACTTCGCCTGGCGGGTGATGTTCTGGACCGGCGCGCTGCCCGCCCTTCTGGTGCTCTGGCTGCGGCGGCAGGTGCACGACGCCCCGCTGGCGGTCGCCGCCCGGGAACACCGTCCCGGGAAGGGCTCGTTCACGGCGATCTTCCGGCCCGGCACCGACGACGCCCCGGGCCTGCTGCGCACGACGGTCTTCGCGGGCCTGCTGTCGACGGGTGTCCAGGGCGGTTACTACACGCTGGCGACCTGGGTGCCGACCTATCTCAAGACGGAGCGGGGTCTGTCGGTCGTCGGCACCGGCGGCTATCTCACCTTCCTCATCTCCGGCGCCTTCCTCGGCTATCTGACCGGCGGTCACCTCACCGACCGGCTCGGGCGGCGCCGCACCATCTGGCTGTTCGCGCTGCTCTCGGCGGTCTGCACCGTGGCGTACGCGCACATCCCGAGCGGCGCCGACACGCTGCTGCTGGTGCTCGGCTTCCCGCTCGGCTTCTGTATGTCGGCCATCTTCAGCGGCTTCGGCTCGTACCTCAGTGAGCTGTACCCGACGGCCGTACGCGGTGCGGGACAGGGCTTCACGTACAACACCGGCCGCGCGGTCGGCGCGGTCTTCCCCACGGCCGTCGGCTTCCTCGCCGACAGCTGGGGGGTGGGCGGCGCGCTGGTCTTCGGCGCGGTCGGCTACGGGCTCGCGGCGCTGGCACTGCTGGGGCTGCCCGAGACACGCGGAAAGGAACTCGGGTGAGCCGGACCCACAGCACCCCGTCGGCCCTGGCGCAGGACGCTCCCGTGGTCCTCGTCGACGAGCACGCGCGCGCGTGGCACCCGAGAACCGCGCGGGCGCGGTTCCGCGAGGGTCTGACGGGCCCGACGGCCGGGGTGGCCGGGGGCCACACGCAGGTCAACCTGATCGCCGTCCCCGCCGACTGGGCGTACGACATGCTGCTGTTCTGCCAGCGGAACCCCAAGCCGTGTCCCGTCCTCGACGTGACCGACGCGGGGTCGTGGACCACCGTCCTGGCCGACGGCGCCGATCTGCGCACCGACCTGCCGCGCTACCGGGTGTGGCGGGACGGCGAGCTGGTGGACGAACCGGCCGACGTGCGCGCGCACTGGCGGAGCGACCTGGTGTCGTTCCTCATCGGTTGCAGCTTCACCTTCGAGTGGGCGCTGGACCGGGCCGGGGTGCCGATCCGCCACGTCGAGCAGGGCCGCAACGTCCCGATGTACGTGACCGACCGCCCGTGCCGTCCGGCCGGACGGCTGCACGGTCCCATGGTGGTGTCGATGCGCCCCGTGCCGCCGGAGCATCTGGCGGCCGCGATCCGGGAGAGCAGCCTGCTCCCGGCGGTGCACGGCAGTCCCGTCCACTGCGGGGATCCCGCCGGCCTCGGCATCGCCGACCTCGCCCGGCCCGACTTCGGTGAACCGGTGACGGCCGAACCGGACGACATCCCGGTGTTCTGGGCCTGCGGAGTGACCCCGCAGGCCGCGGTGATGGCCTCCCGCCCGCCCTTCGCCATCACCCACGCACCGGGCCAGATGTTCCTGACCGACGCCCGCGACGAGCAGTACCGGGTGGCCTGACACACCGGCGCGGCCCCGGGGCGGCTCACTCCGCGGCCCACGGGGCGGCACCGTCCGACGAACCGACAAGTGGGAGACACGGAGATCCATGACCTCGATCGACCTCAACGCCGACCTGGGTGAGGGTTTCGGCCGCTGGCGGCTGACCGACGACGAGCAGCTGCTGTCCGTCGTCACGAGCGCCAACGTGGCCTGCGGCTTCCACGCCGGGGACGCGGCCACCATGCGGCGGGTGTGCGATCTCGCGGCCGCGCGCGGCGTACGGATCGGCGCCCAGGTCTCCTACCGCGACCTGGCGGGCTTCGGGCGGCGTGCCATGGACGTGCCGCCCGCCGAACTGGCGGCCGAGGTGGCCTACCAGATCGGCGCCCTGGAGGTCTTCGCCCGTGCCGCGGGGGCGGGCGTGGCGTACGTGAAACCGCACGGCGCGCTCTACCACCGCGTCGTGCACGACGAGGAGCAGGCCGGGGCGGTGGTCGACGGGGTGCTCCTCGCCGGTTCCACGCTGCCCGTCCTCGGCCTGCCGGGCTCCAGCTTCCTGGAACTCGCCGGGAAGGCGGGGCTGCCGGCGGTCACGGAGGCCTTCGCGGACCGCGCCTACACCGCGGCGGGCACGCTGGTGCCGCGTGGCCGGGACGGGGCCGTGGTGTCCGAGCCGGACGCCGTGGTCGAGCGGTCGCTGCGACTGGCCCGCTCGGGCACGGTCGCGTCCCACTCCGGCGAGCACGTCGAGGTGCGCGCGCGTTCGCTGTGCCTGCACGGCGACACGCCCGGAGCGGTGCAACTGGCGCACCGTGTCCGGAGATCGCTGGAGGAGTCGGGCGTGCGGGTGGAGGCGTTCGCATGAGGGTGCTGCCCGTCGGGGAAGATGCCCTGCTCGTCCAGGTGGCCTCGGGCGACGAGGCCCACGCGCTGCACGCGGAACTGCTGCGCCGCCGTGCCCGGGGCCTGCTCACCGCGCGCGAGATCGTCCCGGCGGCGCGCACCGTCCTGATAGACGGCGCCGCCGACCCTGAACGTCTGATCTCCGAACTCACCGGCTGGGAGGTGCCGCCCGCCGCGCCGCCGGGCGGCACCGTGGTCGACATCCCGGTCCGCTACGACGGTCCCGACCTCACCGATGTCGCCGCGCACTGGGGCGTGTCCGAGCGGGACGTCGCCCGGATCCACGCGGGCGCCGAGTTCCGGGTCGCGTTCTGCGGCTTCGCACCGGGCTTCGGCTACCTGACCGGGCTGCCCGCCCGCTACGGCGTCCCGCGCCGCGCCACGCCGCGCACGGCCGTCCCCGCGGGTGCGGTGGCCCTGGCAGGTCCGTACACCGGCGTCTACCCGCGCTCCTCGCCGGGCGGCTGGCAGCTGATCGGTAGGACGGAGGCCGTGCTGTGGGACCACACGCGCACACCGGCCGCGCTGCTCGCGCCGGGCACCCGGGTCCGCTTCGTCCGGGCGGCGGGCACATGACGGACCGCGCGCTCGCCGTCGTACGCGCCGGGGTGCTCACCACCGTGCAGGACCGGGGCCGGCCCGGCCACGCGCATCTGGGCGTGCCGCTGTCCGGCGCGCTCGACGCGCCCGCCGCGGCCCTCGTCAACCGGCTGGTCGGCAACCGGCCGGAGGCGGCCGTCCTGGAGACGACGCTCGACGGCTGTGCCGTACGGCCGCGTTCGGCCGTCGTGGCGGCGGTCGCGGGAGCGCCGTGCCCGGTCGCGGTGGACGGCCGCCCGGTGGCGTGGGGAGCACCGGTCCTCGTCCCGGCCGGGGCGGTGCTCGAGGTGGGGGCCGCGGTGCGCGGGGTGCGGAGCTACGTCGCCGTGTCGGGCGGTGTGGCCGTCGAACCGGTGCTCGGCAGCCGCTCCACGGATCTGCTGTCGGGTCTCGGCCCGGCACCGCTCACGGACGGCGCGGTGCTCCCCCTGGGGCGTCCGGCAGGCCCCCACGCGCGCGTGGACGTCGCCCCGCAGCCCGGACCGCCCGCCGAACTGGTGCTCGGGGTCACGCCGGGGCCGCGCGACGACTGGTTCGCACCGGCCGCCGTACGGGCCCTCACCTCGCGCGCCTTCCGCGTGTCGGCCGCGAGCAACCGCATCGGTCTGCGTACCGAGGGCCCGGTCCTGGAACGGGCGGTGACCGGTGAGCTGCCCAGCGAGGGAATGGTCGTGGGGGCGGTCCAGGTGCCGCCCGACGGCCGCCCGGTGGTCTTCCTGGCCGACCATCCGACCACCGGGGGCTACCCGGTGATCGCCGTCGTGCGCGGCGCCGACCTCCCGGCGGCCGCCCAGGCGGCACCGGGTACCCCGGTCCGTTTCGTGGCCGCGGGCCGCGGCCGGGGCCGCCGCTGACCGGGCGCCGACGCGGTCGCCGGGTGCCTACGCCGCCTCCGAGGCGTGGACCGGGTCCGGCCCGTACGTCGTCCGCGGCTCGTAGCGTGTCCCGGCTCCGTCGGCCGTGTCCGGCCCGCCCGGCGCTTCGGACTCGTGCAGCGCTTTCGGCCCGCCGACGGTCGCGCACACGCCGACTGTCGCAGAGCCACCGACGGTCGCAGAGCCACCGACGGTCGCGGACCCGTCGGCGGTCGCGGGCTCGTCGGCCCTGCCGGGGGCGGCTGCCGTGGCCGGAGCGGGCAGCGCCGCCGTCCGGTGCGGCGGGGCCGGCGCGTGCGCCGTGCCGGGACCCCGGGTGTCCGGGCGGTGCCGGACGGGCAGCGCCGCCAGGGCCGCGGCCACCGCGTGTGACGCGCCGAGATCGAGCCGGGCACCGGTGCCCCTGGCCCGGTGGCGCATCTCGTCCGCGGCGAGCCTGAGGAGCTGTGGAAGCAGGTCGGTGCAGCGCCGGGCCACCCAGGCCGTGCCCGCGGTGGCCAGCCACCGCAGACTCGCCGACCTGGTGGGCGCGGGGAACTCCGGCTCCGGCGAGGGTGCGGGACCGGTGGCGAGCCCGGTCTCGGCGAGCAGTACGTGGAACCGGACGGCGAACTGCCGGTGTCCGCGCTCGCTGGGGTGCAGCCGGTCAGCGCTCCACATCGCGCGGTCTCGGGTCCAGTCGTCCCCGTCGGCGTGCAGATGGACGGCGCCGTAGCGCTCGGAGAGCGCGTGCACCACCGTGTTGACGGCCCGCTGCCGTCGCGCGAGCGGGCGGGCGAGCACGCCGGGCAGCCCGAGCATCGTGCCGGGGTCGGGCAGACAGGCGGTGAGCAGGACGGCGCCACGGGCGGTGAACGCCGCGCACACCTCGTCGAGACGTGCCGCCACGGCGTGGATGTCGAAGGTACGGCGCAGCGTGTCGTTGACGCCGATCACCACGGACACCAGATCGGGCCGGATCTCCAGCGCGGCCGGGGTCTGCCGTTCGAGCACGTCGCGGGTCTGGGCGCCGCTGACCGCGAGGTTGGTGAACGCCACGGGCACCTCGGAGAGCCCGTGGGCGAGCAGTGCGGCCCAGCCGCGCCACCCGCCGCCGACCGGATCGCCCATGCCCTCGGTCAGGGAGTCACCGAGGGCCACGAAGCGGAGTGGTCTCATGCCGTTCCCTCCGGCACGGACGGCACGGACGGCACGGATCCGGCGGACGACGTGGCACCCGGGCCCGGGGCAGGCTCCGGAGCCGCGGCCGGCGTCCGGGTCCCCCGCACCGGCACCGCCGCGTCGTGCGCCGCCAGGAAGGCGTCCACGGCCGTGTCCCACCCGAAGCACTCCGCCCGCGCGCGTGCCGCCTCGCGCCGCTCGTGTCCGGCACGCTCCAGGAGCCCTTCGACGGCATCGGCGAACGCGGCTCCGTGGTCGGCGGCCGTGGCGCCCGCCGCGCCGATGACCTCCGACAGGGCGGACGACGCGCTGGCCACCACCGGCGTGCCGCACGCCATGGCCTCCAGGGCGGCCAGTCCGAACGTCTCGGCGGGCCCCGGTGCCAGGCACACGTCGGCGGACGCCTGGAGCGCGCCGAGCAGCCCCCGGTCGGCGACATGCCCGAGGAAGGTCACCGGCAGCCCGCGCTCCCGCGCCCGCTGCTCCAGCCGGGCCCGGAGCGGACCGTCGCCCGCGATCACGAGCACCGCCCGCCGCCCGCGGCGCCGCAGCGCCTCCAGGGCTTCGAGGGCGGTGCCGGGCCGTTTCTCCACCGACAGCCGCGAGCACATCACCAGCAGGACCTCGTCCTCCCCCGCGTACCGGGCGCGGAGCCCGGTGTCGCGCAGCGCCGGGTGGCGCTGGACGAGGTCGACGCCGAGCGGGGCGCGGACGACGTTGCGGGCGCCGATGCGCACGAACTCCCGGGCGGCGAACTCGGTGGTGCACACGACCCGCGCGTACGTGTGGGCCGTCCGGGTGTTGAGGGCGTCCGCGGTGCGCCGGGACAGGTTCTCGGACAGGCCCCAGGTGCGCAGGACACCGTCGGCACTCTCGTGGGACACCATGACCGCGGGGACCCGGGCGCGCCGGGCCCAGCGGCCGGTCCAGCGCAGCGTGGTGCGGTCGGAGACCTCCAGACGGTCCGGGGCGAGTTCCTCCAGCAGGGCGGCGACACGCCGTTTGTCGGTGAGGACCCGGTAGCCGCCGGTACCGGGCAGCAGCGGGCCGGGGAGGGTGATCACCCGGCCCTGTTCGGTCTCCTGGTCGGTGCGGTGCTCGCCGGGCACGACGAGCACGGGTCTGTGGCCCGCCGCCCGGAAGCCCTTGCCCAGTTCGCGCAGCGCGGTGCGCAGTCCGCCGGAGGAGGGGGCGACGAAGTTGGCGAGCCGGACGATGCGCAGCCCTTCGGTTCCGGTGCCGGTCATGCCGCCACCACCGTCCTGCGGGCGCTGAGGACGTCCTCGTAGTGCGCGATGAGCTGGTCGCCGACGGCCGCCCAGGTGCGGCCCTCGACGGTGGTGCGCGCGGCGGCGCCGAAGGAGTGCCGCAGGGCGGGGTCGGCGGCCAGGGCCCGCACGGCGTCCCGTACGGCGGCCGCGTCGCGCGGCGGGACGAGGAATCCGGTGCGCCCGTGGTCGACGAGGTCGAGGGGGCCGCCCGCGGCCGGGGCGACGACGGGCACGCCGCTGGCCATGGCCTCCTGCACGGTCTGGCAGAAGGTCTCGAAGGGGCCGGTGTGCACGAAGACGTCGAGGGAGGCGAAGATCCGGCCGAGTTCCTCGCCGGTGCGGCGGCCGAGGAAGACCGCGCCGGGCAGGGCCTCGGTGAGATGCGCCTGGCTGGGGCCGTCGCCGACCACCACGACCCGTACGCCGTCGAGGCCGCAGACCCCCGCCAGCAGTTCGACCTGCTTCTCGGGGGCGAGCCGGCCGACGTAGCCGACGACGAGTTCGCCGTTCGGGGCGAGTTCGCGGCGCAGCGCGTCGTCCCGCTTGTCGGGGCGGAACCGCACGGTGTCCACGCCGCGCGGCCACAGGGCGACCCGGGGGACGCCGTGGGCCTCCAGGTCGCCGAGGGCCGCGGTGGACGGGGCGAGGGTGCGGTCGGCGGCGGCGTGCACGGAGCGGATGCGCCGCCAGGCGGCGGCCTCACCGGCGCCCATGTAGGTGCGGGCGTATCCGGCGAGGTCGGTCTGGTAGACGGCGACGGCGGGGATGCCGAGCCGGGTGGCCTTGGCCATGCCGCGGACACCGAGGACGAAGGGGCTGGCCAGGTGGACGAGGTCGGCGCGGTGCTCGGTGAGCGCCGCGGCGACACGCCGGCTGGGGAGGGCGACGCGGACCTGGGGGTAACCGGGGAGCGGGAGGGAGGGGACACGGACCACGGGGCACGGCGCCGAGGCGTCGGGCCCGGAGCGGTGGGGGCCGCCCTGCTCCGGCACGGCGCCGGGCCGGGCGGAGGCGGCCGGGGCGACGACGAGCGGGGCGTGACCGCGATCGACGAGGTGTCGGGCGGTCTGGAGCGCGCAGTGGGCCACGCCGTTCACGTCGGGGGGAAAGGATTCGGTCACGATGACGACACGCATACCGGTGTTGTCGCCGTGCCGGACGTGGCCGCGTCAACGTGGATCTTTCCGTACGAGGAACGTCCCATGAGCGTTGGCCTGCGCACCCGAGCAGGTCAGCCGGTGTCCACGCCCGCCTGTGCCCCGGGTCACCCCTCGTTCACGTTTCGGGCGGAATGCCGCACGTCCTCCTCACGGGTGCCCCCCTCGTGCGGCGCCCGTGGCCGCCGGCGCGCGCCCTCATCCCACCGGCGTGTCCGGCGGTCCGATGCGGCTGCGTACGGCGGTCTGGACCTCGTCCTCCTCCGCCGGGTCGGCGGCGAGGCGGCGCAGTCGTTCGACGACGCGTGCGTCGCCGGTCTCGGCGTGCCGGGCGGCGAGTTCGCGGGTGGTCTCCTCGCAGTCCCACAGGCATTCGACGGCGAAGCCGGTGGCGAAGGAGGGGTCGGTGGCCGCCAGCGCGCGGGCGGCGCGGCCCCGCAGACGGGACGAGGCGGTCTCGCGGTAGACATGGCGCAGGACGGGTGCGGCGCAGACGATGCCGAGCCGTCCCGCGCCGTCGACGAGGGTCCACAGGGTCGGCGCGTCGGGGCCCTCGCCCCGTACGGCCTCGCGCAGGGCCGCGAGGACGAGGTCGCTGTCCTGGGCCGAGCCGTGGCAGGCGAGCACACGTCCGGCGGCGGCGCCGAGTGCGTCGGGCCGCCGGGCCCAGCCGCGGGCGCGGTCGACGGCGGCGAGGGCGCGCATGCGTTCGAACGCGTCGAGGGCGGCCTCCACCACGGGTGACGTGCCGTCGGCCACCGCGGCCTCGACCAGTTCCAGGGCGGCCGGGTCGCCGGCGTCGGCGAGATAGCGCAGCGCGGTGCAGCGGGCGCCCTCGCTGCCGTGCCGGGCGGCCCGCAGGATCTCGGGCCGGTCCTCGGGGGCCGCCACGGCGGTGAGACAGCGGGCGGCCGGGACGTGCAGCGCGGCGCCGCGTTCGACGCCCTGCTGGGCCCATTCGAGGACGGCTGCCACGCTCCATCCGGGCCGGGGGCCGGAGGGTCGCAGCTGGCGCTGCCAGCGGTCGAAGCAGCCGGTCTCGTGTGCGGCACGCACCCGCGCGGCGATCGGTTCGCGGGGGTCCTCGGCCCACAGCCGCCAGGGCCGTGGCTCGAAGGCGTCCCGGACGACGGCGGCCAGCTCGGCGTCGCCCTCGGCGCCGGCCGGGAAGCGGGCCAGCACGGGCGCGGCGAGGGCGCGCAGGCCGGCGTCGTCGTCCCTGAGGGCGAGCTCGTCCAGGGCCCAGGCCCAGTTGGAGCCGGTGGCGGCGTACCTGCGCAGCAGGTCGAGCGCGTCACGCCTGCCGTACGAGGCCAGGTGCCCGAGGACGGCGAGGGCGAGGCCGGTGCGTGACTCGTCGGTGTCGAGCACGTCCTCGGTGTCGAAGAGGTGGGCCTCGACGGCGTCGAGGCCGCCGCCCAGGTCCAGGTAGAGGCGGGCGTAGTAGAGCGAGCGGTTCTCCACCTGCCAGTCGTGACGGGGATCGCTCAGCACACAGTGGTTCAGCGCCGCGAGCGCTTCCGCGCGCGGGGCGGTGAGCGCGTGCAGCGTGCCGTCGCCGCGGCCCCGCTGGAGCAGGCCGAGCAGCGTGCCGCTGGGCGCTATGACCGGATCGAACATGGGAAACAGCCTCACATCAAGCGTCGACGCAACCGGGGACCACGCACTACCTGGCCGCGTGACAACACGTCGGGGCGCCCGCCGTCTCTTGCTTGCTGTAGACCATCTTCCTCTGCCTCTCGTCGGTGGCCCATGCGGGCCGCATCACGGTCCGCGTGGTGCGGCAACACCTGCCCAGCCATCGCGTCCGTGAATCACGACGTCATGATGACTCGCGGGTTTCTCCCGCCGCGACCGTATTTCCGGCGGCCCTTTACCGCCTCCCCCGTTTTTTGCGTTCTCGCTGGTCAGAACGGTGGGATCAGCGTGTACCGAACAATTCCAGAAGTTCCGTCCGGGCGAACATCCGGGCGGTGTCGACCGCCGAGGGGGTGCCCGCGGCCGGATCGGCACCGCTTTCCAGAAGCGCCTCGATCACTTCCCGCTCGTCCTTGAAGGCGGCCCCGGCGAGCGGGGTCTGGCCCCGGTCGTTGATGCGGTCCGGTGCCGCGCCGCGGGCGAGCAGCGCACGCACCGTGCCGGCGTGGCCGTGATAGGCGGCGAGCATCACGAGCGTGTCGCCGCGGTCGTTGGTGAGGTCGGCCGGTACGCCCGCGTCGACGTACGCCACGAGTGTCTCGGTGCGCCCCTGCCGCGCCAGACCGAAGATCTTGGTCGCGAGCTCGACGACCTCGGGGCCGGGACCTTCACTCATCGACGGGACCGCCTCTCCACTTCGCGTGAATCGCCAGCGTACTGGGTCGCGCCACCGGGAAGAGCGGCCGCTCAGGGCTCCGCCGAACGAGGGAAATCCGACCCGATTCCTCCATTTGCACCTTTTATCGTATGGATACATCCTGTGATCCTGGAAGTACTCATGGTGACTGTCCCCTTCGACACCAGGAGAAACCCCATGATCCTCTCCATCTCAGGCGTCATCCTGTTCGGCGTCGTCGTCTTCCTCTTCTTCCGCAAGGACGGGCTCAAGGGCTCGCACGCCGTGACGTCGGCCCTGTTCGGCTTCTACCTCTCGAGCACCGCCATCGCCCCCAGCATCAAGGCAGGCGGCGAGAGCCTGGCGAGCCTGCTCGGCGGCATCAGGTTCTGACACCGCCCGTCCCGTCCGTCCCTACCACCTCTCCAGGAGACAGCAGTGGCCCGGCGCCCACTACCCCGCATCCTGAGCACCGGCGGCGCGCAGTTCGCCCGCGGCCGGCAGCTGGCCCGGACGGCGGCCGACAGTGCCACCGACGTCCTCCACCCGCTGATCACCCTCACACGTGGTCTGCGCCGGCTGGCCTCGGCCGGGCGGCGCAGGTGGGCGGCGACCCCGAAGGACAGGCGCGGGCCGCTGCTGTTCCTGATCGCCTCGCTGGTCCTGGCCGTGGCCCTGGTGCCGTACGGGCCGCCGCTCGCCGCCATCGCCCTGATGGCGGCGGCCGCATGGCTGGGACGCGACCGCACCCCGGCGGCCGACGGCGCCGACGCCTCGCGGGCAGAACGGCTCCGCTCGCTGTACGAGGCCCTGGTCCCCTCCTTCTCCACGGCCGATGACCCGGCGCCGCTGTACGCGCACGGCGGGGAGTGGGGGAACGCGTTTCCCGTCTACGAGTTCGACACCGGGGGCCGGGTGTCCCACCTCGTGATCCGCTACCCGGCCTACTTCCCGGACGGGGAGCCCGACGCACGGGTCCGTGTCGAGCATCTGCTCACGGCGAAGGCGGGCCGTGAGCGCGAGTACCGGTTCGACTGGGACGAGGAGGCCAACCAGCTCACGGTCGCCGTCCTCGCCCCCCTTCCCACCGACATCACCGCCCAGCCCTTCGTCACCGCGCCCGGCGAGACGGTCCTGGGCCTCACCGACCCGTCCCGGGTACAGCGCACGCTCCCCCTCACCCACGCGACGGAGCAGCGCGATGTGCCGCCGGTCGTCTGGCGCACCGGCGTCCGCTCCACCGAGCCGCATCTGCTGGTCGTGGGCCAGCCGGGCAGCGGCACCTCGACGCTGCTGCGGTCCGTGGTCCTGCAGGCGCTGCGGCACGGTGACGTGCTGATCGCCGAGGGCGGCGGCACCGGCGAGTACGCCTGTCTGACCGGCCGGGACGGCGTCCTCGCGGTGGAGAGCGGGCTCGCCGGGGTGCTCACCGGGCTGGAGTGGGCGGCCACCGAGACGGAGCGCCGGCTGATCGCCGCCAACCGGGCGAGGCAGGCGGGCGACCCGCCGCCGGACGACACGAAGCGGCCCCTGTGGGTCGTCGTGGACCGGCCGAGCCTCTTCACGCATCTCGCCGCCGCCGACGACCACAAGGATCCCCAGGCCCTCCTCCAGGTCCCCCTGAGACACGGGCGGGCGGCCAATGTGACGGTGGTGGTGGCCGAGCAGTTCGACAGCGCGGACACGCTGAGCGACGCCGTACGGCAGCACACCCGCGCGCGTGTCGTGCTCGGCCCCGCGACGGGCGCGCAGCTGGAGGCCGTGCTCGGAGCTCCCCCGCACACGACTCCGCCCGCCCATGTGCCACCGGGGCGCGGCTACGCGCGGCTGGGGAGCGGTCCCGTCCTGCGCCTCCAGGTACCGGCGACCCCGGACCCGTACGACGACTCGGCCGACGCCGCCGGGCGTGAGGCGGTGCTGTCCCTGCTGCCGCCCCGCTCGACACCGGCGGACACCAGACCGGACCTCCGCAAACCGGACACCCCCCGGGCGGAGCCGGAGAAGGAGCCGGGAGAAGGGCGCGGGCCCGAGAAGACGTTGCGCGCCGAGCCGGTCGGGGCGGTGGAGGCCATGGCGGCCGAGGGGCCCTAGGCGGCCGTCACGCCACGGGGGCGGGTGCCGCGGTGACGACCGTCATGCCGCGGTGGCAGCCGTCACGCCGCGGTGGCGGGCCGGCCGATGGATCGCGGGCGGTCAGGGCGGGTGGCGGGCTGCCAGGGTGGGTGACGCACGGGCCGGGCGGGGGCCGGGAGGGTTTTCGCCCCCGCCGCCCCTTCCCGTTCCCGTCCCTGGGGGCTGCCGCCCCCAGACCCCCGCCCACAGACCTACAGCCTCAGGCCCCCGGTCGGCGGGTTGCCTGGTGTCATGCCGCGAAGGTGCGGGGTGTCTCCGTGGCCGCGCCGGTGCCTGCCGCGACCAGGCGGGTGGCCGCGGCCAGGCGGGCCGCCGCCTCGTCGGCCACCGCTCCCGCGACGGTGAACGGCAGCCGTACGTAGCCCTCGAACGCACCGTCGACGCCGAACCGGGGTCCGGACGGGACCCGCACCCCGAGCCGCTCCCCCGCCTCGGCGATCCGGGAGCCGGAGAGACCGCCCGCCCGGGCCCAGAGGACGAGGCCGCCCGAGGGCACCTCGAACTCCCAGGCGGGCAGCTCGCGCCGGACCGCCGTGACCAGCGCGTCGCGGTTGCCGCGCGCCTCCTCGCGCCGCAGGTCGACGGCCTTCTCCCACCCGCCGGTGGTGAACAGCCAGTTCACGGCCAGCTGCTCCAGCACCGGCGTCCCGAGGTCGGCGTACGCGCGCGCGGCGACCAGGCTGCGGATCACGTCGGGCGCGGCACGCACCCAGCCGATGCGCATGCCCGCCCAGAACGCCTTGCTCGCCGACCCCACGGTGATCACGGTGGACCCGGCCGGGTCGAAGCCGCACACCGGGCGCGGCATCTCGACGCCCTCGTCCAGCCACAGCTCGGTCATCGTCTCGTCGGCGACGAGCACGGTGCCCGCGGAGCGGGCGGCGTCCACCAGCCGGCGCCGCTGGTCGTCGTCGGCGAGGGCACCGGTGGGGTTGTGGAAGTCGGCGACGACGTAGGCGATACGGGGCGCGGCGTCGCGCAGCACCTGCCGCCAGCGGTCCACGTCCCAGCCGGTGAGGCCGTCGGCCATCGCGACCGGCACCAGACGCGCGCCCGCCTCCCGCATCAGCTGGAGGATGTTGGCGTAGGAGGGCGACTCGACGGCGATGCGTTCGCCGCGTCCGCCGAAGAGATGACAGATGGCGTCCATGGCGCCCATCGCACCGGTCGTCACCATGATCTGTTCGGGCATCGTCGGTATCCCGCGCGCGGTGTAGCGCTCGGCGAGCATGGAACGCAGCGCCGGGAGGCCGGCCGGGTAGTCGCCGTGGGTGTGCGCGTAGGGAGGCAGCTCCTCCAGGGCCCCCTGGACGGCGCGGGTGAGCCAGGGCTCGGGCGCCGGGAGCGCCGCACTGCCGAGGTCGATCATCGAGCCGAGCGCCTCGGGAGGCAGCGGTTCGAGGCCGCGCGCGGGGATCGGGTTCCCCGCCGGGACAGCCGTCCAGCTGCCCGCGCCGCGCCGCGACTCCAGGAAACCGTCGGCGCGCAGCACCTCGTAGGCGGCGGCGACGGTCGTACGGCTGACGGTCAGGGCGGTGGCCAGTTCACGCTCGGCGGGCAGCCGGGCGGCCACCGGCACGCGGCCTTCCAGGACCAGCAGCCGGACGCCGTCGGCGAGGGCGCGGTAGGCGGGAGGGCGGCGGCTGCCGGAGCCGGCCGGACGGTCCTGCTGGGACATGAGCAGCCGCGCGAGCTGCGCGGCCCCCACCGCCGAGGTCCACTGCGCCATGCAGATCAGTCCACCTTCCCCGGATTGGCCATGGATGGCATTCACTCCATGGCCACAGAGTGTCACGGGTCGGTCCACATCCACCACCGGGGGTACCCCTTGCCGGCCCATCACCGCCCGCCGTTCCGGCTCCGCCGGCCGTTCCCGCTCCGCCCGCCGTCCCGGCTCAGGGTGCCCGTCCGAAGCGGGTCCGCCGCCCCGCGCCGCCTGATGCGTCGGCTGGGCCGGCTGTACGCCGGTCTCGCGCTCTACGGCGCCAGTTCCGCGCTGCTCGTCGAGGCGCGGCTGGGCCTGGAGCCCTGGAACGTCCTGCACCAGGGTCTGGCGGCGCTGACCGGTCTGACGATCGGCACGGTGTCGATCGTGGTGGGTGCGGCGGTGCTGCTGCTGTGGATACCCCTGCGTCAGCGGCCGGGCCTCGGCACGGTGTCCAATGTCTTCGTGGTCGGCCTGGCCCTGGACGGCACCCTGTCCCTGGTGCCGGAGGTGGGGGCGCTCGGCGGGCGGATCGCGCTGCTGCTCGCGGGGATCGTGCTCAACGGGGTGGCGACCGGCCTGTACATCTCCGCCCGGTTCGGTCCCGGCCCGCGCGACGGCCTGATGACCGGTCTGCACCGGCGCACGGGCCGCTCGGTCCGTCTGATGCGCACGGTGGTCGAAGTGGCGGTCGTGCTCACCGGCTTCGCCCTGGGCGGCACCCTCGGCATCGGCACCCTGCTCTACGCGGTGTCGATCGGCCCGCTCGCCCAGCTGTTCCTGCGGAGGTTCGACGTCCCGACGGCATCGGACGGCAGTACGGTCGTTGCCACCGGGTCACCGGCGGGGGCCATACTGCCCCGGTGACCTCGCGCACCGGCCTCCCCCGCCATCCGTACCTCGATCATCCGGGGCCCATCCCCTTCGCCCACCGCGGCGGGGCCGCCGACGGTCTGGAGAACACCGTGGCGCAGTTCCGCCGCGCGGTCGACACGGGCTACCGGTACATCGAGACCGACGTCCACGCCACGGCGGACGGCCGCCTGGTCGCCTTCCACGACGCGACCCTGGACCGGGTGACCGACGGCGCGGGCCGGATCGCCGATCTGCCGTGGCAGGCCGTACGGCAGGCGCGGGTGGCGGGGAGCGAGCCGGTGCCGCTCTTCGACGAGCTGCTGGAGCTGTTCCCCGAGGTGCGCTGGAACGTCGACGTCAAGGCGGAGCCGGCGCTGCGGCCGCTGCTGGAGCTGCTGGAACGGGCCGGTGCCTGGGACCGGGTGTGCGTGGGCTCGTTCTCGGAGGCGCGGGTGGTGCGTGCGCAGCGGCTGGCGGGGCCGCGCCTGGCGACGTCGTACGGTACGCGCGGGGTGCTGAACCTGCGGCTCAGGTCCTGGGGTCTGCCGGTCGCGGTGCGCCGGTCCGCGGTGGCCGCGCAGGTGCCCGAGTCGCAGTCGGGCATCCCGGTCGTCGACCGCGCTTTCGTGCGCACCGCACACGCGCGCGGGCTGCAGGTGCACGTATGGACGGTCAATGAACCCGATCGGATGCACCGGCTGCTGGACCTGGGCGTGGATGGCATCATGACCGATCACATCGACACGTTGCGCGAGGTCATGACCGACCGGGGCGTCTGGGCCTGAGCCCCGGCGCCGGCCGGACCCGGCGCCTTCGTACAGCACCTTCGGCGGGGAAGCGAGGGCACGGGTGAGCATCGGCACCGTGCGGGTGGAGGCGGCCGGCGAGGCCGCCGGGCGGCGGCGCGAACAGCACGGCTGGTATTTCTACGACTGGGCCTGCTCCGTCTATTCGACGAGCGTGCTCACCGTGTTCCTGGGTCCCTATCTGACGTCGGTCGCCCGGCACGCCGCGGACGCGGACGGATTCGTGCATCCGCTGGGCGTGCCGCTGCGGGCCGGATCGTTCTTCGCCTACTGCGTGTCCGCGTCCGTGGTCGTGGCGATCCTGGTGATGCCGGCGGCGGGTGCCGCGGCCGACCGGACGGGCCGCAGGAAGCCGCTGCTCGCAGCGTCCGCCTACACCGGCGCGTCCGCGACGACGGGGCTGTTCTTCCTGGACGGGGACCGCTATCTCCTCGGCGGGCTGCTGCTGATCGTGGCGAACGCGTCCGTGGCCGTGTCGATGGTCCTCTACAACTCCTTCCTCCCGCAGATCGCCCCGCCCGAGGAACGCGACACGGTGTCCTCACGCGGCTGGGCCTTCGGCTACGCGGCAGGTTCGCTGATGCTGGTCGTGAACCTGGTGCTGTTCTCCGCGCACGGTTCCTTCGGCCTGTCGGAGTCGGCGGCCGTACGGATCTGTCTGGCCTCGGCGGGTCTGTGGTGGGGCGCCTTCACGCTCGTCCCGCTGAAGCGGCTGCGGGACCGCCGTACGGCACCGTCACCGGCGGCGCCGGCATCGGCACCGCCGCCGGCATCCGCGGGGCACGGCTGGCGGCAGCTCGCCGCGACGGTGCGCGACATGCGCGGCAAGCCGCTCACCCTGGCCTTCCTGCTGGCCTACCTGATCTACAACGACGGCATCCAGACGGTGATCTCGCAGGCGTCGGTGTACGGCTCCGAGGAGCTGGGGCTCGGCCAGTCGACGCTGATCGTCGCCGTGCTGATGGTGCAGGTGCTGGCGGTGGCGGGCGCACTCGGCATGGGACGGCTCGCCCGGGTCCACGGGGCGAAGCGCACGGTTCTCGGTTCACTGATCGCGTGGACCCTCACGCTGGCCGCCGGGTACTTCCTCCCGGCCCGGGCCCCGGTGTACTTCTTCGCGCTGGCCGCCGGCATCGGTCTCGTGCTCGGCGGCAGCCAGGCGCTGTCGCGGTCCCTGTTCTCCCATCTCGTCCCGCCGGGCAAGGAGGCCGAGTACTTCTCCGCGTACGAGATGAGCGACCGGGGTATGAGCTGGCTCGGTCCGCTGCTGTTCGGGATCACCTACCAGCTGACCGGGAGCTACCGTTCGGCGATCGTCTCGCTCGTGGTGTTCTTCGTCATCGGATTCGTGCTGCTGGCGCGGGTCCCGGTGCGGCGGGCGATCGCGGACGCCGGAAATCCCGTTCCGAAGATTATTTAGCGCTGGACGGGAAAGGGCGGTAGTGTACGCGTTTGGCCTGCCAGGCGTACCGTTACTGCGCGTCAAAGGTGCCGAAACGCTGGGTGACATCTGCTGGCAGATGTGACAAACCGGGCGCCGGTGGGTACAACAAGGGGCGGCTACGACGGCGACGCATCACCCGGAACGGGAATCTTTACCGCCGACCGGACGTTGACCGGATGACGACGACAGCGACACCTGTCCTGTGGGCGACAAGCCCGGGAGGCACGATTCATGAGTGAGCGAGCTCTTCGCGGCACGCGCCTCGTGGTGACCAGCTACGAGACCGACCGCGGCATCGACCTGGCTCCGCGCCAGGCCGTGGAGTACGCATGTGAGAAGGGGCACCGCTTCGAGATGCCCTTCTCGATCGAGGCGGAGATCCCGCCGGAGTGGGAGTGCAAGGTCTGCGGGGCCCAGGCACTTCTCGTTGATGGCGACGGCCCGGAGGAGAAGAAGGCCAAGCCCGCGCGTACGCACTGGGACATGCTGATGGAGCGGCGCACCCGCGAGGAACTCGAAGAGGTCCTCGAGGAGCGTCTTGCCGTTCTCCGCTCCGGCGCGATGAACATCGCGGTTCATCCCCGGGACAGCCGCAAGTCCGCATAGTCCCTGCGGGCCGAGCCGTTTGACAGCACACGCGAACAACCGCGGGCGCCGTACGTGAGATCTTCTCCACGTACGGCGCCCGCGGTTCTGTCGTTCCCACCGTGCCGCGCCCACCGTGCCGCGCGGACCCCGAACGCGCAGGGCCGCTCAGCGGGTCAGCGGCGGGCGCTGCTCCCAGGGGTCGCCGCCCGGCTCTCCCCCACCGGGGCCGTCCGGGCCGTCGTCCCGTACGACCTCGCCCTGGACGACCTTTCCGTCCGGGCGGTGCACACGGGCCTGCTGGAAGGCGTCGCCCAGGCTGCCCGGGGCGGCGGCACGCAGCCTGCGGTCGAGAGCGCGTTCCGTCCGACGCCCCAGCGCCTTCTGGACCGGCGGGACCAGCAGGAGCAGGCCGAGGGCGTCCGATATCAGGCCGGGCAGGATCAGCAGCAGCCCGCCGAGCATCATCAGCCCGTTGCCGCCGCCCCGCGACGGGGAGCCGCCGCTCTGAAGGGCCTCGTTGAGGTTCCGGAAGGCCCGACGGCCCGCGTGCTTGACGACCGCCGAACCCGCGACGATCCCGGCGAGCAGCAGCAGGAAGACCACCAGGCCGCTGGTGGCCCCGGCCACCACGGTCAGCAGCCAGATCTCCAGCACCAGCCACGCCGCGACGGCCAGCGGCAGGAATCTGCGCGGCCGGGAGCGCCGGGACCGGGCGGGGGCGGAAAAGGTCGGAGCGCCAGTCGTCATGCTTCCAGTGTGCCCGGGCCGGGCTCAGCACGGGATAAAAGGGGATCCGCCGTGAGCGAAGGCCCTCCGGCGCGGGCGGCGTCCGGCGGCGCGGGCCGCCGGGGCGCCACGGTCCTACGCCTGCTTGCCGCGCCCGGTGATCTTGCCGACGCGCTCCCCCACGCCCCAGGTCGTCACCCGCCACAGCGCCTCGACGAGGATGTCGCGGCTCATCTTGGAGTCGCCGAACTCGCGCTCGACGAAGGTGATGGGCACCTCGACGACGTGGTAGCCGGCCTTGACGGCGCGGCGCGCCAGGTCGACCTGGAAGCAGTAGCCCTGCGAGGCGACCTCGTCGAGGCCGAGGCCCTCGAGGGTCTCGCGGCGGAAGGCGCGGTAGCCGCCGGTGATGTCGCGCAGCGGCAGATCGAGGGCGAGGCGGGAGTAGAGGCTGCCGCCGCGGGAGATGAACTCGCGGGACTTGGGCCAGTTGACCACCCGGCCGCCCGTCACCCAGCGGGAGCCGAGGACGAGGTCGGCGCTCTTGAGCGCGGTCAGCAGGCGGGGCAGTTCCTCGGGCTGGTGGGAACCGTCGGCGTCCATCTCGACGAGCACGCCGTAGCCGTGCTCCAGGCCCCAGCGGAAGCCCGCGAGGTAGGCGGCGCCGAGGCCTTCCTTGCCCTTGCGGTGCAGGACCTGGACGTGGTCGTCCTGGGCGGCCAGCTCGTCGGCGAGCTTGCCGGTGCCGTCGGGGCTGTTGTCGTCGGCCACGAGGACGTGCGCCTCGGGGACGGACTTCCGCACCCGGCCGACGATGGCCTTGATGTTCTCCGCCTCGTTGTAGGTGGGGATGATCACCAAAGCCGTGCCGAGCGGGCCGAACCGCCTCGCCTGGGCCGGTGCCCCGTGAGTCCCGTCGCCGTCGTTCACTGCTGCCCCTTCATGTCGTACACAGGGGACCACCATAGTGGCCACGGCCTGCGCGGACAGGGCAGGACGTTCGTACGGTGGTGTCGATTCCACAAGAAGGGGGTAAGAAGACGTATCCGGGTGACCCTGGGGCGTTTGTCCTATGTACGCGTGACCGGCAACCGCACAGGCGACTGAGCGTCCGGGCCCCGTCCGGTCACGCGTCCGGTGGTGGACCCGGCCGAACCTGCCGGCCCTCCGCCGTCGGCTGTCAACAGCCGCCCCGCCCGGGGCGTCGCCGGGAAGGGCCAGGTCGGCGGGGAGGACGCGCAGGTCGCGCGTCGGGGCCACGGACGGCCGGCGAAGCCTCGCCCGGCCGGGAGATCACTCGCCCGGCCGTACGAAGACGGTCCGGCCGCCGACCACCGTGCGCAGACAGACCGGCAGGTCATGGCCGGGGGTCAGGTCGGGCAGGCCGGGGGTGCCGGAGCGGGGGTCGGTGGACCAGCGGGCGACCCGGTCGTCGGGGGCCTGGACGACGAGGTCGCCGGTGCGCCACACGGCGTAGTCGGCCGGTGCCCCCGGCACCAGGGCGCCCGCGTCGTCCCGGCCGACCGCCCGCCAGCCGCCGCGGGTGTGCGCGGTGAACGCGGCGCGCACCGAGATCCGGTGCTCCGGGGTGCGGTGGAAGGCGGCGGCGCGGACCGTTCCCCAGGGGTCGAACGGCGTGACGGGGCTGTCGGAGCCGAAGGCCAGCGGGACACCCGCGCGCAGCAGGGCCGCGAAGGGGTTGAGCGTGCGGGCCCGTCCCGCACCGAGGCGCCGGGCGTACATACCGTCCTCGCCGCCCCACAGCGCGTCGAAGGCGGGCTGCACGGAGGCGGTGAGGCCCAGTTCGGCGAAGGCGGCGACGGTCGCGGGCGTGAGCATCTCGGCGTGCTCGACGCGGTGGCGGGCGGCGCGGACCCGGTCGAGGCCGGTCTTCTCGGCGGCGGCCCGCACCCCCTCGACGACGGCGCCGACGGCGGCGTCGCCGATGGCGTGGAAGCCCGCCTGGAGTCCGGCCTCGGTGCAGGCGACGACATGCGCGGCGACGTCGGCGGCGTCGAGGTAGGCGGTGCCGGTGTGGCCGGCGTCGGTGTAGGGCCGGTGCAGGCACGCGGTGTGGGAGCCCAGGGCGCCGTCGGCGAAGAGGTCACCGGCGGCGCCCGCGGCGCCGAGGTCGCGGGCGCGTGTCACGCCGTCGTCGCCCTGTTCGGCCCAGTAGCCGACGACCCGCGGGCCGGGTTCCCCGGCGGCGAGCCGCAGCAGGCCGGTGAAGTCCTCCTCGGAGGAGATCTGCGGGCCGCCGCACTCGTGCAGGGAGCCGATACCGAGGGAGGCGGCCCGGGCCAGGGCCGCGCGCTGGGCCTCGGTGCGCTGGGCGGGCGTCACGGCCGCGAGCGCCGCCACCCGTACGGCGTGGTGGGCGTCCTTGGTGAGGGGGGCGTCGCCGGACGCGTCGAGGCCGGGACAGAGGTCGAGGAGAGCCGTCGTCACGACCGCCGAGTGGACGTCGATGCGGGACAGGTACAGCGGGCGTCCGCCGGTCGCCTCGTCGAGCTCGGCGCGGGTCGGCGGGCGTCCACCGGGCCAGCGGGCGGCGTCCCAGCCGTGGCCGAGCAGGACCCGGTCGCCGGGGCGGGCGGCGGCGAAGTCCCGGACCCGGGACAGGGCCGACTCCAGCGAGGGCGCGTCGGAGAGATCCAGGCCGGTGAGGGCGAGGCCGGTGGCGGTGGTGTGGACATGGGCGTCGGTGAACGCCGGGGTGACGAGCGCGCCGTCGAGGTCGATCACCTCGTCGGCGGCGTCGGCGAACGCGTCGGCTGCGCCCTCCGAGCCGACCCAGGCGACCTGGCCGCGTTCCACGACCATCGCGGTGGCGAAGGGGTCGGCGGGGCTGTGGACCTCGCCGCGGCGGAGGAGGACGGTGGTCGGCTCGGGAGGCCCGGAGGGTCCGGTGGGTCCGGGGGTGCGCTCGCTCATGCGGGACAGTCTCGCGCCTCTCCCCCGGCGGCCCGCACACGGGTGCCCCCGTACGCCCGCGCGGCCCACGCGTACCGCACCGGGCCTGACCGCTGTCCAGGGCCCGGATCCGTTCTCGCCGGGGCAACGGCCGTGCGGCCGCGGGCGCGGGGCACCCGCGGGGTCGGGGGCCCGCGGGCTCAGATGCGCGGCGGCCGGGCCTCGTAGGGGGTCGAGAGGACGACGGTGGTCCGGGTCGAGACGCCCGCCAGGCTACGCACCCGGGCCAGCAGTTCCTCCAGCTCGTGCGGGGTGGCCACACGCACCTTGAGGATGTAGTTCTCGTCGCCGGCGACACTGTGGCAGGCCTCGATCTCGGGCACACCGGCCAGCCGGTCCGCGATGTCGTCGGGGGCGCTGGGGTCGAACGGTTTCACCGAGATGAAGGCGGTCATGGGCAGCCCCACGGCCTCCGGGTCGACCACAGCGGCGTACCCGCGGATGACACCGCGCTGCTCCAGCCGGCGCACCCGCTGGTGCACGGCCGACGTCGACAGACCCGTGGCCCTGCCGAGGTCGGTGTAGCTCATCCGCCCGTCCTTGACGAGCAGCTGCACGATCTGACGGTCCAGCTCCTCCATGGCGCAAGAACCTACAGTGCGGCTGACCTCCTCGGACACCTGGGCGGCCCGGGTCATGCCCGGTTCGTGATGTGGCGAGGGCGGCACGGCCCGGAACCACGTGTGACCAAGACCACAGCACGTGGGCGCTCTGCGTCACCGTCACACGATTACCGCGGAGATCGACAGGGAAATGCTTGCTGTGGTCGGGGCCGCAACGCCGCCCCGGCCCAGCCCGAGGGGGAGAATCCCATGCAAAGTCTCAAGCGCCCTGGTCGTACCACGTCCAAGCGGCAGCAGCCGGTCGTCGAGCCCGAGCCGGAGGGCGTCGAACTCCACGTCCTCGACGGTGAAGAGGCCGACGACTACGACACGTTCGACACCTACCGGGTGATCTGCCCGGACTGCGCGCAGTCCATCGCGCTGCTGACGGGCGAGGAGTCCCTGCCCGAGCACGCGCTGTGCGCCTCACCCTGGAACCCGTTCGGCCTGACGGTCTGCGCCGGCACCGGCCGCGCGGCCTCCGAGGCCCGTTCCACGGACGAGTCCTTCGAGCCCCAGGAGCAGCGCACGGCCGTCGTGCTGACGCTCCCTCAGGGTCTCGACTGGCGTATGCAGCCCTTCTCGCACGTCGGAGGCCCGGGGTCACGCCCGATGCGCGTACCGGCGATGCACCGCCAGGCCGCCTGAGCGGTTCCGCTCGGCATCCCCCGTTCTTCCCGCGCTTCGGCGCGCGGTTCGCCGTGCCACGGTGCGCCGCGCGCCGGTCCGGCAGGTCTCCCCGGCCATGCCTCGGCCCCGGCGGGCCCACCGGGCAACCGGCGTCCCGCTGACGGGTCAGACGGCGCGGCGGGCGGGTCCCGGGGCCCGGCAGGACGGGTCCAGTTCCTCGATGGCGCGCAGGGTGCCGCCCAGGGTCCTGACCAGCAGGGCGCACATGCTCTCGCGGGGCAGCTCCGGGTGGGAGATCCAGTCGAGGGTGGCGCCCTCGACGCTGCACACCCAGGCGAGCAGGCCCATGCGGGCCAGCGGCGGAATGCCGGCGCGGCCGTAGGAGCCCTCGGCGAGGGTCTGGACGATCACCTCGCGCACGCTGTCGCGGATGGCCTGCACCTCCGCGTCGAAGCCGACGCCGCCGCTGACGATGGCCCGGAAGGCGGCCTGATTGTGCTCGGCGTACCGCAGGTAGCCGTCGATGGTGCGCTGGAGCCTTTCCACGGGCGGGAGTTCGTGACCGCTCGCGGCGAACGAGACCAGCGTGGCGACGGAGTCGTGGACGATCGCGAGGTAGTAGCCGCGCTTGGAATGGAAGTAGTAGTAGATGAGGCCCTTGGCGACCCGGGCGTGCCGGGCTATGTCGTCCATCGAGAGGGCGTCGTAGGGCCGGTCGGCGAACAGCTTCCGGCCGATGGCGATGAGTTCGGCGCGGCGCGCCGCCGAGCGCTCGGTGCCGCGGGCACCGGGCCGGGTCGCGGTGCCGGACTGTTCACTCGTGTTCAATTCGCACCCTGGTCTCAACGGGCGGCAGGACTTCCGCAGTATGTCAGGTCATCCCATGGCTGGAATGCCCCCGAGATGCCCCCGCGGACAGACCTCCGGACGCCGGGCCGGACGCCGGGCCGCGGCCGACGAGTCACGCGTGGCAGGTCAGGGACGGCAGGTCGCGGACGGCAGGGCGCGTCGGCCGCACGCCGAGGGCCCCGGCGCGTCGCGGGAGCCCTCGGCGGAGCGGTTCAGCGGACGCCGACCGCCGCGAGCGCCCGCCGCTGACGGGGTGTCGGGCACGCGGGGAAGTAGAGGTAGCAGACGCCGCCGGTGCCGGAGACGACCTTGCCGGAGGCGTTGTACCGCTTGGTCCTGAGCCAGATGTTCTCGAATTCACGCCGGGCGTAGACGCGCCGTACCGCCTCGTCGTCCGGCGAGGCCGGGTCGTTGGCGACGATGTCGCCGTCCGCGGTGAAGCCGATCACCGTCATCAGATGGCCGGAGGTGCCGTAACCGGCGCCGGTCAGCTCGTCCTTGAGGAAGGACTGGGAGGTGATCGCCGGGATGCCGGCCGCGATCAGGGTCTCCAGGTCGGTGAGCGAGGCGAGCCGGGTGACCACGCCCTGCAGACCGGGGAAGGTCGCCGCGTAGGCCGCGTTGAACGGCCAGTTGCCGCAGCCCTTGTACTGGTGGTCGTAGGTGTACCGGGCCGCGTGGTCGACCTGCGGGTCGGCGTAGGACGGGTCGACCCAGGACAGCTGCTCAGGGGTGAGACGGCCGCCCCAGTACTCGATGATCATCTGTGACGAGGTGGGGCTGCACCAGGCCTCGCCGCCGTTGTCGTACTCGGGGTACTGGCCCTTGTGGATCTCCTGCGAGTAGCGCGGCACGTCCAGTTCGCGGGCGGGGCCGCCGGGCGTGGTGGCGGGGACCGTGAAGCGGTCGGGGATGTCGGAGGCCATCGCGCCGAGCCGCCGCACCACGGGGGTGAGGCGTGTGCCGGGCCGGCGGTAGAGGGTCAGGCGCAGCCGGTACGACACGAGGCGCAGCCCGGTGCTCGGGTCGTCGACGGCGAACGTGTCCGTCCAGACGCTGCTCCTGCCGTCGGTCTGGCCGTCGACCGAGGTCCGCCTGATGTCCTGGTCGCCCGCCGCCCAGCGGCCCATGACGTACCAGGGGGTCTGTGTGCCGTCCGAGTAGCCGCCGCTCAGTTCGGCCTGGATCCAGGTGCCGGGCGGGGTGTCGGCGTTCCAGGAGGCGACCGCCTCGGTGGCGGGGACGGTGAGCCGGTGGAGGGGCGAGGTCCAGGTGGCGTACTCCCAGCTCGCGGTGGTGCCGGTGTGCGGGTCGGTGTAGTCGGTGGTACCGGCCGGGGCCGCGATCGTGACGCCGGGGCGGGCGCCGGCCTGCACGCGTACCCCCGCCGCCGTGCCGGAGTGCCAGTCGGCGTACGTGGTCCAGGCCCGGTAGTCGATCGGGCGGCCCGGAGTGGCCGCCGGTGCCGGGCGGGCCGGGGTGCCGCCGGAGAGCTCCGCGGCCCCGGGGCCGGTCGCGGCGGACGCCTGACCCGCCCCGCCGGTCACCGCGGCGACGACGGCGGCGGTCAGAACAGTTCTGCGGGACGGCTGTTCGGCTCTGCTCATGGGTGGAGGCCCCCAGGTGGTGGTCCGAAGGTGTGTGGTCCGGAGGTGGTGGTCCGAAGGTGTGGTCCGAAGGTGTGGTCCGAAGGTGGTACGGGCGGTGGTCCGGGCCGGGCAGGTCCGTTGCGCGGTTGTCCGGCCAACTATGGCCGCAGGCGGGCCGGTCGGGCCAGCACCACGGGCCGCGCCGCGCCCACCGTCATCGGTCTCGACCACTGGCGTGAGCCTCCGGGGCGACCGACCGCACCGCCGACCCGCGCCTCCGGCCCGCCACCCCCGCTAAACTGCTGGCGATGACCGTGCCGGCGCCCGCCGCCGGTGCCCCGCCCCGCCCCCCGGGATGCACCATTCACGACCTCGCCAGGCGGCTGCGCGCCCTCCCCCCGTCCTGCGGTCCGGTCCGCCTCGTCGGTGTCGACGGACACGCCGGATCCGGCAAGTCGACGTTCGCCGCCCGACTGGCCGCCGCGCTCGGCGGGGTGCCGGTGCTGCACCTCGACGACCTCGCCAGCCATGACGAGCTGTTCGCCTGGGCGGACCGGCTGCTGACGCAGGTGATCCTGCCGCTGAGCCGCGGGGAGCCGGCCGCGTACGCGCCCTACGACTGGCGGGTGCGGCGCTTCGGTCCGCCGCGCGCGCTGCCGGCCGCGCCGGTGGTCCTCGTCGAGGGGGTCGGCGCCGGCCGCCGGGCCCTGCGGCCGTATCTGGCGATGCTGCTGTGGATGGACCTGCCGCCCGGGCCGTCCTGGGCGCGCGGGCGGCGGCGGGACGGGGCCGGACAGCGGGAGTTCTGGGACGGGTGGGTCGAGGCGGAGCGGCGGCATTTCGCCGAGGATCCATCGCGGCCGTTCGCCGACGCGCTGGTACGGGAGTCACACCAGGGGTACGAGGTGCTTGGCGGGCCGCGTGGGACCACGGGACCGGACCGTACGGTGACCCGCTGTGACGGGCCCTCGACGGGGCACTGAAGGCGTACGGCGACACCCGGGGGAACTCGACCGAGTGCTCCAACTCCGCTTGACCGGGGGGCCGTACAGGTCTTACGTTCTCAAGGAGCGACCCGATGCGGTCGTCCTCAGTCGCGAAGCCCCCGGTTGTTCCCCCGTGATCGGGGGCTTCGTTCTGTCCGCGGGCGGTCACGCGTGCGCCGTGCGCTGCGCTCCGCTCACCCTGGGTGACCGTTCTTCCGTGGCGCCTCCGCCCCCTTCCGCGGCCTGTCCTCGTCGAACGTGCTGTACGGCACCCTTCGATGACCCGCCCGGCCACGGGTACGATGCCCTCGGTGCGACCTTCGGGCTGCTGCGCGCACCTGGCAACTCCGGTCCGCGGCACAGCGGTTCGGCCGAGTCGGCCGTCGGGCGTCCGTCCGGTGGCGAGGGGACACCCCCCTGGCCAGCGGGGGCACGGTTTTCTGGGTGGGGGACGTGATGGACTTCGGCACGACGGGCTCCGAGGCCCCTGCCGACCTCGCCTGGCTGCGGGGGGTCGACGCCTACACGATGGGCGCCTACCCGCAGGCGGAGGAGGAGTTCCGGGCCGCGGTGCGGATGGACCCCGGGATGGCGGACGGGTGGCTCGGGCTGCACGCGCTGCGCGTGGAGACGACGACCGCGCTGCTGCGGATGCACCGGCACCGGGAGCGTTTCGGGGAGCAGCGCGCACGGCACCGCCGTACGCTCAACTCCTGGTACTGGCTCGGGTGGTGGGTGCAGCCGGTGCTGGAGAGCCCGCGCGATCTGCTGCTCGCCCACGCCTCCCACTGGCTGGACGGCCGGCACGTGCCCGAGCTGGACCGGGCGCTGGCCGGGCTGCCGCCGGTGGACACCGACCACCAGGTGCGCTTTCTGCACGCGTGCCGCGCCTATCTGGTCAAGGACTGGGAACAGCTGATCCGGCACACCGACCCGCTCCACGACGACACCCTCCTCAACATCGAGGCGGGCCTGTTCGGCGGCATGGCCCGGGTGCGGCTCGAGATGTACGGGCAGGCCGAACCGCTGCTCGCGGCGGCCCTGATGCGCTGCCGCAGCGAACAGCCGCAGCGCAAGGAGCTGCGGTACTGGCTCGCCAGAGCCCACGAGGGCACCGGCCGGTCGGCTGCCGCGCTCCCTCTGTACCGAGCGGTGCACCGCGCCGACCCGGCCTTCATGGACACCTCGGCCCGGCTCGCGGCGATAACCGACTCCGACGGGTACGACGGGTACGACGAGGTGGGCGACCTCGCGGCGATCACCCTCACCGGGGCCGGGCAGGACAGCGTCGACGGTCCCGACGGCTTCGATCCGCTGTTCGGCACCGAGGGCCGCGATCTGCGCTTCACGGACACGGATCTGGCGCCGGCGGGACCCCTGCCGTCCGTCGTGGACCCCACCGTCCGGGAGAAGGCGTCCGGCGCCGCCTCCGCCTCCGCTCTGCCCACCGGGCCCACCGATCCGGCGTTACTCGAGGAGGCGCTCGCCGAGCTGGAGCGGATGGTCGGCCTCGAACCCGTCAAGCGCCAGGTGAAGGCGCTGTCGGCGCAGCTGAACATGGCGCGGCTGCGCGCCGGTCAGGGGCTGCCGGTACAGCCGCCCAAACGGCATTTCGTCTTCTCGGGCCCCTCCGGCACGGGCAAGACCACGGTCGCCCGCATCCTGGGCCGCGTCTTCTACGCCCTCGGGCTGCTCGGCGGCGACCACCTCGTGGAGGCCCAGCGCGCCGATCTGGTGGGCGAGTACCTCGGGCAGACCGCCGTGAAGGCCAACGAGCTGATCGACTCGGCGATCGGCGGTGTCCTGTTCGTCGACGAGGCGTACGCGCTGTCCAACTCCGGCTACGGCAAGGGCGACGCCTACGGTGACGAGGCGCTGCAGGTGCTGCTGAAGCGGGCCGAGGACAACCGCGACCACCTGGTGGTGATCCTGGCCGGGTACCCGGAGGGCATGGACCGGCTGCTGGCCGCCAACCCCGGTCTGTCCTCCCGGTTCACCACCCGCGTGGACTTCCCGTCGTACCGTCCCCTCGAACTCACCTCGATCGGTGAGGTGCTGGCCGCCGAGAACGGGGACGTGTGGGACGAGGAGGCGCTCGAGGAGCTGCGCTCCATCGCCGGGCACGTGGTGGAGCAGGGCTGGATCGACGAACTGGGCAACGGCCGGTTCCTGCGCACCCTGTACGAGAAGAGCTGCGCCTACCGCGACCTGCGGCTGTCCGTCTACCCGGGTACCCTCTCCCGCGACGACCTGGCCACGCTGCGCCTCCCGGACCTGATGCAGGCCTACGGCGAGGTCCTCTCGGGCCGCGCTCCCCAGGACCCGTCGGCCCCGTGACCACGGCGGGAGCACCGCTCGCCGGAGAGTGACACGGGGTGCGGGACGGCCCGCCCCGCCCGGCCGTGACCGGGCCGGGCCGCCGTGCGGGGCGGCCCGGCAGGGGCCGGTCAGCTCGCCAGGGCCTGTGCCTCCTCCGGGTCGCCGGAGGTGCGGGGTTCGGCGAGTTTCGGGGGCGGGGGTGTCGGCGGGGTGTCGCGGTGTGCGGGGTCCTTGACCTCGCCGACCAGGAGTTCGAGGACGTCCTCCAGGGCGACCAGGCCCAGCACCCTGCCGGACGCGTCCGCGACCTGGGCCAGATGGGTGGCCGCCCGGCGCATCACCGTCAGTGCGTCGTCCAGGGGGAGTTCGGGCCTGAGTGTCGTCATGGGGCGCCAGATCTGCTGCGGCACCGCGCGCTCGGAGTCCTCCAGGTCGAGGACGTCCTTGACGTGCAGGTAGCCCATGAAGGCGCCGTTCTCCGCGGCGACCGGGAAGCGGGAGTACCCGGTGCGGGCGGTGAGCGCGACGACCTGCCCCGGCGTGGCCGACGGCGGCACCGTCACCAGGGACTCCCGGCGCAGCAGGACGTCGGTGACGGGGCGGGAGCCCAGTTCGAGGGCGTCCTCCAGGCGCTCCTGCTCCTCCGGGTCGAGGAGGCCGGCCTGGCCGGAGTCCTCCAGCAGCCGGTTGAGCTGCTCGCTGGTGACGACGGCCTCGACCTCGTCCCTGGGCTCGACCCGGAACAGCCGCAGGATGCCCCGGGCGCAGGCGCCGAGCGCGACGGTGATGGGCCGGCACACCCGGGCGAAGGCGACCAGGCCGGGGCCGAGCCAGAGCGCGGCCTTCTCCGGGGCGGCCATGGCGAGGTTCTTCGGGACCATCTCGCCGATGACGAGGTGGAAGAACACCACTCCGGCGAGCGCGATGACGTAGCCCAGCGGGTGGATCACGCCGTGCGGCAGGTGGATCCACTCGAACACCGGTTCCAGCAGGTGCGCGACCGTGGGTTCGGCGACCGCGCCCAGGGTCAGCGAGCAGACGGTGATGCCGAACTGGGCGGCGGCCATCATCTGCGGCAGCCTTTCCAGGCCGTGCAGCACCTGGCGGGCCCGGACGGTGCCCACGGGTTCGATCTGGCTGCGCCGGACCGAGACGAGGGCGAACTCGGCGCCGACGAAGAAGCCGTTGGCCAGCACGAGCAGTGCGGCGAAGACCAGTTGGAGCACGCTCATCGCACGACCTCCGCCATCACGCCGGTGCGCACGAGACGGACCCGTTCGGCGCGGTAGTGCCCGACCTGGCGCACCGAGAGACGCCAGCCGGGCAGCTCGGCGCGGTCGCCGGGGACGGGGATCCGGCCGAGCAGGTCGGCGACCAGGCCGGCCACCGTCTCGTACGGTCCCTCGGGCACCTCGAGGCCTATCCGCTGGAGGATGTCGACCCGGCAGCTGCCGTCGGCCTCCCAGGCGGGCCGGCCGTCCTCGGACGGGGCGGCGGCGAGTTCGGGCAGGTCCTGGCCGTCGTGCTCGTCGCGCACCTCGCCGACGATCTCCTCGACGATGTCCTCCAGGGTGACGACGCCCGCCGTGCCGCCGTACTCGTCGACGACGACCGCGATGGGCTGCTCGTTGCGCAGCAGGGCCAGCAGCGGCTGGACCGGCAGGGTCTCGGGGACCAGCACGGGCTGCATGGCGATCCGGCCGACGGGGGTGCGCAGCCGGTCGTGAACGGGAACGGCCAGCGCGTCCTTGAGGTGGACCATGCCGACGATCTCGTCGATCTTCTCCCGGTAGACGGGGAAGCGGGACAGGCCGGTGGCACGGGTCAGGTTGACGACGTCCTCGGCGGTCGCGGAGTTCTGCAGTGCGCTGACCCGCACCCGCGGGGTCATGACGTGCTGCGCGGTCAGGTCGCCGAGCGACAGCGTGCGGACGAACAGGTCGGCGGTGTCCTGTTCGAGGGCGCCGGCCTGTGCCGAGTGGCGGGCCAGGGAGACCAGTTCGCCGGGGGTGCGGGCGGAGGCCAGTTCGTCGGCGGGCTCCACACCGAGGGCGCGGACCAGCCGGTTCGCGACCGTGTTGAGCGCGGCGATGACCGGGCGGAACAGCCGAGAGAACCGGTGCTGCGGGCCCGCGACGAACCGCGCCACCTGCAGCGGCCGGGACACCGCCCAGTTCTTGGGCACGAGTTCACCGACCACCATCTGCAGGGCCGAGGCCAGCAGCATGCCGACGACCACGGCGACGCCGGAGACGGCGCCCCCGGGCAGGCCGGTCGCGGCGAAGGGGCCGCGCAGCAGCCGGGCCAGGGCCGGTTCGGCGAGCATGCCGACGACGAGAGAGGTGATGGTGATGCCGAGCTGGGTGCCGGAGAGCTGGAAGGACAGCTCCTTCAGCGACTCGACGACCGTGCGGGCCCGCCGGTCGCCGTCGGCGGCGGCCTTCTCGGCCTCCGGGCGCTCGACCGTCACGAGGCCGAACTCGGCGGCCACGAAGAAGCCGTTGGCGAGAATGAGTACGAAGGCCGCTGCGAGCAGCAGCAGGGGGGTGGTCATGGGGCCACCCCTTCCGTGTGTGCGCGGCTGCGGTCCGCGCTGTGTGGGGAGGGGGCGGCGCAGGTACTGCCAGACGATCCGTCCATCGCCGGAGAGGGTCACTCCTCGGGTAGCAGGAACCCCCCGTGCGCCGGGCGGCGCGGCGGGGGCGGAGGCGCAGCGAAAACGCCTCCGTCAACAGATTAATCAAGACACGCGCGGATGCGGCAGGGTCGGCGTCCGGTCAGCCCTGATCCCGGCCCGGAGGTGGCGTCGACCTGGCCTCGGTGAGCGCCCGCAGCGTACGGGCGTCCTCGATGGCCCGCTGCCTGGCGATACCGGGCTGGATGCCCAGGGCGGGCAGGCTGGTGCCGTCGCTGAGGTTGAGGAACACCCACGGGTCGCCGGGGCGGAGGTTCACCTGGAGGATCTCCGCCCAGGCCAGCCGCCGCCGGCTCGCGATGTTGACGACGGTCACACCGGACTCCTCGGCGACGACCTTCGGCCGGGCCAGCAGGAGCAGCACGCCGCTGAGCAGGGCGGCCGTGAGCACGAAGCTGAGGCGCTCGCCCGGGCCGAGCTGCTCGAGCAGCAGCGCGACGACGGTGATGACGACGAAGATCGCCGCGGCGGCCGACAGCAGCACGAGCCGGGTACGGCCGGGCCGGAAGGTGACGGGCAGCGCCGGGAGCCGGGACGCGGCCTGGGGATCCGGGAGGTCTGGCATGGCGGGCCCGGTCTCAGAGCCGGCAGGCGTGGATGGCCGTGGTGAGGATGGCCCGCGCGCCGAGGTCGTAGAGGTCGTCCATGATGCGCTGCGCCTCCTTGGCCGGAACCATCGCGCGGACGGCGACCCAGCCCTCGTTGTGCAGCGGCGAGACCGTCGGGGACTCCAGGCCCGGGGTGAGCGCGACCGCCTTCTCCAGCTGCTCGACCCGGCAGTCGTAGTCCATCATCACGTACGTCCGGGCCACCAGGACGCCCTGGAGGCGGCGGAGGAACTGCTGGACCTTGGGCTCGTCGGTGCCGGCGCCGGTGCGCCGTACGACGACGGCCTCGGACTGCATGATCGGCTCGCCGAAGACCTCCAGGCCCGCGTTGCGCAGCGAGGTGCCGGTCTCGACGACATCGGCGATGATCTCGGCGACGCCGAGTTCGATCGCGGTCTCGACGGCCCCGTCGAGGTGGACGACGGAGGCGTCGACGCCGTGGTCGGCGAGGTGGCCCGCGACGATGCCCTCGTAGGAGGTGGCGATCGTCTTGCCCTTGAGATCGGCCGTGCCGTTCGCCTCGCCCGGCCTGGCGGCGAAGCGGAAGGTGGAGCGGGCGAAGCCGAGCGGGAGGATCTCCTCGGCCCGGGCGCCGGAGTCGACCAGCAGGTCGCGGCCGGTGATGCCGATGTCGAGGCGGCCGGAGGAGACGTAGATCGCGATGTCGCGGGGGCGGAGGTAGAAGAACTCGACCTCGTTGACCGGGTCGACGGTGCGCAGTTCCTTGGACTCCCTGCGCTGGCGGTAGCCGGCCTCATGCAGCATCTCCGCCGCAGGGCCGGAGAGGGAACCCTTGTTGGGGACGGCGATGCGCAGCATGAGATCGGCTTCCTTCGCGTGGAGCGGCGGGTCTGGGGGTGCGTGCGTGGCGGCGGGTGCCCGGGGGACGGTCGTCCGCCCGGGCACCGGACCGGGTTCTACAGGTGGGCGTAGACGTCGTCCAGGGAGATCCCCCGGGCGACCATCATCACCTGGACGTGGTACAGCAGCTGCGAGATCTCCTCGGCGGCCGCCTCCTTGCCCTCGTACTCGGCGGCCATCCAGACCTCGGCGGCCTCCTCGACGACCTTCTTGCCGATGGTATGGACACCCTTGCCGACCAGTTCCGCGGTGCGGGAGGTGGCGGGGTCGCCGTGGGCGGCCTTGTGCTGGAGCTCGGTGAAGAGCTCCTCGAACGTCTTCTTGGACATGGTGCCGCCCACTCTACGCGTAGGGCGGTCGGGCTAACGCCATGGTTCGGATACTGAGCGGAGCGTGGCCGCGGTGGCGACCGCGGCCGTCACCGCCTCGTGGCCCTTGTCCTCGTGGGAGCCGTCGAGTCCGGCCCGGTCGAGGGCCTGCTCCTCCGTGTCACAGGTCAGCAGGCCGAAGCCGACGGGGACGCCGGTGTCGACCGCCACCCGGGTGAGGCCCTGGGTGACGCCCTGGCACACGTAGTCGAAGTGGGGGGTGCCGCCACGGATGACGACGCCGAGGGCGACGACCGCGTCGTAGCCGCGGCCCGCGAGGGCCTTGGCGACCACCGGGAGCTCCCAGCTGCCGGGGACCCGCAGCAGGGTCGGCTCGTCGATGCCCAGGTCGCGCAGGGCGCGCAGGGCGCCGTCCACCAGACCGTCCATCACCTTCTCGTGCCACTGCGCCGCCACGACGGCGACCCTCAGATCGCCGACGCCCTGCACCGTCAGTTCCGGTGCGCCCTTGCCGCTCACGTTCCTGTGTCTCCTCGGTGTGCTGGTTCTCGCTCGCCGCCGCCCTCGGACGGGCGGAGGCCCGGCCGGCGGGTCGGTTGCCTTCGGCCGGTCGGCCGGTCGGTTGCCTTCGGCCGGGCTACTGGTTGCCGCAGGCGGACGCGGCGGGCGTGTCCAGCCAGGGCAGGTCGTGGCCCATCCGGTCCCGTTTGGTGCGCAGATAGCGCAGGTTGTGCTCGCCCGCCTGCACGGGCATCGGCTCACGGCCGGTGACCGTGAGGCCGTGCCGCACCATGGCGTCGGTCTTGTCGGGGTTGTTGGTCATCAGCCGTACGCCGCGCACGCCGAGGTCCGCGAGGATCCGCGCGCCCGCGCCGTAGTCCCGGGCGTCGGCGGGCAGGCCGAGTTCCAGGTTGGCGTCGAGGGTGTCGCGGCCGCGTTCCTGGAGCTCGTAGGCCCGCAGCTTGGACACCAGCCCGATGCCGCGTCCCTCGTGGCCGCGGAGATAGACGACCGCTCCCCTGCCCTCCTCCTGGATCCGGGCCAGGGCGGCCTCCAGCTGGGGGCCGCAGTCGCAGCGCAGGGAGTGGAAGACGTCGCCGGTGAGGCATTCGGAGTGGACGCGGACCAGGACGTCCTCACCGTCGCCGATGTCGCCGTGCACCAGGGCCACGTGCTCGACGCCGTCGGCGGCGGAGCGGTAGCCGTAGGCGGTGAAGGTGCCGTACCGGGTGGGCAGGTGGACCTCGGCGGCGCGCCGGACCTGCGGCGCGGCGGGCACCTGGGGCGCTTCGGCCGCCGGACCGGGGACCGGCTGCTGCCGCGGGGCCCCGGCCTCCGCCGCCTGCCCGGGCACCGTTTTCTCCGGGAGGGGCCGGAGTTCCCGGGTGCGGCGGTAGGCGACGAGGTCCTCGATGGAGATGATCGACAACCCGTACTTGCGGGCGAAGGGGATCAGTTCGGGCAGCCGCAGCATCCGGCCGTCCTCACCGGCGATCTCCACGATCGCGCCGGCCGGGCGCAGCCCCGCGAGGCGGGCGAGGTCCACGGCGGCCTCGGTGTGCCCGTTGCGCACCAGCACGCCGCCGGGCCGGGCGCGCAGGGGGAAGACATGGCCGGGGCGGACCAGGTCGGCGGGCCCGGCGGTGCCGCTCGCCAGCAGCCGGATCGTCGTGGCGCGGTCGGCCGCGGAGATGCCGGTGGTCACACCGTGCGCGGCCGAGGCGTCCACGGAGACCGTGAAGGCGGTCTTCATCGACTCGGTGTTGTCCTGGACCATCTGCGGAAGTTCGAGCCGGTCGAGTTCGCCGCCCTCCAGGGGGACGCAGATCAGGCCGCGGCACTCGCTCATCATGAAGGCGACGATCTCGGGCGTGATCTTCTCGGCGGCCATCACGAGGTCGCCCTCGTTCTCACGGTCCTCGTCGTCGACGACCACGACGGGCCGTCCGGCCGCGATGTCGGCGACGGCGCGTTCGACCGTGTCGAGCGACCAGTCGTCCAGGTCGCCGCTGAGCAGTACGGGCACCGTGGTCATGCGGGCGCTCCTTCCAGGACGGGCTGCGCGGCCGTGCGGGAGCGCAGCCACCAGTCGCGCAGGCCCCACAGGACGAGCGCGCCGTAGATGACGTAGACGAAACCGGAGAAGGCGTAGCCGTTGGTGAAGTTCAGGGGGACGCCGACGAGGTCGACGAGCAGCCAGGCGATCCAGAACTCGACCATGCCCTTGGCCTGGGCGTACATCGCGACGACGGTGCCGACGAAGATGTACGCGTCGGGCCAGGGGTCCCAGGACAGGGCGGGGTGGGCGGTGAACAGCAGGGCCACGCCGACCGTGCCGGCGGCGGCCGCGGCGGCCATCGCGGCCCGCTCGCGCCAGGTGGCGAACCGGACGGTGATCCGGCCGTCCCCGCCGCGCCCCTTGCCGCGGTTCCACTGCCACCAGCCGTACAGCGCCACGGTCATGACGACGGCTTGCTTTCCGGCGCTGCCGGTGAGGTGGCCGTAGAAGGCCGCGAACAGGACGAGGCCGGAGAGGAACTGGACGGGCCAGGTCCACAGGGAGCGCCGCCAGCCGAGGGCGAGGGTGACGAGGCCGAGGAGGTTGCCGATCATGTCGGACCAGATGATGTGCTGGCCGAGGAGGGTGAACGCCTCCGAGTCGAGCGCGTTCACCGTCCGGCCTCCTGATGGGCCGTGAGCCGCTCGACGTACTTGGCGACGATGTCCACCTCGAGGTTGACGGGGTCGCCCGGCTGCTTCAGGCCGAGGGTGGTCAGCGCGAGGGTGGTGGGGATGAGGCTGACGGTGAAGCGGTCGGGTCCGGCGTCGACGACGGTGAGGCTGATGCCGTCGACGGTGATCGAGCCCTTGTCCACGACGTAGCGCGCGAGGCCGGCGGGGAGGGAGACGGTGACGATTTCCCAGTGTTCGGAGGGCTCGCGCCCGAGGACGGTGCCGGTGCCGTCGACGTGGCCCTGCACGATGTGCCCGCCGAGGCGCGCGCCCACGGCCACGGGCCGTTCGAGGTTGACCCGGGAGCCGACCCCCAGGGCGCCGAGGCTGGAGCGGTTGAGCGTCTCCGCCATGACATCGGCGGTGAACTCGTCGCCCTCGTGCTCGACCACGGTGAGACAGACGCCGTTCACGGCGATGGAGTCGCCGTGCCGGGCGCCCTCGGTGACCACGGGGCCACGGAGCCGGAAGCGTGAGGCGTCGCCGAGATTCTCGACGGCGGTGACCTCGCCCAGCTCTTCGACGATTCCGGTGAACACTTCCCGGGTCCTCCTGCCTCTTCGGGCACGGACTCCGGGGACTGTCGACGAACGACAGAAGGACGGACAGGGACCGGGGGTACGACGCCGGACGGACCTCACCCCTGCGGGTGGGTCCAGACGGCGGCGTGCACACAGGCCCGCCCGCCGCGCACTGCCTCCCATCCGGACTTTAACCGTCGGTCCAGGAATTTCACCTGGTCAACCGGCCGCTGGAAGCGGACGGGTCGCGGACTGTAACCGCCGGTTCGGACTTTCACCGACCCCGGAGTGCGCTGCTTCTGGTACAGGGCCAGTGTGCCACGCCCGCTCGCCGGCCGGACAGGGGGTCACTGTGGGCTGACTCACAGCCGCCTCGTCGGGGGCAACCCCGACCCGCCCTTCCGCGTCAACTCCCCTCATCACAAAAGATGTTGAGATTGGTCCAGACCTGTTGACGGGCCTGGTCGGGGCCACCTACCGTCAGGGGCCGCACCTGGAGGGAACCCCACAGACGGGCCCGGCGGTGGTGACGACGGCCCTTGCCCGCCGCCGGGCCCTCCACTCCCGCGCGAGGGCCCCGCCGCCCCGGCCGCACACGGCCTACCGGGGCGCGAACAGCTCGTCCTGCGCCCTGTCCCGCGCCGTCAGCAGCGCACCCCGCAACACCGCCGCGCCCCCGAGCGCACCCGCCCGGACCTCCGTGGCCAGCGGCGACATCCGGCGCAGCCGCTCCGCCACCCGCCCCGCGAGTTCCGCGCCTCCCGCCAGCCCGACCTCGCCGCCGAGCACCACACACCCCGGATCGAGCACCGCCACCACGGACGCCGCCCCGATGGCGAGACGTCCGGCGAGCGCATCGAGGAAGCCGGCGGCGCCGGCGTCACCGCCCGCGCGGTCGCCACCGCCCCGCAGGCCGGCCACCGCCGCCCGTACCAGCGCGGCCGCCACGGGCTCGTGCCCCGCCGGACGCCCGGTGATCCCGTGCTCCGCCGCGAGGGCGGCGATCGCCACGGCCCCGGCCAGGGAGTGGAACCCGCCCTCGCAGTCCGTCGCCGACGGCAGCACCGGGGTGCCGGGCACCGGCAGGAAGCCGATCTCGCCGGTGCCGCCGGAGGCCCCCCGGCGCAGCGCGCCGTCGAGGACCACGGCGGCCCCGGTGCCATGGCCGAGCCACAGCAGCACGAAGGTGTCCCGGCCGGCCGCGGCGCCCTCCCGCTGCTCGGCCACCGCGGCCAGGTTGGTCTCGTTCTCGACGGTCACCCGGGACCCGGGGAAGCGCTCCTGCAGTGCCCCCACCAGTCTCCGGTGCCATGCGGGCAGCCCGGAGGAGTCCCGCAGCTCGCCGCTCGCCGGATCGATCAGTCCGGGCGCACCGATGCCGACGGTGTGCAGCCTGCCCCGTTCCCCGTCGTCCCCGGACGGCGGCCGGGCGAGCGCGCCCGCCTCCTTCACCGCCCGCTCCACGAGGGCGACCGCCTGTTCCACCGCCGCCCCGGTGCCCATGTCGCCGCCGATCGGTACGGCCGCCTCGGTGAGCACCCGCCCGACCAGGTCGGAGACGATGACGGCGACCCCCTCCGTACGGACGTCGAGCGCGGCGAGGTGGGCGCGGTCGGCGACGATGCCGTAGAGCCGGGCGTTGGGGCCGCGGCGCTGCGTGCCGGACTCGCCGACCACCGAGATCAGTCCGGAGACGGTCAGGCGTTCGACCAGGTCGGCGACGGTGGGCCGGGACAGTCCGGTCAGCTGTTTCAGCTGACCCGCCGTCAACGGGCCCTCGTTTTGCAGGTGATGCAGCGCGAGACGGTCGTTGATGGCCCGGGCGGTGCTCGGGGATGCGGGCATGCCGGGAATCCTCCCAGATCGAGGGGACGGGACGGGCAGACGGCGGGACGGGCGGCAGACGCTGGGACGAACGGGTGGCGGGGCGGCCGGTACGGCCGGTGCGACCCGGAGGGACGCTATCTATCAGGCAGGGTTCCTGATAGTTTACGACGGCGCAGTGGGGAGACAGCCTTCGGGAGGGGCCGGATGATGAGTCGGGTGGAGAGCGCGGACGGCGCGGACGGCGCACAGCGTGAGGTGCGGCGGGGGCGCTACGCGGTGGCGGCCGTGTTCGCCGTGCACGGCGCCGTCACCGGATCGTTCGCCACCCGGGTGCCGTGGATCCAGGACCACGCCGGGGTCAGCGCCGGGCTGCTGGGCTTCGCGCTGGCCTTCACGGCGTTCGGCGCCGCCTGCGCGATGCCGCTGGCCGGGTGGATCAGTCACCGCTTCGGCAGCCGCAGCGCGCTGCGCGGGCTGCTGGCGATGTGGACGATGTCGCTGGTCCTGCCCTCGCTCGCCCCGAACATGATCACCCTGTGTCTGGCGATGTTCGTCTACGGCGCGAGCGCGGGCATGTCGGACGTCGCGATGAACGCGCTCGGCGTCGAGGTGGAGCGGCGGATCGACAAGTCGATCATGTCGGGGCTGCACGGCATGTGGAGCGTGGGCGCGCTGACCGGTTCGGCGGCGGGGACGCTCGCCGCGCATCTGGGTGCGGACGCCCGGCTGCACCACGCCCTGGCCGCCGTCACCCTCACCCTGCTGGGGGCGGTGGCCTGCTCCTGGGTCCTCGATCTCAAGCCCGCCGAGGACGAGGAGCCGCCGCCGCGGTTCACGCTGCCGCCGCGCTCGGCGCTGCTGATCGGCGCGATCGGGTTCTGCGCGGTGTTCGCGGAGGGCGCCAGCCTCGACTGGTCCGCGGTGTATCTGCGCGACCGGCTGGAGACCTCGGCGGGGCTCGCGGCCGCCTGCACGACCGGTTTCATGCTGACCATGGCGGTGGCCCGGCTCGTCGGGGACGCGGCGGTGAACCGCTTCGGCGCGGTCCGCGCGGTGCGCGGCGGCGGTGTGCTCGCCGTCCTGGGCGGTGTGCTCGTCGTGATCGGCGGGTATCCCGCGGTGGCGATGGCCGGGTTCGCGCTGCTGGGTCTGGGCATCGCGATCGTGGTGCCGCTGTGCTTCGCCGCGGCGGGCCACGCCGGACCGAATCCGAGCCAGGCCATCGCGGGCGTCGCGACCATCACCTACACCTCGGGCCTGATCGCGCCGAGCCTCATCGGCGGGGTCGCCCAGGCGACCAGTCTGATGGTGTCGTTCATCGTGGTCACCGTGCTGGCGAGCGGTCTGGTGGTGTTCGCGGGCGTGCTGCGCCCCGGGAAGCGGGACCGGCAGCGGATCAGCCGGCCGGCCGCAGCAGTTCCCGACCCGCGGCCCTGAACGCGTCGCTCCACGGCGCCGGGCGCAGCGTCCCGGCGTCCAGCCGGACCAGTACCCGGGTGCCGTGGGCGTAGGTCACCGCGCCGTCCGCGGAGCAGAACCGGAAGCCGTAGGTCAGCCCGGTGGTGCCGAGCCGCTCCAGCCAGAGGTGGACGGCGTGGCCGCCGGGCCGGGTGACCGGGGCGTCGTAGGTGATCCGCAGCTCCTTGACGGCGTTGCAGGCGTCGCCGGCGGCCGCCCAGTCACCCTCGAAACGGATCCCCCGCTCCTGCCACAGCTCGGTCCAGGCCCGCTCGACCATCAGCGGAAAGCGGGCGTTGTGCAGCAGGCCGAGCGCGTCGAGGTCGTCGAAATGGACGGTGACGGGTATCAGACGGCCGTACGAGACGGCGGGGGCGAGCGGGGCTTCGGCGGTCACGGGCGGGGCTCCTGGGCGAAGGGCGGTACGGGGGCGGAACGCCTCCACCTTAGGCGGAGGCTCCGCGGCCCGGTCCGGACGCCCCCATGAAGGTGCTGGTCAGCACATCGGCGGCAGCCTTACGGCGGCGGCGCCCGTCCTGCGGTCCCTGGTGGCGGACGGCTTCCTCCGGGCCCCGCGGCAGCCCCGGACCGTGCCGGTGGGCCCGTCCCGTACGGCGGTGCTCCGTCACATGGGCAGGGCGCCCGTTCCCCCGTTCTGGGGAAGCTGCCGCCCGCGGGCCACCTGCCCGCTCCCCGGCTGCGACCCTGCACGCATGGTGCACCCGCAGCAGCTCACCACCGTCGACGCCGTCATCGGCCGGATGCGCGCCCTGGACGCGGCCCTTCCGGCACGGGACGGCGTGGCCGTCTTCAACCGCGTCTATCTCGCCGTCACCGAGGCCGTCGACCGGAGCATCGGGTCAGGCCGGTTCGGCGACGCGCGGGCCGCGATCGCGCTGGACGTGCGGTTCGCGGAGCGGTATCTGGCCGCCGTGGACGCGGTGGCAGAGGACCGGCGCGCACCGGCCTGCTGGTGGCCGCTGTTCCAGCTCCGCCGCCACCCCGGGGTACGGCCGCTGCAGTTCGCGCTCGCGGGTGTCAACGCGCACATCGGGCACGACCTCGCGCTGGCCGTGGTGGACGCCTGTCACACCCTCGGCTGCGAACCCGCCGAGCTGGAGGACGAGTTCGACCGGGTGGGCGACCTCCTGCTGACGCTGGAGGAGCGCATCCGTGAAGAACTGATGCCGGGCCCCGACCTCCTCCAGCTCGCCGATCCCCTCACCCATCTGCTCGGTTCGTGGAGCCTGGAGCGGGCCAGGGACGCCACGTGGTCGGCGGCACGGGCGCTGTGGGCCCTGCGGGGTGTGCCGGACGTGGCCGAGGACCTCGCCGAACGCCTCGACCGCGCGGTGGGCCTGGCCGGCCGGATGCTGCTCACCCCGCTGCCGCACTGACGCCTGTCCGGCGGATCGGGCCGCCCGGCCGACGGCACCCACCGCCACCCACCGCCACCTGACGGCCCGGTGCCCTGCCGCCCGGGTGCGCGCGGCCGCACGGCGGAGGGGCGTCGACACGACGAGGGCCGTCCGCACTCGTACGACCGGGCGGGGGCCGTTGCGCGCGAGCACGGCGACCGGCGGGCTGCACCGACGGATGACGCCGAGGCCGCCCCGCCCTACGAGCCCGGTCACGCGTAGGGCCCACGGTGCCCGCGCGGATCCGCCGACCAGACCTCGACCCGCCCGGCCGGCCGGCCGGCCGGAACAACGGATCGGGCTGGAACCGCGCAGCAGGCCGGAGTCACAGAGCGGACCGAAGCCCCGGAACAGGCCGAAGTCGCGGAGCGGAGTCGCGGAGCGGAGTCGCGGAGCGGAGTCGCAGAGCGGAGTCGCAGAGCAAGCCGAAGCCACACAGCAGGCCGGAGTCGCAGAACAGACCGCAGCCGCAGGACAAGTCAGAGCCACACAGCGAGCCCAAGCCGCAGAACCGGCCCGAGTCGTGGAGCGGGGCTCAGATGAGGGAGCCGTACAGTCCCGGACGGCGGGCCTTGAGGTAGGGGTTGGTCGCGCGGGAGGCGGCGAGGGCGGCGGGGTCGACATCGGCGAGGAGGAGTTCCTCGCCCCGGCCGCCGCGGACCCGGGCGACGCCGTCGGGCCCGGCCAGCGTGGACATCCCCACGAACTCGAACTCCCCTTCCTGCCCGACCCGGTTGACGTAGGCGAGGTACATCTGGTTCTCGAAGGCCCGCACCGGGACCACCGACTCGGCGACGAACTGGAACGGGTGCAGCTGCGCGGTCGGGACGACGAGCAGATCGGTCCCGGCGATGGCGTGGGCCCGCACGTACACCGGGAACTCGACGTCGTCGCAGATCATGACGCCGACGCGCAGCCCGTCGAGCTCGGCCTGGGCGAGGGGACGGTCGCCCGCAGTGAGGTGGGCGCGCTCGAAGTCGCCGTAGAGGTGGGTCTTGCGGTGGTTGACGAGGCGGGTGCCCGCGGCGGAGATCAGCTGCGCGGAGCTGAAGACGGCGCCGCCGTCGCGTTCCGGGTAGCCGTAGGCGATCGCGAGGCCGTGCCGGACGGCGATCCCGGCGACGGCGTCGGCGCCCTCGCCGTCGGCCGGTTCGGCGAGGCGGGCGACGGCGCCGCCGATGGCGTACCCGCTGAGGAACAGCTCCGGTGCGACCAGCAGTCCGGCCCCCGCCGCGGCGGCCCGGCCCGCGGCCTCGTCGAGCACCCTGAGGTTCTCGGCGGGGGAGCCGGGACGGCCTGAGCTCTGCAGAAGGGCGGTGCGCATGGGTGTTCCTCGCCGGGACGGGTGGCTGTGGGGCACCCATGACCGTAGATCGCCGGGACGGGCCGGACAAGGCGGAGGCGTCGCACGCGGGTGGGCCGGTCGTCCCGCCGGCCGGGTCGTCCGCCGTGGTTCATCGCGTACGGCGGCGCCACGGGCGGCACGAAACCCCGCGAACCACCGCAAGACGGCCAGTGGCCGTCACTTTCCGTCACGGACGCTACCACCCGGAAGCGGTGAGTCTCACACCGGCCGGCCGGTGTTCACCCGAGGGTCACCGGCCGGTCCGGCTCAGTTCCAGCTGGCGTGCAGGGGCTTGCCCTCCGCGTACCCGGCGGCACTCTGCACGCCCACGACGGCCCGCTCGGCGAACTCGGCGAGCGAGGCGGCACCGGCGTAGGTGCAGGAGGAGCGGAGGCCCGCGATGATCGAGTCGATCAGGTCCTCGACGCCCGGCCGGGCCGGGTCGAGGTACATCCGCGAGGTCGAGATGCCCTCCTCGAAGAGCGCCTTGCGGGCCCGGTCGTACGCCGACTCGTCCGCCGTGCGGTTCAGCACCGCGCGCGCGGACGCCATGCCGAAGGACTCCTTGTAGAGGCGGCCGTCGGCGTCCTGCTGGAGGTCCCCGGGCGACTCGTAGGTGCCCGCGAACCAGGAGCCGACCATCACATTGGAGGCGCCGGCGGCGAGCGCCATCGCCACGTCGCGCGGATGGCGGACACCGCCGTCGGCCCAGACGTGCTTGCCGTGCCTGCGCGCCTCGGCCGCGCACTCCAGGACCGCGGAGAACTGCGGGCGGCCCACGCCCGTCATCATGCGGGTGGTGCACATGGCGCCGGGGCCGACCCCGACCTTGACGATGTCCGCGCCGGCCTCGATCAGGTCCCGGACGCCTTCGGCGGAGACGATGTTGCCCGCGGCGATCGGCACCTCCGGGTCGAGCGCGCGCACCAGCCGGACGGCCGCGATCATCGTCTCCTGGTGACCGTGCGCGGTGTCGATGACGAGGGTGTCGGCGCCCGCGTCGAGCAGCTGCTTGGCCTTGCCCGCGATGTCGCCGTTGATGCCGACGGCGGCAGCGATGCGCAGCCTGCCGTTCGCGTCGGTCGCCGGGGTGTAGAGCGTGGCGCGCAGGGCGCCCTTGCGGGTGAGGATGCCGGCGAGCCTGCCGTCGGCGTCCACGGCGGGCGCGTAGCGGCGGTTGGCGGTGTCCAGGCGGTTGAACGCCTCGCGGGGGTCGATGTCCGCGTCGAGGAGCAGCAGGTCGCGCGACATGACGACCTCCAGCTGGGTGAAGCGGTCGACGCCGGTGAGGTCCCGGTCGGTGACGACACCGACGGGGCGGCCCTCCTCGTCGACGACGACACCGGCGTTGTGGGCACGCTTGGGCAGCAGGGACAGCGCGTCGGCGACGGTCTGGTGCGGGGCGAGCACGATCGGGGTGTCCAGGACGAGGTGGCGGCTCTTCACCCAGGAGACGACCTCGGTGACGACATCGATCGGGATGTCCTGCGGGATGACGACCAGCCCGCCGCGCCGGGCCACCGTCTCCGCCATCCGGCGGCCCGCGATGGCGGTCATGTTGGCGACGACCAGCGGGACGGTGGTGCCCGTGCCGTCCGGCGCGCTGAGGTCCACGCCCTGCCGCGAGCCGACGGCGGAGCGGCTCGGGACCATGAAGACGTCGTCGTAGGTCAGGTCGTACGCGGGCTGGATGTCGTTGAGGAAACGCACGTGCTGCACATCCCGGTGGTTCAGAGGTGGCCCCCGGACAGGTCTGCCAGGGGGAAGAGCACGTACCTCATTGTCCCATGTCGGCGCCTTGTCCGGGCCCGGGAGGATCGTCCAGCGGGTGGCGCGGGCCCCTTGGGGAAAGCGACAGGAGGCCGCCGACGACGCCCGCCGGCGGGACCGGCCGGGACGCCCTGCGTCCGTGTCCGGCGCGGCTCCCCGTCACGGCCCGTCGGGGTCGGCCCGGTTGAGCGCGGGCCTGGGGGCGGGGCCCGCCGTCATCAGGTAGTCCGCCGCGGAGGTGTCCGTGACCAGGCTGGTGACGAGGCCGGAGCGCAGGACCGCGTCTATGGCGGCCGCCTTGCGCTGTCCGCCCGCGATCGCCACGACCTCGGGGACCCGGCGCAGCTGGTCGGTCTTGACCGTGATGCACCGCTCCCCCAGGTCCCGGCCGACCCTGCGGCCCTGGGCGTCGAAGAGGTGCGCGGACATCTCGGCGGCGACGCCGAGGGAGGCGTAGTGGCTCCGTTCCTCGTCGCTGAGCATGTCGTGCACCGTCGAGATGCCCGGCTCCCAGGAGCCGATGGAGACACAGGCGACGGTGACCTTGTCGAAGTACTCGAAGGCGCGGGCGATCCCGGTCTGGTTGCGCAGCGCCGCCGCGGTGGCCGCGTCCGGCAGCAGCATGGGCGCGTAGATGGGGTGGGCGTCGCCGCCGGAGACCTGGGCGGCCCGGCGTACGGCCTCCACGGAGCCGCGCTCGGCGGTCCCGGCGTCGTACACACCCGTCAGCTGCACCACCGTGCACGGCGGCAGCCGGTCGAGGGCCGCCGCCATGTGGATGGTGGAGCGGCCCCAGGCCAGACCGAGGACATCGCCCTCGGTCACCAGCTCGCCCAGGAGGTCCGCCGCGACCTCGCCCAGGTTCTCCGGGTCGGGAGAGTCCGCCGCCTCGGCCGGGGACTCGACCACGACCGCGTGCCTGAGGCCGTAGCGGGCCCGCAGCGCGTCGGAGCGATCGGCGTCCAGCTCGGCCGGGACACGGATCTCGATGCGTACGAGATCCCGTTCGAGGGCGGTCTCCAGGACCCGGGCCACCTTGAAGCGGCTGACGCCGAACTCCTCGGCGATCTGGATCTTGGACTTGCCCTCGAGGTAGAAGCGGCGGGCCATGGCCGCCGCCTGCACCAGCTCAGCGGGTCCCATCCGCATGGCTGACCGGCCCGCCGACATACCCGACACGGCGATCTCCTCACTGCTGTTCACACTCTGGATACGTCGTTCATCCTTGCAGATCCGACGCGGTCGATCAGCCTCGACGGCCGTCGTTCACGTACCTGTGGCTCAGTGGTCGCATGCCCAGGACGCTTTGGAGACCGCCTCCTCGGCCTGCCTGCGCAGCGCGTGCACGGCCGCTGCCGGATCGTGTGCGCCGTACACGGCGGAACCGGCGACGAAGACGTCCGCGCCGGCGTCCGCGCACTGCTCGATCGTCGACTCCGACACCCCGCCGTCGACCTGGAGCCACAGCTCGAGCCCGTGCTTGCTGATCAACTCGCGGGTGCGCCGGATCTTCGGAAGCATGATGTCGAGGAACGCCTGGCCGCCGAAGCCCGGTTCGACGGTCATGATCAGCAGCATGTCCAGTTCGGGGAGCAGATCCTCGTACGGCTCGATCGGCGTGGCCGGCCTGAGGGCCATGGAGGCCCTGGCACCCTTGGCGCGGATCTCGCGGGCGAGACGCACGGGCGCGGCTGCCGCCTCGACGTGGAACGTGACGGAGGAGGCACCCGCCTCGACGTACCGGGGCGCCCAGCGATCGGCGTCCTCGATCATCAGATGGCAGTCCAGTGGTGTGTCCGTCGCACGGGCCAGGGACTCCACGACCGGCACACCGAGCGTGAGGTTCGGGACGAAATGGTTGTCCATCACGTCGACATGGAGCCAGTCGGCCCCTTCCACCGCCTTCGCCTCGTCGGCGAGACGGGCGAAGTCGGCGGACAGGATGCTGGGGTTGATCTGCACGGCCATGCCCCAAGCCTGCCATGTCCGGCCGGTTTTCCTCCCCCGGGTCCGGACCGTGGGCAGCCGGGCCGTGCCCCGGCCGCCACGCCCGTGCCACTCCGTCCCGCCGGCTCCCCGGCCGGGCAGGACCACGAACCGTCCCGGGGGTAGCGATGGAGCAGCTCGCGACGTGGAAGCAGAACGCCGTCCGGTTCGTGTGCGGGCGGCGCACCAAGTGGGTGGTCGTGGCGCTGTGGCTGGTGATCCTGGTGATCGCGGCGCCCCTCGGCATGAAACTCAACGACGCGCAGGACAACGACGCCCAGTCCTGGCTGCCCGCGACCGCCGAGTCCACCCAGGTCCTCGACCTCTCGCAGAGGTTCCGGCCGGAACAGATCCCCGCCGTCGTCGTCTACGCCCGCCCGAACGGGCTCACCGCGGCGGACCGGGCGAAGATCACACGGGACGCGGCCCGGCTGCGGACGCTGCGCGCGCACGGCGTCCGCGGTGCCCTGACCCGGGGGCCGGTCTTCGACCGGCCGGACGCGCCGCGGGCCGCCCAGATCTACGTCCCCGTCACCATGGACGCCTCCGGCTGGCAGCGCATCGCACCCGCCGTCGACTCCATGCGCGCGCAGACCGGCGGGAGCGGCCACGGTCTCGCCGTGCACATCACGGGACCGGGCGGCACCTCGGCCGACTTCTCCAAGGGCTTCGAGGGCATCGACTCCACGCTGCTGTTCTCCGCGATGGCCGTGGTGGTGGTGATGCTGCTGATCACCTATCGCAGCCCCACCCTGCTGTGCGTGCCGCTGCTCGGCGTGATCGTCGCCCTGTTCACCGCGCAGGCGCTGGTCTATCTGCTGGCCCGGCACGCCGGGCTGACCGTCAACGGGCAGAGCGCCGGCATCCTCACCGTCCTCGTCTTCGGCGCGGGCACCGACTACGCGCTGCTGCTGGTGGCCCGCTACCGGGAGGAGCTGCGCCGGCACGAGGACCGGCACGAGGCCATGGTGCTGGCGATGAACCGCGCCGGACCCGCCGTGCTCGCCTCCGGGGCGACCGTGGTGCTGAGCATGCTGGTACTGCTCGCGGCCGAGATGAACTCCACGCGCGGTCTGGGGCCGGTGGCCGCGATCGGGGTCGCCGTGGCGCTGGCCGCGATGCTGACGCTGTTCCCGGCGCTGCTGCTGCTCTTCGGCCGCTGGATCTTCTGGCCCGTGATCCCCCACCGCGGCTCCCCCGACCCGGCCGAGCACGGGGTGTGGGCCCGGACGGGCCGTCGTTTCGCGCGTCGGCCGCGCGCGGTGTGGGCGGGTACGGCTCTCGCCCTCGGGGTGCTCTCCCTCGGTCTGTTCCAGCTGCGCGCCGACGGCATCGCCAACGCCGACGCGTTCACGGGCAGGCCGGACTCGATCGTCGGCCAGGAGGTGTCCGCCCGGTACTTCCCCGCGGGCACCGGCGATCCCCTCGTGATCGTGTCGGAACAGGCGCAGGCCGCGGCGGTGGGCCGCGCGGTGGCCGCGGACCGCGGCGTCGTCCCGGCGAGCGTCGGCGTGCCGCCGGGCACGGCTCCGCTGCACGACGGCAAGGTGCTGCTCGAGGCGACGATGCGCGCCCCGTCCGACAGCGCAGCCGCCAAGGCCACGGTGCAGCGGGTGCGGGACGCGGTGCACGCGGTGCCGGGCGCCCGGGCGCGGGTCGGCGGCGGGACGGCCGCCCTGCTCGACATGGAGGACGCCCAGAGACACGACGACTACCTGGTCATCCCCCTGGTCCTGGCCGTCGTGGTGCTGGTCCTCGGCGCCCTGCTGCGCGCCGTCGTGGCGCCGCTGCTGCTGGTCGCCACGGTGGTGCTGTCGCTGGCCGCCGCGCTGGGCCTGAGTTCCCTCGCCTTCCGGCACCTGTTCGGCTACGCGGGCGAGGACGTGGCCTTCCCGTTGTTCGTCTTCGTGTTCCTGGTGGCACTCGGCATCGACTACAACATCTTCCTCACCACCCGTATCCGCGAGGAGGCGGCCCGGCAGGGCACCCGGCGGGGCGTGGTGACCGGCCTCGCCGCGACCGGCGCGGTGATCACCTCGGCGGGGCTCGTCCTCGCGGGCACCTTCGCCGTGCTCGGCACGCTGCCCATGGTGGGCTTCGCCGAGATCGGCTTCGCGGTCGCCCTCGGGGTGCTGCTGGACACGTTCGTGGTGCGGTCCGTGCTGGTCACGTCGCTCTTCCTCGACGTGGGCAGGAAGGTGTGGTGGCCGCACCGGCTGTCCCGCCACGACGGCGGCGGCGAGCCTGCGGCGACGGCCCCGGAACCGGGCACGGGCACGCGGCAGCCCCGCCGCTGACGCCGCCCGCGAGCGGCTCCCCCCACACAGACGGCCGCACGCTCGGCCGGTGCGCTCAGGCCGTGCGGCGGATCAGGGCCAGGTACATGGCGTCGGTGCCGTGCAGATGCGGCCACAGCTGGATGTCGGGGCCGTCGCCGAGCGCCGGTACGCCGGGCAGCAGGGGGCGGGCGTCGATCAGTTCGGCCCCCGGGTGCTGCTTGAGCACGTCGTCGACGACCGCGCGGGTCTCCGCGAGGTGGGGCGAGCAGGTGGCATAGCCGACGACACCGCCGACGCGCACGGAGTCGAGGGCGGTGCGCAGCAGGCCGCGTTGCAGGGGCGCGAGGGCGTCGAGGTCCTCGGGGCGGCGCCGCCACCGGGCCTCGGGGCGGCGGCGCAGGGCGCCGAGGCCGGTGCACGGCACGTCCATCAGCACCCGGTCGAAGCTGCCGGGCCGCCACGGCGGGCGGGTGCCGTCGGCGGCGATCACCTGGTAGGGCCCGGGGTTGCCGCGCAGGGCCCTGGCGACCAGGCCGGCCCGGTGCGGCTGCTTCTCGGACGCGAGCAGCACCGCGCCGCGCCCGGCGGCGAGAGCGCCGAGCAGGGCGGCCTTGCCGCCCGGCCCCGCACAGCCGTCGAGCCACTTCTCGTCGGGCCCGTCGAGGGGCGCGGCGGCGAGGGCCGCGGCGACGAGCTGGCTGCCCTCGTCCTGCACGCCCGCGCGTCCCTCCCGTACGGCGTCGACGGCGCCCGGTTCGCCGCCCTCGGTGAGCCGCACGGCGTACGGCGACCAGCGGCCCGGCACCGCGGCGTCCTCGCGCAGGAGCTCCTCGGTGGTGGCCCGGCCGGGGCGGGCGACCAGGGTGACCTCGGGCCGCTCGTTGTCCGCCTCCAGGAGGTCCTCGATGCCGTTGCGGCCACCGCCCAGCGCGTCCCACAGCGCGGAGACGATCCAGCGGGGGTGCGCGTGCACGAGGGCGAGATGGTCCTCGGGGTCCTCGTCGTAGGGCGGCGCGATCTTCTCCAGCCAGCCGTCGAGATCGTCCTGGGCGACCTTGCGCAGCACCGCGTTGACGAACTTGGCGCGTCCGTCGCCCAGGACGACACGGGCGAGCTCGACGGTGGCGGACACGGCGGCGTGGCTCGGGATACGGGTGTCCAGGAGCTGGTGCGCGCCGAGGCTCAGCACATCGAGCACCGGCGGGTCGACCTCGCGCAGCGGCCGGTCCACGCAGGCGGCGATGATCGCGTCGTAGGTGCCCTGCCGCCGCAGTGTGCCGTAGACCAGTTCGGTGGCCAGCGCCGCGTCACGCCCGTCGAAGCCGCCCTTCTCGCGTGCCTTGCGCAGCAGCGGCGGCAGCACGAGGTTGGCGTACGCGTCCCGTTCGTCCACGGCCCGCAGGGCGTCGAAGGCGAGGATGCGGACGGGGTCCTTCTGGGGCCGGCGGTAGGGCTTGCCCGGCTTGCGGGGCCCGCGGGGCTGGTCGTTCACGAAAAAGGTGCTCCGGATGTCTGTACGGGATTCGTCCCCAGCCTACGTCGCGCCCGCCCCGGCGCCGCCCGGCGCACGGGCCCCGGCCGGTACCGGCGGCCGGGCCCCGCCCTGGCGGCCCGCGCTCAGCCGCCGAGCCGCTCCCCCTCCGCGATGCGCACTCCGCGGGCCCAGTCCGCGGCCCGCATCGGCTTCTTGCCCTGGGGCTGCACCCACAGCAGCTCGACGGCGTGCGAGCCGGTGCCCGCGTGGACGGTGTTCTTGGTGACGGCGAGCCGTCCGGGGGCGAGGTCGCCGCGGTCGGGCACCGGCGCGGCCTGGACGAGCTTGAGCCGTTCGCCGCGGAAGACGGTCCAGGCGCCGGGCGCCGGGGTGCAGCCGCGCACCACCCGGTCGACGCGCAGCGCGGGCGCGGCCCAGTCGATCCGGGCGTCCTCGACGGTGATCTTCGGGGCGAGGGTGACGCCGTCGGCGGGCTGCGGCACGGCCTTCAGGGTGCCGTCCTCGATGCCGTCCATGGTGGCCGCGAGCAGTCCGGACCCGGCGAACGCGAGGCGGGTCAGGAGGTCGCCGCTGGTGTCGGTGGGGCGGATCGCCTCGGTGACCGTGCCGTAGACGGGTCCCGAGTCGAGTCCTTCCTCGATGAGGAAGGTGGAGGCGCCGGTGATCTCGTCACCGGACATCAGGGAGTGCTGCACGGGGGCGGCGCCGCGCCACGCGGGCAGCAGCGAGAAGTGCAGGTTGACCCAGCCGTGCAGCGGGATGTCGAGGGCGGCCCGGGGCAGCAGGGCGCCGTAGGCGACGACGGGGCAGCAGTCGGGGGCGATCTCCGTGAGACGCTCCAGGAAGTCCGGGTCGCGCGGCCTGCGCGGCTTCAGCACCTCGATGCCGGCCTCCTCGGCCCGCTCGGCCACCGGGGAGGCGACCAGCCTGCGGCCCCGGCCGGCCGGCGCGTCGGGGCGCGTGACGACGGCGGCGACCTCGTGGCGCCCGGAGGCGATGAGGGCGTCCAGGGCGGGAACGGCTACCTCGGGGGTGCCGGCGAAGACGAGCTTCATGAGCGGACAGGGGCCTCTCGGGCGGTGACGACGGGCGGGCAGCCCCCAAGTCTATGGCCCGGCAAGGGCGATCGCCGGTCGCGCGGGCAGGTGGTGCGCGGGCGGCAGCACCGGCGTACGCATACGTGTCCGCGCCCCCAGAGCGTGACCAGCGGGGCGTCCGTGCGTTGGTCAAGAAGGAGTTGACCACACACGAAAGAGTTGACCGCCCGGGACCGCGTCCGCGGCCCGATCCGGTTTCGCCCCTTCCCCTTCCCTTTTCCCTTTCCTACGACCCCCTTCCCTTTCCACGCCGGTTCGAGAGGCTTCTTCATGGCCGACCACGCAACCCACGACGCCCAGGCCCGGGCCAGCCTGCACCTGCTGGTGCGGGACATCGAGCGGGTCCGCCGGCAGGTGGACGCGCTGCGCACGCTCACCGCCCAGCTGGGCAACGTCTACCGCCCGCGCCGATCCGGCCCCGCCACGGGCTTCGTCGTCTACGGACGCGCCCCCGCCCCGACGGTCCGGCTGGCCCAGGAACTGCGGGACAGCGTCGAGACCCTGGTCACCGCCGCCGTGGACTTCGACCGTTCGCTCGGCTTCTCGTGGGACGCGGTGGGTTCCGCACTCGGAGTCACCAAACAGGCGGTGCACCGCCGTTACGGCGCGCGCCGCGCCGCGGCGCAGGCGGCGGGAGACCCGGAACGGGCGGCCGAGCCGTCGGGCACCCGCACGGCCGACGTGGCCACCGGTCTCCCCTCTGTCCCGACGGTCCCCGCGGCCCGCACCATGCCGACCCAGCCCACGGCGGGCAGCCCCGCCCTCCGCGACGAGTCGCGCCCGGCCCCGTTCCCGGGTCCGCGCAACGGCTGACGCCCCGCCGGCCGGCCGCCGAAGACCCGCCCTTCCGGTTCCGCACGGCCGGGAGGGCCCCTGCGCGCGGGGGCACCCGGCGGGTGCCGCGCCCCGTCCGCTACCCGATGTCCGGCGGGTCGATCCGTACCCGTACCGCCGCCTCGCCGCCGCCCCGGGCCATGCGCGCCGCCTGGGCGGCCTTCAGGGCGGCGGCCAGGGCCGCGCCGCTGCCCGGCGGCACCCGGACCAGCGCACGCTCCCAGTGCTCGCCCGGAGGCGGTCCGCCGGGGCGCCGGGGGCTCCCGGCGGGGGCGGGCGGCAGCGGTACGGGGCCCAGCACCTCGGCGTCGGGCGGGAGCCCGGCGGCCGTCAGGAACCCGGCCAGCGCCTCGGGCGGCCCGGAGACGGCCGCCATCCGGGACACCGGCGGGAAGCCCAGCTCGGCCCGCTCGGCCAGTTCACGCACGGCGTGGCCGACGGGGTCCCAGCGCACCAGCGCCTGCACGGGCCGCAGCGTCGGCTCGGCGACCACGACGACCGTGCCGCCCGCCGACTGTTCCCGTACCAGCGCGGCCGCGGCGATCCAGCGCCGCAGCGCGTCCTCACCGGCCCGCAGATCGGGCCGGGTGAGCATGGCCCAGCCGTCGAGCAGCAGCGCCGCCGCGTAGCCGCCCTCGGCGACGGGTTCGGCGCCCGGGGTGCTCACCACCAGCGCGGGCGTCCCCGGCACCGTGTCCAGCACGTGTTCCCGCCCCGAGGTGCGCACCGGCACGGCGGGGAAGGCCCGTCCGAGTTCCTCCGCGGTCCGCCGCGCTCCCACCACCTGCGCCCTCAGCCGCCGTGCACCGCACTCCGGGCAGTGCCAGTCGTCCTCCGGACGGCCGCACCACCCGCAGCCGAGCGTCCCGCCGTCCCGGGCCTCCAGCGGTCCGGCCTCCAGCGGTCCGGCGCAGTGCCGGCAGCGGGCCGCGGTACGGCACTGCGCGCAGGCCGTGCGCGGCACATAGCCGCGCCGGGGCACCTGCACGAGCACCGGCCCGTGCCGCAGCCCCTCGCGGGCCGTCTGCCAGGCGACGCTCGGCAGCCGGGCGGCGCGGGCGGCCTCGTCATGGGCCAGCTCCTGGTCGCCGACGGTCCGTACGAGCGGCGCCGCGGCCCGCACCTGCTCCCGGCCCGCCGCCAGGGGCCGCGCCCAGCCGCTCTCCACCAGCTGCGCGGCCTCGACGGTGCAGCTCCAGCCGCCCAGCAGGAAGGCGCACCGGTCCAGGGAGGCGCGCAGCAGCAGCACGTCCCGGGCATGGGGCTGCGGCGCGTGCTGCTCGCTGTGGCTGTCGTCGCCGTCGTCCCAGAGGACGACGAGCCCGAGGTCGCGTACCGGTGCGAACATCGCGGCGCGGGTGCCCACGACGGCCCGCACGGAGCCGCGCCGTACGGCGAGCCACTGCCGGTAACGCTTCTCGGGCCCGGCGTCGGCGGTGAGCAGGGCGTGCCGCCCGGTGCCGAGCAGCGCGGTCAGGGCGGCGTCGACGCGGGCGGCGGCCCGTCCGTCGGGGACGACCACGAGCGCGCCGCGCCCCGCGGCGAGCGTCGCGGCGACGGCGGTGGCCACCTCGTCGCTCCACAGCGGTCCCGGCAGCGCGTTCCACACGGCGCGCGGCGCGCCGCCCGAGGCCAGCGCGTCCAGGAACGCCGGACCGTGTACGTAGCGGGTCCATGATCCGGGGGCGGGGCGCGGGGGCGGGGGCAGCGGTGCGGGTGACTCCTGGCGCTCGGCCTTCGCGCTGCGCGGCGGTACGGCCAGTTGGAGGACGTCGGCGAGGCTGCCCGCGTAGCGGTCGGCCACGGCGCGGGTCAGGCCGAGCAGTTCCTCGCTGAGCACCGGTTCGGGTGAGACGACCTGGGCGAGCGCGGCGAGGGGCCCGGCGTAGTCGCTCTCGGCGCGGCGCTCGACGAGGAAGCCGTCGATCAGGCCGCCGCCCTCCCGCCGGCCGTCCCGCACCCGGTGCCGCCCGGCGCCGAACCGTACCCGCACCCGCACGCCGGGCTGCGCGTCGGCGTCCAGCTCGGCCGGGACGGCGTAGTCGAAGTACCGGTCGAGGTGCAGCACCCCTTTGTTCACCAGTACCCGGGCGACCGGCAGCCGCTCGGCCAGCGCGGCGTTCCGCCAGGTCCTGGGCTTGGCCCGCGGCTCCCTGGCCTTGCGCACGCTCTCCCTGATCAGGGCGAGCTGCTCGGGCGGCGCACCTTCCCCGCCGCCGCCCGACATCCCGTTCTGGCCGCTCACACCCGCATTCCTACCAAACCGCACTGACAGACCGGCGGGGCCCGGCGCCCCGAGGGGAACGCCGGGCCCCGCGGAAATCCCGGAACCGGACCCTTACAGACCCACGGCCCTGCGCAGTGCCTCCACGCGGTCCGCGCGCTCCCAGGTGAAGTCGGGCAGCTCACGGCCGAAGTGGCCGTAGGCGGCCGTCTGGGCGTAGATCGGGCGCAGCAGGTCGAGGTCGCGGATGATCGCGGCCGGGCGGAGGTCGAAGACCTCGTCGATCGCCCGCTCGATCTTCTCGGTCTCGACCTTGTGGGTGCCGAAGGTCTCGACGAACAGGCCGACGGGCTCGGCCTTGCCGATGGCGTAGGCGACCTGGACCTCGCAGCGGGCGGCGAGGCCCGCGGCGACGATGTTCTTGGCGACCCAGCGCATCGCGTAGGCGGCGGAGCGGTCCACCTTGGACGGGTCCTTGCCCGAGAAGGCGCCGCCGCCGTGGCGGGCCATGCCGCCGTACGTGTCGATGATGATCTTGCGGCCGGTGAGGCCGGCGTCGCCCATCGGACCGCCGATCTCGAAGCGGCCGGTGGGGTTGACCAGCAGGCGGTAGCCCTCGGTCTCCAGCTTGATGCCGTCGTCCAGCAGGGCCTTCAGCTCCGGCTCGACGACGAACTCGCGGATGTCCGGGGCGAGCAGGGACTCCAGGTCGATGTCGGAGGCGTGCTGCGAGGAGACGACCACGGTGTCGAGGCGCAGGGCCTTGTCGCCGTCGTACTCGATGGTGACCTGCGTCTTGCCGTCGGGGCGCAGGTAGGGGATGGTGCCGTTCTTGCGGACCTCGGTCAGCCGGGCGGCCAGCCGGTGCGCGAGGAAGATCGGCAGCGGCATCAGCGTGGGCGTCTCGTCCGTCGCGTAGCCGAACATCAGGCCCTGGTCGCCGGCGCCCTGCTTGTCGAGTTCGTCCTCGTCGCCCTCGACCCGGCTCTCGTACGCGGTGTCGACGCCCTGCGCGATGTCCGGGGACTGCGCGCCGATGGACACCGAGACACCGCAGGAGGCGCCGTCGAAGCCCTTCTTCGAGGAGTCGTAGCCGATCTCGAGGATCTTGCTGCGCACGAGGGTCGCGATGTCCGCGTAGGCCTTCGTGGTGACCTCGCCGGCCACGTGCACCAGGCCGGTCGTGATCAGCGTCTCGACGGCGACCCGGGAGGCCGGGTCCTCACGCAGGAGCGCGTCGAGAATGGTGTCGCTGATCTGGTCAGCGATCTTGTCGGGGTGACCTTCGGTCACGGACTCCGAGGTGAACAGGCGACGGGACACAACGCTCCCTGGGGTTGCAGCGGCTGCTGTCTGATCAGTGGTGGACGGACGGGGCTGCACCCGGCGTCGTCCGAGAACAGTTTATCGGTCGCACTCTGCCACCGGCCCAGGCGTCCCACGTCTCGGGAACGCTGTGACCTGCGGCACGGGCATTCTGCCCGTTACCCCGACGGGTCCGCCAGGGTAGCCACGCCCGAATGTACGGCGTCCGGTCGGAGCGCGCAGCGCATCATCCGTTCACCGCAGGCGCTCCGTCACCAGGTCCCACACGGTTTCGGCCAGGGCCTCCTTCGGACCGTAGGGCACCGGGGTCTCGCTGCCGTCGGCGCCCAGCACGACGGCCTCGTTCTCCTCGGCGCCGAAGGTCTTGCGCTCGCCCACTTCGTTGACCACCAGCAGGTCGCAGCCCTTTCGGGTGAGTTTGGTACGGCCGTTCGCCAGCACGTCGTCCGTCTCGGCGGCGAAGCCGACGATCACCTGGCCGGGGCGGGCGCGGCCGGCCGAGAGCTCGGCGAGGATGTCCGGATTCCGCACGAGCACGATCGGTTCGGGGTCCTGCCCGTCCCTCTTCTTGATCTTCCCGGCCGCGTAGACCGCCGGACGGAAGTCGGCGACGGCGGCCGCCATGACGACGGCGTCGGCGTCCGCGGCGGCTTTCAGCACCGCCTCGCGCAGCTGCACCGCCGTGCCGACCGGGACGACGTCCACTCCCGCCGGGTCCGGCAGCCCGGTGTTGGCGGCGACCAGGGTCACCCGGGCGCCCCGGGCGGCCGCGGTGCGGGCGAGGGCGTAGCCCTGCTTTCCGGAGGAGCGGTTGCCGAGGAAGCGCACCGGGTCGAGAGGTTCCCGGGTGCCCCCGGCGCTGACCACGACATGCCGCCCGGCGAGGTCCGGCCCGGTGACGCCGCGGGCCAGGACCCGGCGGCAGACCTCGAATATCTCGGCCGGGTCGGGCAGCCGGCCCTTGCCGGTGTCGGCGCCGGTCAGCCGGCCGACAGCGGGTTCGATCACCACGGCGCCCCGGCGGCGCAGCGTGGCCACGTTCTCCCGGGTGGCCGGGTGCTCCCACATCTCGGTGTGCATGGCGGGAGCGAAGACGACCGGGCAGCGGGCCGTGAGCAGGGTGTTGGTGAGGAGGTCGTCGGCGAGGCCGTGGGCGGCCCTGGCGAGGATGTCGGCGGTGGCGGGGGCCACGACGACCAGGTCGGCGTGCCGGCCGATGCGGACGTGCGGGACCTCGTGGGCCTCGTCCCAGACCTCGGTGGCGACGGGTCGGCCGGACAGGGCCGACCAGGTGGCGGCGCCGACGAAGTGCAGGGCGGCGGCGGTGGGGACGACCCGTACGCCGTGGCCGGACTCGGTGAACCTTCTGAGCAGCTCACAGGCCTTGTACGCGGCGATGCCGCCGCTGACCCCCAGGACCACCTCTGGCTTGTCCACCGTCTCTCCCGCCTCTCGGCTCCCGTGCGCCGGGGCGGTCGCACGTCCCCATCACACACCACAGGCCCGACAGGGTGCCGTCGGGCCTGTGGAAAACTCATGCGCGGTACGACCGTATGACGGACAGGGCACCGTGGTGCCCCGGTCGCCGTACCGGCGCCGCAGGACTACTGGGCCGGGCCCTCGATGGCCTCGGACGTCAGCAGACCGGCGTTGATCTCGCGCAGGGCGATCGAGAGCGGCTTCTCGTGGACGTGGGTGTCCACGAGCGGACCGACGTACTCGAGGAGGCCCTCGCCGAGCTGCGAGTAGTACGCGTTGATCTGACGGGCGCGCTTGGCCGCGTAGATCACGAGGCTGTACTTCGAGTCGGTGGCCTCGAGGAGCTCGTCGATCGGGGGGTTGATGATGCCCTCGGGCGCGGTGATGGAAGAGGACACGCTCTACCTTCCGATGGGTGGGAAAGAACCGGTCGGTGCGACCCGGTGGTCCGGCACTGCCCCGCGGAGCCGAAACTCCGGGACCGGCACGGGAATCACCATCACACCATGTCGACCAAGGCTAGCAGCTCGCGCGCCACGTCCTCGACGGAGGTGTTGACCAGCGTCATGTCGAACTCGGGCTCGGCCGCCAGCTCGATCTTCGCGGCGTCCAGCCGCCGCTCGATGACCTCGGGCGCCTCGGTGCCACGGCCGGTGAGCCGGCGCACCAGTTCCTCCCAGGAGGGGGGCGCCAGGAACACGAGCCGGCCCTCCGGCATGGTCTCGCGGACCTGCCGGGCGCCCTGGAGATCGATCTCCAGCAGGACCGGCACGCCGGCCTCCAGGTGCTCCAGCACGGCCGTGCGCGGGGTGCCGTAGCGGTTGCCCGCGAACTCGGCCCACTCCAGCAGTTCCCCGTTGGCGATGAGCTTGTCCATCTCGTCGTCGGTGACGAAGAAGTAGTGGACGCCGTGCCGCTCGCCGGGGCGGGGCTTGCGGGTCGTCGCCGACACCGAGAGCCACACCTCGGGATGCGCCTTGCGCATATGGGCGACGACCGTGCTCTTGCCGACCCCGGAGGGGCCGGAGAGCACGGTCAGCCGCGGACGTGCGTCCGGGGGTACGGGGGACGTCCCCCGGGGTGTTGCAGCCATGCCGCGATTATTCCAGCAATCGCGCCGTGCCCGGGACGGACCGCCCCGGGCACCCGGACTCAGGAGCCCGTGCTGCCGAACTCACGCTCCAGGGAAGCGATCTGGTTGGAGCCGAGGCCGCGGACCCGGCGGCTCTCGGAGATGCCGAGTCGCTCCATGATCTGCTTGGCGCGGACCTTGCCCACGCCGGGCAGCGACTCGAGCAGGGCGGAGACCTTCATCTTGCCGATGACGTCGTTCTCCTGGCCCTGCTTGATGACCTCGTGCAGGGAGGCGCCGGAGTGCTTGAGTCGATTCTTGACCTCGGCCCGCTCCCGGCGAGCCGCGGCGGCCTTTTCGAGCGCGGCTGCGCGCTGTTCAGGGGTAAGGGGCGGAAGAGCCACGCCTACGTCACCTCGGATGTCGAACTGTCGGATACGGACCGGTGAGGAACCTAGTCGCCCCACACCTGGGGAGGCACGGGCAACACGCTCGCCCGTTCTCCCCCACTGTTGCCTTGAGGGCGTGGAAGGTGCCCCCACTGCTCGGAGACTAGCGGTCATGCGCGCCAGAGTCAGCGAGAACAGCGGAAAAGTCCTGGTCAGCCTCCGCCAGGCCCGACATTCTGGACAAATTGCCCCGGATTTGAGGATCTGTTAAGGCTCCGGTGCCGCGGAATCCGCCGGCCCGCGGGCGAGGACGGCTGCCCGGGACGCTCAGGCACCCGCCCGCGCGAGCCGGATCCCGTCCGCGAAACGGTCCACGGCGTCACGCAGCGCGACGACGCCGGGGCCGTACCGCAGCACACCCCGGCTGACGTTCGGCACGACAGCGGGGAGCGCGGCGCCGAACACCGCCGGGAGATCGGTCGGCGTGGCCCCCTGGGCGCCGACGCCGGGCGCGAGGAGCGGACCGTTGATCTCCAGGTCGTACGAGGACAGGTCACCCAGCGTGGCGCCGACGACGGCCCCGAAGGATCCCATCGGGGTCTCCCCCGCGTTCTCGGCGGCCAGGTGGGCGAGCATCGTCGCCCCGACCGTGCGCCCGTCGGGCCGCACCGCGTGCTGCACCTCGCCGCCCTCCGGGTTGGACGTGAGCGCCAGCACGAACAGCCCGGTGCCGGTCTCCCTGGCCAGCGCGACCGCGGGGCTGAGGGAGCCGTAGCCGAGGTACGGCGAGACGGTGAGCGCGTCCGAGGACAGCGGGGCGCCGGGGCGCAGGAACGCCTCGGCGTACCCGGCCATGGTGGAGCCGATGTCGCCGCGCTTGGCGTCCATGACCACCAGGGCACCGGCCGACCGGGCCTCCTGGACGGTCCTCTCCAGCACGGCCCAGCCCCGCGAGCCGAACCGCTCGTAGAAGGCGCTCTGCGGCTTGAGGACGGCGACCCGGCCGGCCGTCGCCTCCACCACGGTGCGGCTGAAGCGCTCCAGGCCGGTCACGTCGTCGTCCAGGCCCCACTGCGCCAGCAGCGAGGCGTGCGGGTCGATGCCGACGCACAGCGGGCCGCGCTCGTCCATGGCCCGGCGCAGCCGCGCGCCGAAGGGTTCCGGGGCGGTCGGTTCCGGGGCGGTCATACGGGCTTCCTCACGTCGGCGCCGACCGCGTCGGCGAGGGTGGCGTACGGGCTGGTGCGCAGCCGCGCGGCGATCCCCTTGTGGATCGCGCGCGCCCAGAAGGGGCCCTCGTAGATGAAGGCGGTGTAGCCCTGGACGAGCGTGGCGCCCGCCAGGATGCGCTGCCAGGCGTCCTCGGCGGTCTCCACGCCCCCGACGCCCACCAGGGTGATCCGGTCGCCCACGCGCGCGTGGAGGCGCCTCAGCACCGCCAGGGAGCGTTCCTTGAGGGGTGCGCCGGACAGCCCGCCGGTCTCCCCGGTCAGTGCGGGCGGGGAGGCCAGTCCGAGGCCCTCGCGCGCGATGGTGGTGTTGGTGGCGATGATGCCGTCCAGGCCGAGTTCGACGGCCAGGTCCGCGACGGCGTCGACGTCCTCGTCGGCGAGGTCCGGGGCGATCTTCACCAGCAGCGGCACCCGGCGGTGCGCGACGGTGCGGTCGGCGGCCTCGCGGACGGCGGTCAGCAGCGGGCGCAGCGCCTCGGTGGCCTGGAGGTTGCGCAGCCCGGGTGTGTTCGGGGAGGACACGTTGACGACGAGGTAGTCGGCGTACGGCGCCAGGCGCTCGGCCGACTTCACGTAGTCGTCTGCGGCGTCCTTCTCCGGGACGGTCTTGGTCTTGCCGATGTTGACGCCGACGACGGTCCTGAAGACCGGCTCGCGGGAGGCCAGCCGGGCGGCGACCCGCAGGGAGCCGTCGTTGTTGAAGCCCATGCGGTTGATCAGCGCCCGGTCCGGGACCAGCCGGAACAGCCGCTTCTTCGGGTTGCCCGGCTGGGCCTCGCCGGTCACCGTGCCGATCTCGACGTGGTCGAAGCCCAGCATGGCCATCCCGTCGATCGCGACGGCGTTCTTGTCGAAGCCGGCGGCGAGTCCGAAGGGGCCGTGCATCCGCAGCCCGAACGCCTCGGTACGGAGTTCGCGGTGGCGGGGCGCGAGGGCGGCGGCGAGGAAGGTGCGCAGCACCGGGACGCGCGCCGCGAGCCTGATCCAGCGGAAGGCCAGGTGGTGGGCGAACTCCGGGTCCATGCGCTTGAAGACCAGGCGGAAGAAGACTTTGTACATGTCGGTGTCCTAGGGAAGCCTCATGAGAAGGGGGGACACCGTGTGCGGTGTCCCCCCTTCCGGCCGCTAGTCGCGGGCCGCGGTCAGGTGTCCGGCGTGTTCCTGGAGGGAGCGCACGCCCACGTCGCCGTGGTTGAGGGCGTCGATGCCCTGCACGGCCGCCGCGAGGGCCTGCACGGTGGTCAGGCAGGGCACGGAGCGCGCCACGGCCGCCGTGCGGATCTCGTAGCCGTCGAGCCGGCCGCCGGTGCCGAACGGGGTGTTGACGATGAGGTCGATCTCACCCTCGTGGATGAGCTGGACGACCGTCTTCTCGCCCGCCGGGCCGGGGCCCTCGGACAGCTTGCGGACCACGGTGGCGTTGATGCCGTTGCGCCTGAGGACCTCGGCCGTGCCGGAGGTGGCCAGCAGTTCGAAGCCGTGGGCGACGAGTTCCCGGGCCGGGAAGATCATCGACCGCTTGTCGCGGTTGGCGACCGAGATGAAGGCGCGTCCCTTGGTGGGCAGCGGCCCGTACGCGCCCGCCTGCGACTTGGCGTACGCGGTGCCGAAGACGGAGTCGATGCCCATGACCTCGCCGGTGGAGCGCATCTCCGGGCCCAGCACGGTGTCGACGCCGCGACCGTGGATGTCGCGGAAGCGGGACCACGGCATGACGGCCTCCTTGACGGAGATCGGCGCGTCGAGCGGGAGTTCGCCGCCGTCGGTGTTCGCCGGGAGCAGGCCCTCGGCGCGCAGTTCCGCGACGGTCGCGCCCAGTGAGATCCGGGCGGCGGCCTTGGCGAGCGGCACGGCGGTCGCCTTGGAGGTGAAGGGCACCGTGCGGGAGGCGCGCGGGTTGGCCTCCAGGACGTAGAGGATGTCGCCCGCCAGCGCGAACTGGATGTTGATGAGACCGCGTACGCCGACCCCGCGTGCGATGGCCTCGGTGGAGGCCCGGAGCCGCTTGATGTCGTGGCCGCCGAGGGTGATGGGGGGCAGGGCGCACGCCGAGTCGCCGGAGTGGATGCCGGCTTCCTCGATGTGCTCCATGACGCCGCCGAGGTAGAGCTCCTCGCCGTCGTAGAGGGCGTCGACGTCGATCTCGATGGCGTCGTCGAGGAACCGGTCGACGAGGACCGGCCGGGAGGGGCTGATCTCGGTCGACTCGGCGATGTAGGCGGCGAGGCGCGTCTCGTCATAGACGATCTCCATGCCGCGCCCGCCGAGCACATAGGACGGGCGGACCAGGACCGGGTAGCCGATCTCGTCGGCGATGGCCTTGGCCTGGGCGAAGGTGGTGGCGGTGCCGTGCTTGGGGGCGGGCAGGCCGGCCTCGGCGAGGACCTGGCCGAAGGCGCCGCGGTCCTCGGCGGCGTGGATGGCCTCGGGCGAGGTGCCGACGACGGGCACCCCGTTGTCCTTGAGCGCCTGGGCGAGGCCCAGCGGGGTCTGGCCGCCGAGCTGGACGATCACACCGGCGATCGGTCCGGCCTGGGCCTCGGCGTGCACGATCTCCAGGACGTCCTCGAGGGTCAGCGGCTCGAAGTACAGGCGGTCGGAGGTGTCGTAGTCGGTGGAGACGGTCTCCGGGTTGCAGTTGACCATGACCGTCTCGTAGCCCGCGTCGCTCAGCGCGAAGGAGGCGTGGACGCAGGAGTAGTCGAACTCGATGCCCTGGCCGATGCGGTTGGGCCCGGAGCCGAGGATGATCACGGCGGGCTTCTCGCGCGGCGCGACCTCGCTCTCCTCGTCGTAGGAGGAGTAGAAGTACGGCGTCCGCGCGGCGAACTCGGCGGCGCAGGTGTCGACCGTCTTGTAGACGGGGCGGATGCCGAGCGCGTGGCGCACCTCGCGCACGATGTCCTCGCGCAGGCCTCGGATCTGTGCGATCTGCTGGTCGGAGAAGCCGTGCCGCTTGGCCTCGGTGAGCAGGTCGGGGGTCAGCTCGGGCGCCTCGGCGAGTTCGTCGGCGATCTCCTTGATCAGGAAGAGCTGGTCGACGAACCAGGGGTCGATCCGCGTCGACTCGAAGACCTCCTCCTGGGTGGCTCCCGCGCGGATGGCCGCCATGACGGTGTTGACGCGGCCGTCGGTGGGGCGCGCGGCCTCGCGCAGCAGCCGGTCCTTGTCGGCCGCGGAGCCCGGCTCGCCGGCGAAGTCGAACTGGCTGCCCTTCTTCTCCAGGGAGCGCAGCGCCTTCTGGAAGGCCTCGGTGAAGTTGCGGCCGATGGCCATGGCCTCGCCGACGGACTTCATGGTGGTGGTCAGCGTCGAGTCGGCCTGCGGGAACTTCTCGAACGCGAAGCGGGGTGCCTTGACGACCACATAGTCGAGCGTCGGTTCGAAGGAGGCGGGGGTCTCCTGGGTGATGTCGTTGGGGATCTCGTCGAGCGTGTAGCCGACGGCGAGCTTGGCGGCGATCTTGGCGATCGGGAAGCCGGTCGCCTTGGAGGCCAGGGCCGACGACCGCGACACGCGCGGGTTCATCTCGATGACGATGACCCGGCCGTCCTCGGGGTCCACCGCGAACTGGATGTTGCAGCCGCCGGTGTCGACGCCCACCTCGCGGATCACGGCGATGCCGATGTCGCGCAGGATCTGGTACTCGCGGTCGGTGAGGGTCATCGCCGGGGCGACGGTGATCGAGTCGCCGGTGTGCACGCCCATCGGGTCGAAGTTCTCGATGGAGCAGACGACCACGACGTTGTCGTGCTTGTCGCGCATCAGCTCCAGCTCGTACTCCTTCCAGCCGAGGATGGACTCCTCCAGGAGCACCTCGGTGGTCGGCGACAGGGTGAGGCCCTGGCCGGCGATGCGGCGCAGTTCGTCCTCGTCGTGGGCGAAGCCGGAGCCGGCGCCGCCCATGGTGAAGGAGGGCCGGACCACGACGGGGTAGCCGCCGAGCTCGTCGACGCCGGCGAGGACGTCGGCCATGGAGTGGCAGATGACGGAGCGGGCGGACTCGCCGTGGCCGGTCCTCTGCCGGACGGCCTCGACGACGAGCTTGAACTGCTCGCGGTCCTCGCCCTTGTGGATCGCCTCGACGTTGGCGCCGATCAGCTCGACGCCGTACTTGGCGAGGACGCCGTTCTGGTGGAGCGAGATGGCGGTGTTGAGCGCGGTCTGGCCGCCCAGGGTGGGCAGCAGGGCGTCGGGGCGCTCCTTGGCGATGATCTTCTCGACGAACTCGGGGGTGATCGGCTCGACGTACGTGGCGTCGGCGATCTCCGGGTCGGTCATGATCGTCGCCGGGTTGGAGTTCACCAGGACGACGCGCAGGCCCTCGGCCCTCAGGACGCGGCACGCCTGGGTGCCGGAGTAGTCGAACTCGGCGGCCTGGCCGATGACGATCGGGCCGGAGCCGATGACCAGGACGGACTGGATATCGGTGCGCTTAGGCACGCTGGCCCTCCATCAGGGTGACGAAGCGGTCGAAGAGGTAGGCGGCGTCGTGCGGGCCCGCTGCCGCTTCGGGGTGGTACTGGACGCTGAACGCCGGGCGGTCCAGGAGCCGCAGCCCCTCCACCACGTCGTCGTTGAGGCAGACGTGGGAGACCTCCACGCGGCCGTACGGCGTGTCGGAGACCCGGTCGCGGGGCGCGTCGACGGCGAAGCCGTGGTTGTGCGCGGTGACCTCGACCTTGCCGGTCGTACGGTCCTGCACGGGCTGGTTGATGCCGCGGTGGCCGTACTTCAGCTTGTAGGTGCCGAAGCCGAGGGCGCGGCCGAGGATCTGGTTGCCGAAGCAGATGCCGAACAGGGGCGTGCCGCGTTCCAGGACGGCCCGCATGACGGAGACCGGGTGGTCGGCGGTGGCGGGGTCGCCGGGGCCGTTGGAGAAGAACACGCCGTCCGGGTCCACCGCGTACACCTCCTCGGCGGTGGCGGTGGCGGGCAGGACGTGCACCTCGATGCCGCGTTCGGCCATCCGGTGCGGGGTCATGCCCTTGATGCCGAGGTCGACGGCGGCCACGGTGAACCGCTTCGGCCCGATCGCGGGGACGACGTACGCCTGCTCGGTGGCGACCTCGGCGGACAGGTCGGCGCCGGTCATCTCGGGGGCCTGGCGGACCTCGGCGAGCATGGTGCCGTCGTCGGGGAGGGCGTTGCCGGAGAAGATGCCCACGCGCATGGCGCCGCGCTCGCGCAGATGGCGGGTCAGGGCGCGTGTGTCGATGCCGCTGATGCCGACGACGCCCTGGTGGCGCAGCTCCTCGTCCAGCGAGCGCCGGGCGCGCCAGTTCGAGGGCAGGCGCGCGGGGTCGCGTACGACGTAGCCCGCGACCCAGATGCGCTTCGACTCGGGGTCCTCGTCGTTGACGCCGGTGTTGCCGACGTGCGGGGCGGTCATGACGACCACCTGGCGGTGGTACGAGGGGTCGGTGAGGGTCTCCTGGTAGCCGGTCATCCCGGTGGAGAACACCGCTTCGCCGAAGGTCACCCCCACGGCCCCGTAGGCGCGGCCGCGGAAGGTACGGCCGTCCTCCAGGACGAGTACGGCGGGAACCCTGGCGGCTCCCCTGGCGGAGGTTGTCATCGTGCGCCTTCCGTCTTGTTGATCATCTCGTTCAGCGTGGCGACCCACTCGGTGTGCTCGGCGGCCCGGTCGGAGCGGAACCCGGAGTCGATCAGCCGGTCGCCGTGCGCCCAGGTCACCACGAGCAGTCCGCCCTCGGTGAGGACCTTGCCCGCGATGCCCTTGTCGAGCCGGGCCCCGCGCAGTGCCGCCACGGGCACGAAGAAGCCGGCCGCCCCGGGGCGTACGACGTCCAGGCCCGCGTCGGTGAGGGTGAGCCCGGCCCGGCTGCGGGTGCCGAGGCCGTGCGCCACGATGCGGTCGAGCCACTGCCCGGCGGTGGTGGAGCCGTGGTAGCGGCCGCTCATGGTCAGTCTGGCCGGACCCGGCTCCTCGGGCGCGCCGGGCAGCGCGGGCAGGTCGCCCTGGAGGGTCGCGCGCCATTTCCAGCCCTCGCGCATCAGCCACCAGACGAGGGCGACGAAGAGGGCGAGGCCGACCAGCCAGCCGATACGGGCGGCCCAGTCGGTGACCTCGGCCGACTTCCTCCCGGCGGCGAGGAGACCGGCGCCGGGGAGACCGGCGGCGAGCGGCGTTCCAGGTGTCACGTGAGCTTCCCGTCGAAGAGCGTGGCCTTGCCCCGGAGCCACGTGTGGGTCACACGGCCCGGCAGCTCACGCCCCTCGTACGGGGTGTTGCGGCTGCGCGAGGCGAAGCCCGCGGGATCGACCCGGCCACGGTATGCCGTGTCGACGAGCGTGAGGTTGGCGGGTTCGCCTGGCGAGACGGGGCGGCCGTGCCCCTGGGCCCGGCCGATCCGGGCCGGTGCGAAGGACATGCGGTCGGCCACCTCGGCCCAGCCGAGGAGCCCGCTGTCCACCATGGTCTCCTGGACCACCGACAGGGCGGTCTCCAGGCCCACCATGCCCATGGCGGCGGCGGCCCACTCGCAGTCCTTGTCCTCGTGCGGGTGGGGGGCGTGGTCGGTGGCGACGATGTCGATCGTGCCGTCGGCGAGCGCCTCGCGCAGGGCGTGCGTGTCGCGCTCGGTGCGCAGCGGCGGGTTGACCTTGTAGACCGGGTCGTAGGACCGCACCAGTTCGTCGGTGAGGAGCAGGTGGTGCGGGGTGACCTCGGCGGTGACGTCGATGCCGCGGGACTTGGCCCAGCGGACGATCTCGACGGACCCGGCGGTGGAGAGGTGGCAGATGTGCACCCGGGAGCCGACGTGCTCGGCGAGCAGCACGTCGCGCGCGACGACGGACTCCTCGGCGACGGCCGGCCAGCCGCCGAGACCGAGTTCCGCGGAGACGACGCCCTCGTTCATCTGGGCGCCCTCGGTGAGCCGCGGCTCCTGGGCGTGCTGGGCGACGACTCCGCCGAACGCCTTCACGTACTCCAGGGCCCGCCGCATGATGACGGCGTCGTGGACGCACTTGCCGTCGTCGGAGAAGACGGTGACGCCGGCCGCCGACTCGTGCATGGCGCCCAGTTCGGCGAGCTTCCTGCCCTCCAGGCCGACGGTGACGGCGCCGACGGGCTGCACGTCGCAGTAGCCGTGGTCCCGGCCGAGCCGGTAGACCTGCTCGACGACGCCCGCGGTGTCGGCCACGGGGAAGGTGTTGGCCATGGCGAAGACGGCCGTGAAGCCGCCGCTCGCGGCGGCGCGGGTGCCGGTCAGGACGGTCTCGGAGTCCTCGCGGCCGGGCTCGCGCAGATGGGTGTGGAGGTCCACCAGACCCGGCAGCAGCACCTTGCCCGCGGCCTCGACGGTCTCGGCGCCCTCGGTGTCCCCGGCGGGCAGGCCGTTGCCCACGGCCGCGATCACGGAGCCGTCGATCAGGACGTCCTGCGGCTCGCCGCCGAGCACCCGCGCACCGCGGATCAGGATCTTGCTCATGGGTCTTACCTCTCCTCGGTGGTGCGGGTGTGGGTGACGGCGGGTTCCATGCCGCCGAGCAGGAGGTACAGGACGGCCATCCGGATGGACACGCCGTTGGCGACCTGCTCGACGACGGTGCAGCGGTCGGAGTCGGCGACCTCGGCGGTGATCTCCATGCCGCGGACCATCGGGCCGGGGTGCATCACGATGGCGTGCCCGGGCATCTTCGCCATGCGGTCGGCGTCGAGGCCGTAGCGCCGCGCGTACTCGCGTTCGGTGGGGAAGAAGGCGGCGTTCATGCGTTCGCGCTGCACGCGCAGCATCATCACCGCGTCGGACTTGGGAAGGGCGCTGTCGAGGTCGTAGGACACCTCGCAGGGCCAGGTCTCCACGCCGACCGGGACCAGGGTGGGCGGGGCGACCAGGGTGACCTCGGCGCCGAGGGTGTGCAGCAGGTCGACGTTGGAGCGGGCGACCCGGCTGTGCAGGATGTCGCCGACGACGGTGACCCGTTTGCCGTCGAGGTCGCGGCCGAGCCCGGTGTCCCGGCCGACCAGCCGGCGGCGCATGGTGAACGCGTCCAGCAGCGACTGGGTGGGGTGCTGGTGGGTGCCGTCGCCCGCGTTGATCACGGCGGCGTCGATCCAGCCGGAGTTGGCGAGACGGTAGGGGGCGCCGGAGGCGCCGTGCCGGATGACGACGGCGTCGACGCCCATCGCCTCCAGGGTCTGGGCGGTGTCCTTCAGGGACTCGCCCTTGGAGACGCTGGATCCGCGCGCCGAGAAGTTGATCACATCGGCGGACAGGCGCTTCTCCGCGGCCTCGAAGGAGATCCGGGTGCGGGTGGAGTCCTCGAAGAAGAGGTTGACGACGGTGCGGCCGCGCAGGGTCGGCAGTTTCTTGATGGGCCGGTCCGCGACCCGGGCCATCTCCTCGGCGGTGTCGAGGATCAGGACGGCGTCGTCGCGGGTGAGGTCGGCGGCCGAGATGAGATGACGCTGCATCTTTCAGGCTCCGTGGCTGGGCAGTACGGGGAAACGGGGACCGGGGTGCTCCGCGGCGGGCAGGGCGGAGCGAGGCCCCCGGCGGGGGCGGCCGGGCGGGGCGTCAGGGGCGCTGTGGGGCGTCCCCGGGCGCCGTCCGGGCATGCGGGCGCGCGAGGGCGCGCCCGCCGGGTGTGGGCCGGGTTCCGGGGCTGTGCGGGCCCTAGGACCGGCCCGGGCCGGGGGTGGTCCGCTTCGCGCCGAGCAGCACGGTGTCGCGGCCGTCCTCCTCGGCGAGCAGGACCTTGACCGTCTCCCGCAGCGACGTGGGGAGGTTCTTGCCGACGTAGTCGGCCCGGATGGGCAGTTCGCGGTGCCCGCGGTCGACGAGGACCGCGAGCTGGACCGCACGGGGGCGCCCGATGTCGTTCAGGGCGTCGAGGGCGGCACGGATGGTGCGGCCGGAGAAGAGCACGTCGTCGACGAGGACGACCAGGCGGCCGTCGATGCCGTCACCGGGGATGTCGGTGCGGGCCAGCGCGCGGGGCGGCTGGAGGCGCAGGTCGTCGCGGTACATGGTGATGTCGAGGGAGCCGACCGGGATCGTGCGGCCGGTGACCTGCTCGAGCTTGGCGCCGAGCCGCTGGGCGAGGAAGACGCCGCGGGTCGGGATGCCGAGGAGCACCACGTCGTCGGCACCCCTGGCGCGTTCGACGATCTCGTGGGCGATGCGGGTGAGCACCCGGGCGATGTCGGGCGCTTCGAGTACGGGCCGGGCGTCGGGCACCGCGGGCGGCTCGCCGGCGGAGCCCTGCGGACTTTGTCCGAGCGTGTCGTCGTACCGGTCGGGCTGAGCGGATGATGCGTGCTGTTCGTCCATGGGACGGACCTCCTTCTCCGCCTCACGGGACGGACGTTAAAGGACGTCTGATGTGCGCCGACAACGGTAGCAGCCCCCGGGACGACCTCGGTTCACCCCTCTGGCGGAAGGGGCCCCGGCTGTCACGGAAGAGCCGATGTGGACCATTCGGCTTGACGGGCGAGAGTCACGCTGCGTAACCTCACACTGAGTTACCAGCCGCGCGGACTGGAAACAAGGCCAGCCGCGTCGACACAGTGTCCGGGAGCCTTATGTCCAGCGAATACGCCAAACAGCTCGGGGCCAAGCTCCGGGCCATCCGCACCCAGCAGGGCCTATCCCTCCACGGTGTCGAGGAGAAGTCCCAGGGCCGCTGGAAGGCCGTCGTGGTCGGTTCGTACGAGCGCGGGGACCGCGCCGTGACCGTCCAGCGTCTCGCCGAACTGGCGGACTTCTACGGCGTCCCGGTGCAGGAACTGCTGCCCGGCACCACCCCCGGCGGGGCCGCCGAGCCGCCGCCGAAGCTGGTCCTGGACCTGGAGCGGCTGGCCCATGTGCCGGTCGAGAAGGCGGGTCCCCTCCAGCGGTACGCGGCGACGATCCAGTCGCAGCGCGGTGACTACAACGGCAAGGTGCTGTCGATCCGCCAGGACGACCTGCGCACCCTCGCCGTGATCTACGACCAGTCCCCCTCGGTGCTGACCGAGCAGCTGATCAGCTGGGGTGTGCTGGACGCGGACGCGCGCCGCGCGGTGGCGACGCACGAGGAAGGCTGAGCGGGCCGACCCGGCCGGCCCACCGGGCCGGTGCCGCAGAAACGTGCCGCCGGGGTGGCCGGAAACCGAATCGGTTTCCGGCCACCCCGGCGGTTTCCGTTTGCCCTCCGTGAGGCGATACGCCCCCTTCGCGTCCACGTCACGTGAGGAACGTCACACAGCGGAGTCGGCCGCGGTGTCAGTCCCGGCGCAGCGACGGCTTGAGGTCCTTCAGCCGGGCGAGCAGACCGTTGACGAAGGCGGGTGACTCGTCGGTGGAGAACTCCTTCGCCAGCTGCACCATCTCGTCGAGGACGACCGGGTCCGGGGTCCCGTCGACCCATATCAGCTCGTAGGCGCCGAGCCGCAGGATGTTGCGGTCGACGACCGGCATCCGGTCGAGCGTCCAGCCGACCGAGTACTGCGCGAGCAGCTCGTCGATGCGCCTCGCGTGCTGCGCGTAGCCCTCGACGAGCTGCATCGTGTACTCGCTCACCGGCGGCTGCCGGTCGTCCGTCCGGGAGAGCCGGATCCAGTCCGCGAGGACCGTCAGGACGTCGGCACCGCGCTGGTCGCCCTCGAAGAGGATCTGGAAGGCACGCTTGCGGGCCGTGTTCCGGGCAGCCACGGTTAGCTGTTCACCCGGCCGAGGTAGTCGCTGGTACGGGTGTCGACCTTGATCTTCTCACCGGTGGTGATGAAGAGCGGGACCTGGATCTGGTAGCCGGTCTCCAGCGTGGCGGGCTTGGTGCCGCCGGTGGAGCGGTCGCCCTGGAGGCCGGGCTCGGTCTCCGCGATGGTCAGCTCGACGGCGGCGGGCAGCTCGACGAACAGCACCTCGTTCTCGTGCTGGGCGACGACGGCGGTGAAGCCCTCGATCAGGAAGTTGGCGGCGTCGCCGACGGCCTTCGGGTCGATGTGCAGCTGGTCGTAGGTCTCCATGTCCATGAAGACGAAGTACTCGCCGTCCTTGTACGAGAACTGCATGTCGCGCTTGTCGACGGTGGCCGTCTCGACCTTGACGCCGGCGTTGAAGGTCTTGTCGACCACCTTGCCGGAGAGCACGTTCTTGAGCTTGGTGCGCACGAAGGCCGGGCCCTTGCCGGGCTTGACGTGCTGGAACTCGACGACGGACCAGAGCTGGCCGCCTTCGAGCTTGAGCACCAGGCCGTTCTTGAGGTCGTTCGTGGAAGCCACGGTTGCGGAATCTCCTGGACTGACGTGGACGACCCCGGGGCACGCACCTTGCCAGGTCCTGTCGGCCTAGAGTGCGAGCAGCTCCTTGGTCGTGATGGTGAGTAGCTCGGGTCCGCCGTCCGCCTCGGGGCGCACGACGAGCGTGTCATCGATCCGGACACCGCCCCGGCCCGGGAGGTGGACCCCCGGTTCGACGGTGACCGGCACGCAAGCGTCCAGTTTACCCATGGCGGAGGGGGCCAGCTGCGGCTCCTCCTCGATTTCGAGCCCGACGCCGTGTCCGGTGAGCGAGGGCAGGCCCTCGGTGAATCCGGCGGAGCGCAGCACCTGGCGCGCGGCGCGGTCCACGTCCCGGCAGGCCACCCCGGGTCCCAGGGCCTCGCGTCCGGCGCGCTGGGCGGCGAAGACGAGGTCGTACAGCTCGATCTGCCAGTCGGCCGGGGTGGTGCCGATGACGAAGGTACGGCCGATCTCGCAGCGGTAGCCGCGGTAGGCCGCGCCCAGGCAGACGGAGAGGAGATCACCCTCCTCGACCCGCCGGTCGGTGGGCCGGTGACCGCGGCGGCCCGCGTGGGGGCCGGTGGCCACGGAGGTGGGGAAGGCCGGGCCGTCGGCACCGTGGTCGACGAGACGGCGTTCGAGCTCCAGGGCGAGATGCCGCTCGGTACGGCCGACGAGGATCGACTCCAGCAGCTCGCCGAGCGCCTGGTCGGCGATCTCCGCGCCGACGCGCAGACAGGAGATCTCCTCCTCGTCCTTCACCACCCTCAGCTGTTCGACGCACAGGCCCAGGTCGGCCAGGCGCAGCCGGGGCGCGACGGAACGGATCGCGCGGTGCCGGGCCACGGTGAGGTGGTGCTCCTCGACGGCGAGGCCGTCGGTGCCGAGGGCCACGGCGAGGTCGGCCGCCGCGACGGCGGGATCGCCGCCGGGGGACGGCAGCACCTGGACCCGGACGGCCTCGTCGGGGCGCCCGTCCCCGGCACGGTCGTCCGGGGCGCGGGGACACAGCAGGGTGTCGTCGCGCGGGCCGAGCAGCAGGACCGCGCGGTGCGGGGCGGCGCCCGCGAGATAGCGCACGTTGGCGGGGCGGGAGATCAGCACGGACGCGCTGCCCGCCGCGTCGCAGCGCTCCCTCAGGCGGGCCCTGCGGCCCGCGTACACCTCTGGCATGAGTCGAGCCTAGGAGCAGTGGGCGTTTTGTGCCGTCCGGGAGGGCCGCCCGGGCGCCGTCCGGGGGACGGGGTGCTCCGCCCGCGCCGTCCCGGGTGCGGGCGGGTGGTCACCAGGTGGGCGGGCTGGCTATGGAGCGGGCCAGTACCTCGTCCAGCAGGTGGGCGGTGGCGGGGACGTCGAGCTGGGAGTTGTCGATGATCGGCAGGCCCGAGCCGTACCAGCCGGCCATCCGGCCGTGGATACGGGCGACCTCCTCGTCGGTGAGGCGGCGGTTGCCGGAGCGCTCGGCGTTGCGTTCCAGGACGACCTCCAGACCGGGCAGCAGCACGACCGGCAGCAGTCCGGGGCCGACGTGCCGCTTCCAGCCGCCGAGCCCGACGACGGGGCGGTCGGGGAAGACCGCGTCGTCGAGGATGCAGGAGATGCCGTTGGCCAGGAAGTTGCGCGCGGCGAAGCCGCAGGTGCGGCGGGCCAGCCGGTACTGCGCCTCCGAGTTGTCGTTCCAGCCCGCCTGGGGGTCCGCGAAGCCGGAGCGGACCCATTCGCGGACGTCGTCGAGGCTGATGTGCGCGGTGGGGACGCGGCGGTGCTCCGCCCAGTACTTGGCGACGCTGGTCTTGCCCGCGCCGGCGGGGCCGATGAGCAGGACGGCGAGGATCGTGGTGGTGGGATCGGGGGCGACGGCGGCCGGGGGCACACTGGGCATGCCGACGGGTCCGCCGGGCGGCAGGGGCAGGTGGCCGGTGGCGTCGGGGGGCGGCGGGGCCGGTGCGTGGTGCGGCGCGGGGGGATGCCGGACCGGGGCGTGGGTGGCGGGCGGCATCGGGCCCGGGGGCGCGCCGGTGAAGCCGGGCTGCGGGGCCGGGTGCGGCACCGGCGCCTGCGGCGGTGCCGCAGGGGGCGGCGGGGGCATGGGGCCCGGGTGACCGCCCGGGTGCTGCGGGCCGGGGTGGTGTGCGCCGTGCGGCCAGCCGGCGGCCGGTCCGTGCCCCGGCTGATGGGGCGGCGGCAGCGGAGAACCCACTGCGTCCTGCATCCGGTGCCACTCCGTCTCGTTCTTCTGGGGCCCGGTCCACCGGCGGTGGCCCGGCCGCGGGGCCCGGACCACGGTCCGCGCTCGCTGGTGCTGTGACCGGAAGGTCTGCCGGGCCGGTGAACCGTTCCGGTCGCAGCACTAGCGAACGGTACCGTCCCGGCCCGCCGTTTGGGGAAACGGCCGGGAGCGGCCCGACGTGCCCCGCCTCCTATGGCGACCGGCGGGCCCCGGCGGCCGGAAGCCGCTGCCCCGGACGTCCGCGACGGCGGGTGCGGGCCGCCCCGGATCCGTGCCCTACTCCCCCACCTCGCCGTACGCCGCGAGCAGCACCGCCGGGTCGGGGCCCTCCAGGACCGTCGGCCTGGCGAGGCCGTCGAGGACGATGAAGCGGAGCAGGTCGCCGCGGGACTTCTTGTCGACCTTCATCGCCTGCACCAGCTTGGGCCACTGGTCGTGGCGGTAGTGCAGGGGCAGGCCCACCGCTTCCAGGACGGTGCGGTGCCGGTCGGCCGTGGCGTCGTCCAGCCGTCCGGCGAGGCGGCCGAGCTCGGCGGCGAAGTGCATGCCGACGGCGACCGCGGCACCGTGGCGCCACGTGTAGCGCTCGTTCTTCTCGATGGCGTGGCCCAGGGTGTGGCCGTAGTTGAGGATCTCGCGCAGGCCCGACTCCCTGAGGTCGGCGGAGACCACCTCGGCCTTGACCCGGATCGACCGCTCGACGAGTTCGGCGGTGTGCGGTCCGGCCGGGGTGCGGGCGGCCCGCGGGTCGGACTCGATGAGGTCGAGGATCACCGGGTCGGCGATGAAACCGGCCTTGATGATCTCGGCGAGCCCGGAGACGTAGTCGTTGACGGGCAGCGACTCCAGTGCGGCGAGGTCGCACAGCACGCCCGCCGGGGGGTGGAAGGCGCCGACGAGGTTCTTGCCCTCGGCGGTGTTGATGCCGGTCTTGCCTCCGACCGCCGCGTCGACCATGGCGAGGACGGTGGTGGGGACCGCGATCCAGCGCACGCCGCGCAGCCAGCTGGCCGCGACGAACCCGGCCAGGTCGGTGGTGGAGCCGCCGCCCACGCCGACGATCACATCGGAGCGGGTGAACCCGGACTGGCCGAGCGCCTTCCAGCAGTAGGCGGCGACCTCGGCGGTCTTGGCCTCCTCGGCGTTGGGCACCTGGATGGCGACGGCCTCGTAGCCCTGCCCGGCGAGGTCGGCGCGCAGCGCGTCCCCGGTCTCGGCGAGCGCCTCGGGGTGGACGACGGCCACCCGCTTGGCCCCGGGGCCGATCAACCCGGCGATCTCACCGAGGAGCTGACGGCCGACCAGGACCTCGTAGGGTTCGGTGCCCGCCGCGGAGCCGACCTGGATCCGTGTCACCGTCTCGCTCATGCTTCTTTCCACTCCAGTGCTTCCAGGGCTGCTCGGGTGACCTCTTCGGGGGCGCGGCCGTCGGTCGGGACGACCGCGGTGGCGACCTCCTCGTACAGGTGCCGCCGTGCCTCCATCAGTTCGCGCCACTGCTTGCGCGGGTTGACGGCGAGCAGCGGGCGGGCCACGTTGAGGCCGGTGCGCCGGACCGCCTCCTCGACGTCCATCGAGAGGTACACCACGCGGTGCGCGGCGAGCAGGGCACGGGTGTCCGCGTCGAGGACCGCGCCGCCGCCGAGGGCCAGGACGCCGTCGTGCCCGCTCAGCGCGTCGCGTACGGCGCGCTTCTCGAGGGCGCGGAAGGCCGCCTCGCCGTCCTCGACGAAGATGTCGGAGATGGCGCGCCCCTGTGCGGCCACGATGTCGTCGTCAGTGTCCCGGAAACCGGTGCCGAGCCGCTCGGCGAGCAGGTGGCCGACGGTGGACTTGCCGACGCCCATCGGGCCGACCAGCACCACCAGCGGGCCGCTCACCGGATCGCCAGGTTCTCGAGGTACGAGCGGACGTTGCGGCGGGTCTCGGTCACCGAGTCGCCGCCGAACTTCTCCGCCACGGCGTCCGCGAGGACCAGCGCGACCATCGCCTCGGCGACGATCCCGGCGGCCGGGACGGCGCACACGTCGGAGCGCTGGTGGTGGGCCTGCGCGGGCTCGCCGGTGGCGACGTCCACCGTCTGCAGGGCCCGCGGCACGGTCGCGATCGGCTTCATCGCGGCGCGCACCCGCAGCAGTTCACCGGTGCTCAGCCCGCCCTCGGTGCCGCCGGAGCGGCCCGTCGCGCGCCTGATGCCGTCGGGTCCGGCGAGGATCTCGTCGTGGGCCTGGGAGCCGGGTACCCGGGCCAGCTCGAAGCCGTCACCGACCTCGACGCCCTTGATGGCCTGGATGCCCATGAGCGCGGCGGCGAGCCGGGCGTCGAGGCGCCGGTCCCAGTGCACGTGCGAGCCGAGGCCGACGGGGACGCCGTACGCCAGCACCTCGACGACGCCGCCGAGGGTGTCGCCGTCCTTGTGGGCCTGGTCGATCTCGGCGACCATCGCCTCGGAGGTGTCGGCGTCCAGGCAGCGCACCGGGTCGGCGTCGAGGCGCTCGGTGTCGGCCGGGGTGGGGTAGACGCCGTAGGGCGCCCTGGCGGCGGCCAGTTCGACCACGTGGGAGACGATCTCGATGCCGGCGGTCTCCTTGAGGTACGACCGTGCCACCGCGCCGAGCGCCACCCGGGCGGCGGTCTCCCGCGCGGAGGCGCGTTCCAGGATCGGCCGGGCCTCGTCGAAGCCGTACTTCTGCATGCCGGCGAGGTCGGCGTGGCCGGGGCGGGGCCGGGTGAGGGGCGCGTTGCGGGCGAGTTCGGCGAGGATCTCGGGGTCGACCGGGTCGGCCGCCATGACCTGGTCCCACTTCGGCCACTCGGTGTTGCCCACCATGACCGCCACCGGGGAGCCCATCGTCAGCCCGTGCCGGACGCCGCCCAGGAAGGTGACCTCGTCGCGCTCGAACTTCATCCGCGCACCGCGGCCGTAGCCGAGCCGGCGCCTGGCGAGGTGGTCCGCCACCATCTCCGTGGTGACCGGCACACCGGCGGGCAGCCCCTCCAGTGTCGCCACCAGTGCGGGTCCGTGGGACTCTCCCGCCGTCAGCCAACGCAACCTGCTCAACGGTGCTCCTCATGCTCGCGCCTCGACCTGGGGCTGGCGCGACCGGCTGCGCGGCACCGGCCCGCCGTCTCCGATCCTCCCACGTCCGGCCCCGGCCCCGGCCGACGGTCCAGAAAGCGGACGTGGACACCAGGTGATTCCCTGGAGGGCGAGGACCAGGGGATTCCCTGGCAGGCGGGGCGGCGGACCACCGGTGTCAGCGCTCGGCGAGGGCCTTCTCGCCCGCCCGGCGCATGACGTCGAGCGGGGCGGGGGCGCGGCCGGTCATCCGTTCCACCTGGAGGACGGCCTGGTGCACCAGCAGGTCGAGGCCGCCGACCACGGCGCCGCAGGCCATCGACCAGCGGGCCGCGAGCAGGGTGGGCCAGGGCTCGTAGAGGACGTCGAAGAGCGTGGCGGGCCGTTCCGGTACGGCGGCGGCGAGTCCGTCGGTGGCTCCGGCCGGGGTGGTGGCGATCACCAGGGGGAAGTCCAGCGCCTCCCGGGCCGCGGACCAGTCGGCGGTGCGCACCTCGACGTCGAGCCGCTCGCCCCAGCGCCGCATCTCGGCGGCCCGGTCCGCGCTGCGGACGTAGACGACGACCTCGCCGGTGCAGATCCGGGCCAGCGCGGCGAGTGCGGAGGAGGCGGTGGCCCCGGCGCCCAGGATCGCCGCGGACCCGACCTGTCCGATGCCGTGCTCGCGCAGCGCGGCGGCCATGCCGGGGATGTCGGTGTTGTCGCCGAGGCGGCGGCCGTCCTCCGTGAACACCACGGTGTTGACGGCGTCGACGGCGGCGGCCGTCTCGCTGACCTCGTCGAGCAGCGGGATGACGGCCCGCTTCAGCGGCATGGTCAGCGACAGCCCGGCCCACTCGGGGCCGAGCCCCGCGAGGAACCCGGGGAGCCCCGCCTCGTCGACCTCGAAGCGGTCGTAGGACCACCCGGTGAGCCCCAGCGCGTCGTAGGCGGCCCGGTGCAGCACCGGGGAGAGGGAGTGCGCGATCGGCGAACCGAGCACGGCGGCCCGGCGGGCGTCAGTTGCCCGAGCTGGCATTGAACTTTTCCTTGAGCTTCTCGAACTCCGCGTTCGTCCTGGCGAACTCGGTCTTGTCCTGGCCGTCGGTCGCCACGAAGTACATCCAGCCGTCGTGGGTCGGATCGAGGGCCGCCGCGAGGGCCTGGTCGCCGGGGTTGCTGATCGGGCCGGGCGGCAGACCCTTGCGGGTGTAGGTGTTGTACGGGTCCTTGTTGCTGTTGATCTCGGACTCGCTGATGTTGATGTTGCTCTGGCCCTTCAGGTAGTTGAAGGTCGAGTCGAACTGGAGCAGCTGGTTGGTCTCGTGGTTGGTGGGCTTGAGACGGTTGTAGACGACCTCGGCCATCTTGCGGAAGTCGTCGTGGGTCTTGCCCTCGGCCTGGACCAGGCTGGCCACGGTGAGGAGCTGCCAGGGGCCGTCGAGGCCGAGCGCCTCGGCCTTCTTCTCCAGGCCCATCGCCCGGTACTTGTCGTTGGCCCGGGACACCATGCTCTTGAGGACGGCTTCGGGCTTCTGGCCCTTGGCGACCCCGTAGCTGGAGGGGTAGAGGAAGCCTTCCAGCGGGTCCTTGACGTCCGGCTGGTTGAGCGCCCAGGACGGCAGGCCGAGGCTCTTGTACTCCTTCTCGGCGACGCCCGCCGTGGTGCCGTCGGGCACCTTGAGGCGTTTGTCGATCAGGGCGTAGACCGCCGCGTTGCGCCGGCCCTCGGCGACGACCAGGTTGTCCTTGCTCTTCGGACTGAGCATCAGTTCGACCGCGCTGGCCGCCGACATCTCCTTCTGGAGCGTGTAGACGCCGTCCTGGATGGTCTTGCCGGAGGGGTTCTTGTTCTGGGCGGTCACGAAGGCGTCGACGCTCTTGACGACCCCGGCCTCCTTCAGCTTCTGCCCGATCGTCGAGCCGAAGGAGCCCTTGTCGATGACCACCGTGACCAGCTGGCCGTTGCCGCTGCCCGCGTAGTCGGGGGCGGCGCCGAAACGATTTTGGTAGTAGTGGTACCCGACGTACCCGACTCCGCCCAGGCCGCCGCCGAACACCACGACCACGACAAGGCAGGCACAGCCGTTGCGGCGTTTCTTCTTGCCCTCACGCTTGTTCCGGCCCTCACCCTTGCCGCGGCCCTTGCGGCCCTTCGGGTCGTCGGCGCCGGGGTCGTCGTCGTATCCGTCGTCCTCGTCCGGGTCGTCCGCGAAGAAGGCGTGCTCGCCCTGGTCGGGGCCCGGATCCCAGTCGGTCTTCGGCTCCGGCTCGGGCGTCGGCGCCGGGACGGGTTCCGCCTCCGGCTGCCGGTGCTGCGGCGGCTGCGGGGGCGGGTACGCCTCGGAGGTGCCGTACTGGTCGGGCTGTTCGACGCCGTACGCGGCGGGCTGCTGGCCGTAGGGGTCGCCCGGGTCGGCGGCGTAGGGGACGTGCGCGTGGGTGCCGTGGCCGTCCCAGCCGCCCTGCTGGTACGGCTGCGGCTGCTGGGGCTGCTGTTGCTGGAGATGGTCCGCGTACTGCTGGTCCTGGGGGACGCCGTAGTGGTTCGGGTCGTACTGGTCCGGGTACTGCTGCTGGTAGCCGACCGGACGGCCCCACTCGTCGTACTGGACCTGCTGGGCCTGCTGCTGCGGCTCCTGGGGATACGTCTGCGGCAGGCCGCCGTACGGGGGCTGCTGGGCCGCCTGGGCCTGCTGCCCGCCCCATCCGCCGTCCCCGTACAACGGGTCCTCCGGATGCCACGGTTCGGAGCCTGGGCCCCGGCCATACTCAGTCATCGATCTCCTGGAGCCGCGAGGCGGCGCGCACCGGACTCCTGGGCCGGATGCCGTTCCGCCTCTTGCTGTGCGGTGACTGTTCGAACGCCATCGCATCGCGCGGAACGTTACCGTATCGCGATCAGATGACCACTTCGACGCCCTCGCCGGGTGCCGTCCCTGACACCCGTTCGGATTCGAGGGCCTGCTGAAGGATGATCACAGCGGCGGCCTGGTCGATGACCGACCGCCCCTTCTTCGCCTTCACCCCGGACGCCCTGAGGCCCTGACCGGCCGTGACGGTGGTCATCCGCTCGTCCACCAGCCGCACCGGCACCGGCGCGATGCCTGCGGCCAGCTCCTGGGCGAAGGCGCGGACCTTGACGGCGGCCGGGCCCTCGCCGCCGTGCAGGGAGCGCGGGAGTCCGACGACGACCTCGACCGGCTCGTACTCCTCGACCAGTTGGCGCAGCCGCCGGTGGGCCGCCGGGACGTCACGCCCCGGGACGGTCTCCACCGGTGTGGCCAAGATCCCATCGGGGTCGCACGAGGCGACCCCGATCCGGGCGTCCCCGACGTCGATCGCGAGGCGACGTCCCTTGCGCATCACTTCGCCGTGTCCGCCACGAGCCGCTCCACCGCGGCGACGGCGTCGCCGATCGCGGCCGGGTTCTGGCCGCCGCCCTGGGCGACGTCCGGCTTGCCGCCACCACCGCCGCCGAGCGTCTTGGCGGCGGCACGGACCAGGTCACCGGCCTTGAGGCCGCGGTCACGGGCGGCGGCGTCGGTGGCGATCACCGTGAACGGCTTGCCGTTCGTGACGGTGAACAGCGCCACCACGGCGGCCCGCCCGCCCTGGACACGGCCGCGCACGTCGAGGACCAGCTTGCGCAGGTCGTCCGGCGTGGTGCCGTCCGGGACCCGGCCGGTGACCAGCGCGACGCCCCGCACGTCCTGGGCGGACTCGGCGAGCCCGGCCGCGGCCTGGAGCACCTTCTCCGCGCGGAACTTCTCGATCTCCTTCTCGGCGTCCTTCAGCTTGCCGAGCATGGCCGCGATCTTCTCCGGCAGCTCCTCGGAGCGGCCCTTGACCAGCTCCTGGAGCTGCGCGACGACGGTGTGCTCACGGGCGAGGAAGTGGTAGGCGTCCACACCGACCAGGGCCTCGATACGGCGCACGCCCGAACCGATGGACGACTCGCCGAGCAGCTTCACCAGGCCCAGCTGGGCGGTGTTGTGGACGTGGGTGCCGCCGCACAGCTCCTTGGAGAAGTCGCCGATGGTGACGACCCGGACCCGCTCGCCGTACTTCTCTCCGAACTCGGCGATGGCGCCCTGCTTCTTGGCCTCGTCGATGCCCATGACCTCGGCGCGCACGTCCAGGTCGCGGGCGAGCACCTCGTTGATCTTCTGCTCGACGTCCCTCATCACGGCCGTCGGGACGGCGGACGGGGAACCGAAGTCGAAGCGGAAGCGGCCGGGCTGGTTCTCGGAACCGGCCTGGGCGGCCGTCGGGCCGAGGGCGTCGCGCAGCGCCTGGTGGGTCAGGTGGGTGGCCGAGTGGGCGCGGGCGATGGCCTTGCGGCGGAACTGGTCGACCGAGGCGTGGGCCCTGGAGCCGACGGTGATCTCACCGACCTGGACGACGCCCTTGTGGACGTAGACACCGGGTACCGGCTTCTGGGTGTCGCGGACCTCGATGACGGCACCGGAGTCCGCCCTGATGCGGCCGGTGTCGCCGATCTGGCCGCCGCCCTCGGCGTAGAACGGGGTGCGGTCCAGCACGATCTCGACCTCGTCGCCCTCGGTCGCGGCGGGCGAGGCCAGGCCGTCGACCAGGATGCCGACGACGGTCGACTCGCCCTCCGTGCCGGCGTAGCCGATGAAGTCGGTGGCGCCGGAGGCGTCGGCGATCTCCCGGTAGGCGCCGAGGTCGGCGTGGCCGGTCTTCTTGGCCCGGGCGTCGGCCTTGGCGCGCTCCCGCTGCTCCTTCATCAGCCGGCGGAAGCCGTCCTCGTCCACGGACAGCCCCTGCTCGGCGGCCATCTCCAGGGTGAGGTCGATCGGGAAGCCCCAGGTGTCGTGCAGCAGGAACGCCCTGTCGCCGGGCAGCACGGCCGAACCGGCGGCCTTGACCTCGGCGACGGCGCCGTCGAGGACGTTCGTACCGGCGTTGAGGGTCTTGAGGAAGCGGGCCTCCTCGGCGAGGGCGACCTTCTCGATGCGCTCGCGGTCGGTGACCAGCTCGGGGTACTGCTGCCCCATCATCCGGATGACGACGTCGATCAGGTCCCTGACGACGGGCCCGGTGGCGCCGAGCAGCCGCATGTTGCGGATGGCGCGGCGCATGATGCGGCGCAGCACGTAGCCGCGGCCCTCGTTGCCCGGGGTGACGCCGTCACCGATGAGCATGGTGGCGGTGCGCATGTGGTCGGTGACCACGCGCAGGGACACGTCCGAGTGGTGCGCGTCGCCGTAGGCCACGCCCGTGAGCTCGGTGGCCTTGTGGATGACGGCCATGGAGGTGTCGATCTCGTACATGTTCTGCACGCCCTGCAGAATCATGGCGAGGCGTTCCAGGCCGAGGCCGGTGTCGATGTTCTGGCTGGGCAGGTCGCCGAGGATCTCGAAGTCGTCCTTGCCGGTGCCCTGACCCCGCTCGTACTGCATGAAGACGAGGTTCCAGATCTCCACGTACCGCTCGTCGTTGACGGCGGGGCCGCCCTCGGCGCCGAACTCGGGGCCGCGGTCGTAGTTGATCTCGGAGCAGGGGCCGCAGGGGCCGGGGACGCCCATGGACCAGTAGTTGTCCTTCATGCCGAGGCGCTGGATGCGCTCCCGCGGCACTCCGACGACGTCGTGCCAGATGCGCTCGGCCTCGTCGTCGTCCTTGTAGACGGTGATCCACAGGCGGTCCGGCTCCAGGCCGTAACCGCCCTTGTCCTGGGGCGTGGTGAGCAGCTCCCAGGCGTACTTGATGGCGCCTTCCTTGAAGTAGTCGCCGAAGGAGAAGTTGCCGCACATCTGGAAGAACGTGCCGTGGCGGGTGGTCTTGCCGACCTCTTCGATGTCGGGGGTGCGCACGCACTTCTGCACGCTGGTGGCGCGCGCGAAGGGCGGCTTGACCTCGCCGAGGAAGTAGGGCTTGAAGGGCACCATGCCGGCCGGGACGAGCAGCAGAGTCGGGTCGTCCGCGATGAGCGACGCCGAAGGGACGACGGTGTGCCCGCGCTCCTCGAAGAAGCTCAGCCAGCGGCGGCGGATCTCGGCCGACTCCATCAGTGGTCCTCATTCCGGTTGTACGGGTACGGCAGGTACGTCCGGTCGGCGACGTACTCGGGGCTGTTGCGGTTCTCGAGGGCGGCCTGGCGCCGTGCCACGGGGAGCTGCGGCCGGTCGTGGATGCCCAGGGCCTCCTCGAGCTCGGCCTCCCGCTGCGCCATGTTGGCGCGGACGTCGAGCGCGAAGCCGACGGCACGGTCCTTGAGCCGGTGACCGGCCTCGACCGCCTTGTTCGCGGCGGCGGCGGCGAGACTCTCGGGGGTGAGCTGCCTCAGCTTGCGGTTGACCTTGGTGGTGGCCCACACACCGGCGGCGACGCCCGTGGTGAACCAGAACGTACGGCGGAACATCGCTCGCTCAGTCCTTCTTCCCGCGGGCGGCGCGCCGCTCCCGCCGTGTGGCGGGGACGGTACGGCCCACGACGACGGTGCGCCGGGGCGCCTTGGCCGGTGTGTCCTCCTTGCGGCCGCCGATGGCCCGGCGTACGCCGTAGCCGAAGGCCGCGACCTTGACGAGGGGGCCGCCGAAGGTGGACGCGACGGTGGTGGACAGCGCGGAGGCGTTCGACGTGACCTCCTGGACGTCGGAGGCGATCGCGTCGACCCGCTCGATCTGGGTCTGGGCGGAGCGCACGGCCGCGGAGGCGTCGGCGAGCAGCGGGACGGCCTGGTCGGTCACGTCCGCGACGAGTCTGGTGGTCGCCTTGAGCGTCTGGGCCAGCCTCGCCAGGGCCACGGCGAGGAAGGAGACCAGGATCGCCCAGAAGACGGCCACCAGGATGCCGGCCACCTCTCCACCGGACAAAGTGTGCACCCGCTCCCTCAAACGTGCCTCACATCGGAAAGTCGTGAGGCGAGCCTATCGCGCCGGGGACGGCGTCCCGTACCGCATTTGACCGGTGGACGGGGACGTCCGGCCGGGCCGCCGCGCACCCGGGTCCGGTTAAGCAAGACCGAGGACCCCGCGGTCCCCCTCACCCCGCGGGAACTCGCGGCGGACACCGCCGCCGTGCTCGCCGCCGGAGCG
>NZ_JBEYWE010000026.1:0-111229 GCF_040644295.1 Streptomyces sp. NPDC047000
CGCGTCCACCAAGTCGGGCCGCGAACTGTTCTCCACGTTCACCTTCCTGCCCGGCTCGGGCTTCGTGGCCAACATCAAGGATCTCAGCGTGCCCTCCTGACCGGCCACCCGCACCGGCGGTTCGAACCCGGCGACGATGACGGCGTTGGTGACGGCCGCGGCCTGCCGCAGTGGTCGGGCCGCCCGGTAGCCGGCCGACTCGTACCAGGCGCGGGCCGCCTCCACCGAGTCGAACTCGAGGATGACGGTCCGGTCGCCGTGCCAGTCGCCCTCCAGGACCTGGGGACGGCCGTCGACGGCCCGGACGCGGGCGCCGGCCTCGGCCATCGACACGGCGGCGGCTCTGCCGTAGGCGGCCATGGCCTCCTCGTCCCGGACGGCCTCGGTCATGACGACATAGCCCTTGGGCATCAGCTCTCCTCTGTCCGGACGCGCGTCACGTCGTCGTGATGGCGTGCTCGGGACACAGGGCGGCGGCCCTGCGCACCGACTGCTCGTGCCGTACGGGGATCTCGGGCAGAAGCACCACGGAATACCCGTCGTCGTTGAGGTCGAAGACCTCGGGACAGATACCGAGGCACACACCGTGCCCGCGGCAGCGGTCGTCGTCCACCGTGGCCTTCATCGCGCCTCGCTCTCGCGGGTGTCGAACTCCAGACGCAGCTCGGTCAGGCCGCGCAGGATGAACGTCGGGACATAGCGGTAGCGGCGGTCGCCGGACGGCCCGTGCGCCTGCTCGGAGATCCTGATGTCCGTCGTCCGGTCCAGGAGCCGTTCGATCGCCACCCGTGCCTCGGCCCGGGCCAGCGGCGCCCCCGGGCAGCTGTGGATGCCCCGGCCGAAGGCGATATGGCGCCGGGCGTTCGGGCGCTCGACATCGAAAGCCGCCGGATCGGCGAACTGGCGCGGATCGCGGTTCGCGGCACTGTTGACCAGCATCACCGTGGTGCCGGCGGGCAGTTCCACGCCGCCCACGGTCGTGGCCCTCCTCGCCAGCCGGAAGTCGCCCTTGATCGGGCTCTCCGTGCGCAGCGACTCCTCGATGAACAGCGGGATGCGCTGCCGCTCGGCCCGCAGCAGCCGCTGCAGCTCGGGGCGTTCGGCGAGGACGCGGAGCGCGGAGCCGAGCAGACGGACGGTCGTCTCCTGGCCGGCCGCGAACAGGTTGGCCGCGACCCGCACCACGTCGGCGGTCTGCGGAGTCGACCCGTCGGGGAACGTGGCGGTCGCCAGCCCGCTCAGCACGTCCCCGCGGGGGGCGCGACGGCGCTCCCCGATGTATGTGGTGAACCGCCCGTAGAGGTACTCCAGAGGTGTGTGCTCCAAGGTCTCCTCGCCGGTGCTGCCGATGCCGGGCCCGTTCGCCGCCTCCGGGCGCTGCAGCCTGGCGCGGAACTCCGTCCGGTCCCCCTCGGGCACACCGAGCAGGTCGGCGATGACGAGCAGGGTGAAGGGGCCCGCGAAGTCGCGGACGAAGTCCCCTTCTCCCCGGGCCAGGTACTCGTCCAGGAGGCTGTCGGCGAGGTGCCACATGGCGGCCTCGTTCTCCTTGAGGCGCTTGGGCGTGATCAGACGCATCAGGAGGGCCCGGTGGGCGGTGTGCGTGGGCGGGTCGAGGGTGGGGAGCTGGTCGCTCATGGGCAGTTCGTCACGGTGCCGTGCGATCAGATCGCTGATGTCGTCCCCCTCCAGGGGAACCGGGAACCCGGGGAAGGGACCGGTGACCGACGTGCACGAGGAGAACGTCTCGTGGTCGTTGTAGATCTGCACCGCCTCCTCGTAGCCCGTCACCATCACCACGTCGTGGTGCGGCTCGCGCCGCAGGGGGCACCGCGCGCGCAGGTGGTCGAAGTAGGGGTAGGGGTCCGCGACGAGCGCATCGTCCCGGAAGAAGTCGATCGCGTCGTAGTCCGGCATTGAAGTGGGGCGTTCCCTTCGTCGTGGCGTCTCGGGTGCCTCGGCGGCTCACCACCCCGCTCGGCGGAGGGGCGGGCGGTCCCTGACCGCGGAGTCCCGGCTGCGGAGCCCGGGCGATACACGATGCGCGTCACCGCATCACCTCCTGCGCGGCACGGACAACGGGACGATAGCTTGCCTCTCACTTCTGGAGAAGACTATTACCGCCATCCGTCGCCCGCTTGCCGGGGCGGCCGGCTTCTCGGGGTCGAGCCGACCTGAAGCGTGAACTCCGCGGGCATCCTTGACGATTACGCAAAATTGAGAATACGGTTCTCGTGTCAAGAGATCAGAGTTATCGACTGGACGAGCGGCGTCGTCGACTGGAGGGCCCGACCCCATGGCGCATTTCAAGAAGCCCGAAGAGGGCAGCTGGACCGAGCACCTCAAGGTGGACACCCGGCCGGTCTCCTACGCGGACTCGATCTCGCCGGAGCACTACGAGCTGGAGCGGGAGGCCATCTTCAAGCGGACCTGGCTCAACGTCGGACGCGTCGAGCAACTCCCGCGCAAGGGAAGCTACTTCACTAAGGAGCTGGACGCGGCACGGACGTCCGTGATCGTGGCGCGCGGCACCGACGGTGAGGTGCGCGCCTTCCACAACGTCTGCCGGCACCGCGGCAACAAGCTGGTGTGGAACGACTTCCCGCGCGAGGAGACCAGCGGCGTCTGCCGCCAGTTCACCTGCAAGTACCACGCCTGGCGCTACGGCCTGGACGGCGAACTCGCCTTCGTCCAGCAGGAGAGCGAGTTCTTCGACCTGGACAAGTCCGCCTACGGACTCAAACAGGTCCAGACGGAGGTGTGGGAGGGCTTCGTCTTCGTGAACCTCGACACCCGGAACACGACCCCGCTGCGGGAGTACCTCGGGGAACTGGCCAAGGGCATCGAAGGCTACCCGTTCCACAAGCTGACCCAGGTCCACAAGTTCCGCGCCGAGGTCGGCAGCAACTGGAAGCTCTTCATCGACGCGTTCGCCGAGTTCTACCACGCCCCGATCCTGCACTCCGGCCAGTACATGCCCGACCAGGCCCGGCGGATCGCCAAGTACGGTTACGAGGCGCTCCACTACGACATCGACGGCCCGCACAGCATGGTGTCGTCCTGGGGCGGCATCGCCCCGCCGCACGACCGCGAGATGGTCAAGCCCATCGAGGCGGCACTGCGCAGCGGCCTGTTCGGCCCGTGGGACGCACCGGACATCGGCATGGCCACGGAGGACCTGCCGCCGGCCGTCAATCCCACCAGGGACCACCGCTGGGGCATGGACTCCTTCGTCTTCTTCCCCAACTTCATGCTGCTGATCTGGCGGCCGAACTGGGTCCTCACGTACCACTACTGGCCTACCTCGTACCACACGCACATCTTCGAGGGGACGTGCTACTTCGTCCCGCCGAAGAACGCCTTCGAGCGGCTCCAGCAGGAACTGGCCGCCGTCTCGTTCAAGGAGTACGGCCTCCAGGACGGCAACACCCTGGAGGCGACCCAGACGATGCTCGAGTCGGGCACCGTGGACCGCTTCCCCCTCAACGACCAGGAGGTACTCCTGCGCCACCTCCACCACACCGCCCAGGAGTACGTCCGCGAACACCGGCGCCGCACGTCCGGCGACCCGGCAGCATCCTGATCCCCGAGGAGGACCACACCATGGCCGGCACGTTCCCCGAGGGCTTCGAGGCCCTGGACCCCTTCGCCGACTGGGCGATCCCCACCGAGAAGGCCCGCTACGCCAAGCGGATCGCCAGCACGATGGACGAGCTCGACGCGTTCTACGAGGTCGCCTTCCCGCTGCTGAAGTCCGGCGCGGCCCGCCTGCGGGAGATCTCCATGGACGACATCTCGGAGCCCGACAAACGACTGCTCTGGCTGTTCTGCTCATTGGTGACCGTCGCCTTCTCCGTGGAGGCCTGGCGCCAGCCCAAGGTGCCCGACTCGGGAGCCTCCAGCATCGACGCGGTGCTCGAACCCGCCGTCTGACCGGTTTCCGGCCTCCGCTGCCACAGGCGAGCCACGGCCGTAGTGCGGTCGTTGCAGACAGAGCACCCCCTTGGTGCGATCGCAGCAGCCGGCCTCCTCCTTCCGCCGGATGACCCGGGAAGCCCGGCGAAGGCATCCTGGACCGCGTCGGCGTCAACGACTGACGCGCTCTCACCACTTGTCCGCTGCCAGGGGCGTCCATGTCACGTCCGGCCTCCCCTGGCGTTCCGGTGGCATTCCTGCCGGTCGCGCACCGGTGTCACGGAGGACCTGCCGACGGCATCGTTCCTGCGGCGGCGTGGTGGTGTCCGACGATGCGGCCTGTGGTGCGATCCGGTTCGGAGGGGCGAGTGCGATCCCGCAAGATGGTGCTGAGAGCCGGTGCGCTGCTCGCCGTCCTGGTTCTGTCGGCGATCGTCATCGCCAGGCAGTACGCGGGGACCGGGCCGGACACGCCCTCGGACATGCCCTACGTGGCTCTCGGTGACTCGTACACGTCCGGTCCCCGCATACCCGACCAGACGGGCAGGCCTCCGGGATGTGCCCGCTCCACCCGTAACTACCCGGCGCTCGTGGCGCGTGAGCTCGGCATTCCCGCGGCAGACGTCCGGGACATGAGCTGCTCCGGCGCCACGATCGCCTCTCTGTCCGCCACCCAGGACACGGGCGACGGAGTCAATGCCGCCCAGATCACCGCACTGAACCGGCGTACCCGGCTGGTGACCCTGGGGATCGGGGGCAACGATGTCGGCTTCAGCGAGGTGTTCGAGCGCTGTGTCGCACAGGGCCTGGTGTACCGCCTGACCGGCGGCGCACAGCTCTTCGGCCGGGACGCGCCGTGCAGGCGACGGTATCTCCGGGCCGACGCCGACCGGCTCCAGAAGCGTATCGACGCCGCCGGGGCCCGCCTGGCTCGGACACTCGTCACCATCGCCGGGCGCGCCCCGCGGGCCGCTGTCTTCGTGGTGGGGTATCCGGCGTTGTTGCCGGCCCGGAAGACCAGTTGTGCGGGCATGGTCCTCGCCCCCGGGGATGTGGACTTCCTGCGCCGGACCGAACTCTCCCTCAACCGTATGCTGCGGCAGCGTGCCGAGGAGACGGGCGCGATCTACGTGGACACCTACGCGCCCAGCACGGACCACGACGCCTGTGCACCGGCCGGCCGCCGCTACGTGGAGCCGCTCCACCCGGCGTCTGCGGCAGCCCCGCTGCACCCCAACGCGCGGGGCGAGTCGGTGATGGCGCACGCCGTTCTGGGAACGATGCGCAAGGAAGGCGTACCCGCGGTGTCCTGAGACGCGTTCCGTCGACGCCGTCAGGTGGAGGAACGCACCTCGAGACGAAGACGCGCGGTGGGGGCTTCCGGGGGCATGGGCGTGCCGTTCAGGACGGCCGGCATCCCGTGCGCACGGTGTCGTCCGGCCTCCGGGACGTCGAAGTACACGGTGCTCAGGGCCGGGGCGGCCAGGGGCCGTTGCAAGATCAAGATCTGTCCGGATTCATCCGGTGAGGCCGAGGGCGGCCAGTGGCCGGTGGCAGTCGCGGGCGGCGTGGCGCAGGGCGGCGGCGATGTCGGTCTGTCCGTCCTGGCGGTGGATGCCGATGGCGAGGTTGCGCAGTCCCGCCATGACCCGGGGCAGGTGGCCCGTGCGGATCGTGGGGTCGTCCTCGCGGAAGGTGCGGTCCCGGACGTGGTGCAGAAGTTTTTCGATCTTCCAGTGCCCTTTGGCCCATGCGGCGAGCTGGGCTCCGCTCGCTGCACAGACCCGTAAGAGCCTGTGCCTGATGCCAGCATGCCAATAGTCAGCTGGAGTGGTCGGATTCGTCGCGAATGGTGTCCCCGTCGGCATGGGGTGCGGCATGATGACTCGACGTGCGTACACGGGGGATCGGCCGAGGGCTGCAAGGCGTCCGAAGGATGCTGTTGCTGACGGCGGTAGTCACGCTGGTCTTGGCAGTGGGGCTGAAGTCGTACATCGAGCAGGAGACGGTTGCAACCGTCTCCCAGGTGGTTGCAGCCGCTGTCACGGTCGCACTGGGCTGGGCTGATTTTCGTGCGGGCCGCGCCGAGGCCGCAAAGGACCTGGCCGCGGTGACGAAGGAGCTGGCAGCAGACGTCCGGCGGGAGTGGGAGGCTAAGGCCACCCAGCGCGATGTAGTCGAGTCCTATGCGCTGCCAGTTGCTTGGCGGCCCGCCAGGTCCGGACTGGTTGCAGACTGGGCGGACGTGGTCAAGGCCGCCCGTGGCTTGCCCGATGGTCCGCCCGGTGATGCCGGCGCGTGGCCGGTGGACGAGGCAGGGCTAGAGGGTACCTACACGCAGATCGGCGAGGTCTTCACCAAGCGGGTGCCCACGCGCCGCCTAGTGGTCCTGGGCGAGCCCGGATCCGGCAAGACCGTGCTGCTGATCCGTCTGCTGCAGGAACTGGCACGACCGGGGAGCAGCGGCCCGGTGCCGGTGCTGTTTTCTCTCGCGTCCTGGAACCCTCTCGAGTCGGGCGGTCTGAAAAAGTGGATGGCCGAGCAACTGCGCCTCCACCACAATGTCGATCTCGGGCATCCTGCCTCCGCGGAGTCGCCGGAGACCGACCGGGCCCAAGCTCTGGTGGACCGCGGCCATATTCTGCCGCTCCTGGACGGGTTCGACGAAATTCCGCCTGCCCTGCACGCTGTGGCCCTCCACGAGATCAACAGGGCTTGGCGCACGCAGCCTTTGGTCCTGTCCAGCCGCACCGACGCCTACCGCGCTGCCCTGAATGGGCTGGATGCCAGGCGGCTCGATGGTGCCGTAGGCATCCAGTTGGTACCGCTCACCCCGGGCCCGGCCGCCGAGTATCTGCGCAGCGGTCTTCCCCATGCCGAGCGATGGGATGCGGTCATCGCCCGTCTGGGAAGCGACACTCCCGTCGGCCAGGTGTTGATCACACCGCTGGGCCTGTTCCTCGCGCGCACCATCTACGCCCCGTCGCCCCGAGTCGGGGCCACCGAGCCGACTCCGCACCCGGATGAGTTGTGCGACACCACGGTGTTGGGTACCCGCGACGAGCTGGAGCGTCATCTTTTCAGCCACTTCATCACAGCCGTCTACGAGGACCGGGATGCACACAGCAAGCCTTCCCACTGGTCCGCGCAGCAAGCTCGTCACACGCTCGCCACCCTTGCCCGGCACTTGGAAGTCCACCGCGGCGGCAGTACGGACTTGGCCTGGTGGGAACTCGGCTCGGCGGTGCCTGCCGAGCAGCGAGAAAATACCGCCGGATCGGCGACCGCTCTCATCGGTGCCGTTACCGTCGGCCTTGTTGCCGGTCTCAGCTCCTGGCTCAGCTCTGGGCTCGTCTGGGGGCTCGTCTGGGGGCTTGGCGGCATGCTGGTCGCCGGCCTGATGTGCGGCTTGGCTTCCGCTTTCGGCTTCAGCAAGTCGGACGCCGTCGTGTACCCGAGCTCCCGGTTCCGGTCCGCTCTCCACTTCGGGCTCCTGGCGGCGCTCATGACAGCACTAGCCCTGTACCAGTTCGTCGGTGCGCGCGTCGTCCTCCAGTACATCGTCCTGATCGCTGCGGGCATACTCTGGAGCCGTTTCAACGGAAGGCTGACGCTGGAGCGGGCTGACCTTGCCGTCCGGGTCGGGCCGGGGACGTTGGTCGTGCAAGATCGCCGGATCTTCCTCCAGATCATGCTGCTGTATGTCTTGGGGTTCGGGGCCTGGGGCGTCTGGGCGTTCGGGCTGAAGAGCAGTTTCTGGGTCATACCGGCGTTGGGTATCGGTGGCGGGCTGGCCCTCGGGCTCGCTGCAGGACTGGCGCGTGGGTTCTATGTCGGATTCAGGGAGACGGCATGGGCGCAGTTCGCCGTAACCAAGGCCTGCCTGGCGATGCGGGATCATGCCCCGTGGTCGTTGATGGCGTTTCTCCAGGACGCGCACGATCGCGGCATACTCCGCCAAGTCGGCACGGTCTATCAGTTCCGTCATATCGGCCTGCAGCGCTATCTCGCCGAGCAGTCCAGCAGCGATGACGACGCTCTCCCGAGAGCCTGAGTACAGGATTCCCTGCCCGGTTCGGCTGGTTGGGCTGGACAATGACCGGTCATAACGTGACCGCATGGGCAGAGACGGTGTTCCCCGGCTGAGACTGGTCGTAGTCGCGGATGATCGCGATGGCGGGCCGCGGCTGTGTCGTGGGTGCGGCGATCCGCTGATGCCGTCGTTGAAGATGGCTGCGGTGTTCTGTTAGTCGGCGTGCAGGTCGCGGCACTGGCGGCGGATGCGGCGGGCGAGGGCGAGGGCCGAGGCGGTGAAGGCCGGTGTGACGTCCAGTCGCCCGGAGTGCGGGACGTCGTGGACGGTGGGGGCGAACATCCTGTCTTGGCAACGTACTGCTTTCCCATCTGCCGCAAACGGGCCTGGCGCAGGCGGCGCGTGGCGGATGCCGGGTTGTGAGATCGTGCATTTGACGGCTGGCATCGCGCTTCACAGCGGCAACTGTGCGTCCTGGCGGGTTCCTGGGGCCGGTCGGATGGTGCGAAGCGACGCCCTGCCGGGGCGAACTGACGGCATGACACGGGTGCCGCACCCGGGTCCGCCGGGGATGATGTCCGGGTGCCCGCGATGATCGGCAGTGTGACCCGGGAACGCTATGACGAGCTGGTCAGCTGGGGCGGGACTGGGTAGCCACGATGAGCAGCGCCCAGTGGCGTCTCGGGGACGCGGCTGTGGAGATCGAGCCGATGCGCTCGTACGGAGGCGCGAATCCGTTCGGGAAGGACGACCTGTTCACCGTCGGTGAGGCCGTCCGGATGTTCGCCGAAGATGTCGGACTGGCCTACACGGCCATCCGCAGTTGCCGGTGGGTGTCCTCGCGCTGGCCGAAGGAGCGCCGACGGGCGGACGTCTCGCACACCATCCACAAGATCCTGGCCGGCATTCCCGATGAGCAGGAGCGGTTCGAGGCGGTCACCAACCCCCCCCCCGCCCAGCCCGCGCGGCGGCCTGCCGTCGCCGCGGGTGACGCCTTCACCGTCGGTTCCATCTCCGTCACCGTCCACGGTCACCGCCACGCCCTGATCCATGCCGACGTGCCGTGCCCCGACAACGTCGGCCATCTCCTCGACGACGGGACCCTCTACCATCCGGGCGACGCCTACTTCGCGCCCGACGCTCCGGTGCGCACCCTCCTCCTGCCGACCAGCGGCCCATGGACCAACCTCGGCGAGGCCGCCGACTACGTCCGCACCGTCAAGCCCGAGCGCATCGTCCAGATCCACGAACTCATGCTCAGCGACCTCGGCCGGCGGTCCGCCGCCCACCTCCTCGGCGAGAAGGGCCTGACCGGGATCCCGATCAGCCTGCTCGAATCCGGCACCACCGTCCAGCTGTAAACACGGGTCTTTGTCCGCGTACAGGGCGACCGGCCGGAACCCCTGCCGGGTGTGGCCTGCGAAATCCCTTGTCGCCACTGCTGTTGTCGCCACGGGTGTGCCATCGTCGGCCGCGCGGTCGCCCGCAGCGAGGAAGCGGCGTGCCCCTTCATCGTGCAAGCACTGCGGGAGAGCGCCGCCCCGCCCCGCCGCAGGGCCGACCACGTCCGGGAGGGCGGCGCGGTGGCGTACGGCCCTGCGGCAGGGCGGCACCGGCGTGTTCAGAGGTCGCGGCGCACGAGGAAGTCCAGCAGCGCGTGCAGGGCGTCGACCGGGCCAGGCTCGAGAGGCAGGTCACCGAGGGCCGTCTCCGCGGCCGCGAGATGGCGGCGGGCCTGCGCCAGGGCCGTGGACCGGCCGCCCAGCGCGTCGATCAGCGCGGCCGTCTCCTCGGGAGCATCGGCACGCTCCAGCAGGAGGGCGAGCCGACGCGTCTCGGGGGCCGGGGAGGCGAGCGCGGCCAGCACCGGGAGGGTCTTCTTGCCTTCCCGCAGATCCGCGTGGACGGGCTTGCCGCTGACTTCCGGATCACCCCAGATGCCCAGCATGTCGTCGACGATCTGGAACGCGACGCCCAGCTGCCGGCCGGCCCGGTCGAGGGCGTGGGCCGTCGTCGGCGGGGCCCCGGCGAGCAGGGCACCGAGCGCCGTCGCGCAGCCCAGCAACGCCCCCGTCTTGTGCTCGGCCATCAGCCGGTACTCCTCCGGCCGCACTTGCCGCGGACCTGTCCACGGACGCTCCGCGAACAGCAGATCGTCGGCCTGTCCGCGCACCAGGTCGCGCAGCGCTGCGGACAGCACACGCACGGCCTGCGGGCCGGCGGATGCCGCTGCGAGGGTCTCGACGGCCAGCGCGAACAGCGCGTCACCGGCCAGCACGGCGGGGCCCGTGCCATACGCCTTCCACACCGCCGGACGGCGTCGCCGGGCCGGGTCGCCATCCATGATGTCGTCGTGCAGCAGTGAGAAGGTGTGCACCAGTTCCACCGCGACGGCCGCCGGCACCCCGGCCGGTCCCGGACCGCCCACAGCTTCCGCACCGAGCACCGCCAAGGCCTGGCGCACCCCCTTTCCGCCGGACGACGAGGACGGCGCGCCTCCCACCTCGCACCAGCCGAAGGAGTACGCGGCCATCTCGCGCATCCAGGGGTGCAGCCGGTCGACGGCCTCTGCCAGGGCGGGCCGTACCAGCGCGTGGCAGCGTTCGAGGACATGCGGCACAGCGGCCGGTGCCCGCAGGGACGCGGGCGCCGTCATCGGACGGCCTCAGCCGCGACGCCGAACTCCTCCTGGGCCCGCGTCACCATCTCCCGCGCGTGACGCAGCCCGATCCGATCCAACTCGGCTGCCAGGACGACGAGTTCGGCAGCTATCTCGTGGAGGTCGTGGCCCAGCCGGGCCCGGGACTTGGCCAGTCCGAGCCGGGACAGCGCCGCTCCGCGCGGCTCGCCCATGGCCCGGAACTCGGCCAGGGACCGTTCGTACAGGTCCCTGGCCTCGGCGTGACGACCCGCCCGGTACAGGATGTTGCCGCGCATCTTGTGGTTGTAGGCGAGCGCGCTGGAGAGGTTCATCGCCCGGCACGTCGCCTCCGCCTCGGACAGCAGCGCCAGGGCCCGCTCGGTGTCCCCGTCCCGTACGGAGACGACGTCGGCGAGCCCGCGGAGCGCCCAGGCACGGCCGCGCCGGTCGTCGGCCCGTTCGGCGATTCCGGCCGCCTCCTCGAACAAGGCGTGCGCGCTGTCGTACCTGCCGGTGTTGCGGTGGATCTGCGCGATGCCCTCCAGCGCCCACACGGTGTGCCGCGCCTCGCCCCGCCGGCGGGCCTCCGCCAGCAGTTGCTCGTGCAGTCTGCCGACCGCTTCGTAGTCGCCCTGGATGCGTCCGGTCTCCGCGAGCCCGGCCAGCGAGTACCCGCGCACCACGACGTCGCCGCCCCGCTCGCCGAACTCGGCCGCGAACCCCAAAAGCCGCCAGGCCAGCGGGAACGCGCCGCGCTGCCGGGCCAGTGTGCCGCCGCTCCACAGGGCCCATGCCATCGCGGCGGTGTCTTCGGCCGCACGGGCCGCGCGATAACTGGCCTTCCACTCCCGGTCCGCGTCCCCGATCCGTCCCAGGCGGCGGTACGCTTCGGCGACCGCCACACCGCAGCGGGCCGCCTCGCCGTACCGTCCCGAGCGCCGTGCCGCCTCCAGCTCCTCGATGCCGGCGGCGAGTACGTCGGTGAGCGAGGAGTTCACGGAGAGGGCGGTGAGAGCGCCCTGATACTCCGGGGCGAATGCCTTGCCGTACATAGATGCCTTTCGGTCCGGGCGACTTCTATACACTCTGTGTATACATGGCATGTATACACAGAGTGTATAGAGTCCGTTGAGTGAGCCCTCGGCCCGCGAGGGCGAGGGCGCCGTGTGCCACCGATCAAGACGTCACCCATGTCTGACGGGTTGCCCGCGGGGTGCGGTCAGTTCAAGTGAGGCGCCGGGCCGACTCCTGGCAACGCGGTGTGCGGTTCGCGCTCGCGGTCCATGCCCGCACCCGCTGAGCGAAGACGTCCCACCAGGTACGGCACCGTTGCTTTCGACGGGCAGCGCGCCGCTGGGCGCGGGCGGACAGAGCGTCCCGTCAGACCTCGTCGGTGTGGAGGGCGAGACGGGGGCAGGCCGCGACGGCGCGTCGGGCGTGGGCGCGCAGCCGGTCGGGGACGGTCCGGTCCTTGAGGACGGGGTAGCCCCATTCGTCGAGGTCGATCAGCTCGGGGAGCAGTTCGCCGCACAGGCCCTGACCCGTGCAGGCGATCCGGTCGACGCGCAGCGTCCGGGGCGCGGTCATCGCCAGGCCTCCGGGGGTACGGCGGGCGGGACGGGGATCCGGGGCGGCCGCCGGGCCGCGGGGCATGGGCCGTGCGAGAGGTGACGGTCGACGTCGTCGGCAAACGTGCGCAGGGCGGAGGCGGCGAGACGGGCCGCACCGTCCGGATGGCGGCAGGCACCCCGGCCCGGCAGCAGACCCACGCGGTGACGCAGGCGTGACAGGAGCCGCAGGTCCCCCTGACCGGCGGCCAGTACGGCCGCATCCTCGGCCACGGCGGGCAGCCCGAAGCGGCACGGGCCGCACTGGCGGGCGCCGTGAGCCGCCAGGAAGGCGAGTATCCGGGCCGTCTCGCCCAGCCCGCAGGCCGAGCGGGGAAGCGCGACGAGTACGCCCGCGCCGGGCGTGGCTCCCAGTGGAGCCAGGTCGCGCCGTGCGAGGGGCGTGTGAACACTTTCCGCCGGGAGCCAGGTGCCGGCGAAGCCGCCGAGCAGGACCGCCCCCAGAGGCTCCGTGAGGCCCCCGGCACGCTCGAGCGCCGTGGCGAGCGGCGTGCCGAACGCCACTTCCAGGACACCGGGGGCAGCCACGGCCCCGGAGACCGTCATCAGCGCGGTGCCGGGCTCGTCCGGTGTGCCGGCCCGGCGGAACCATTCAGGTCCACGGCGGGCGATGAGGGCGAGGTGTGCGAGAGTCTCCGCGTTGAGGACGAGTGTGGGGCGGCGCGCCACGCCGCGTTCATGGGTGGGCGGTGGGCTGCCCTGCGGGCGGGCCGGACCTCCGTTCAGCCAGCGCACCAGAGAGGTCGACTCGCTGGAGACATAGGCGTGCGGAAGGGCGTGCAGACACAGTCGTACGGGATCAAGCCGGGCCCTTCGCCGTTCCTCCAGGGCGACGCTGAGCTGCCGGTACTGGACGGTGCGGGTCCGGGGCAGGCACACATGGACGGTACCGGCACCGACCGCCGCCGCGGCCAGGACGGCGCCGTCGAGGACCAGGTGGGGTGCGACGGCGAGCAGGAACTGGTCCTTGCGGCTGGCGGGTTCGCTCTCCATGGCGTTGATGACGACCACGGTGCGGCCCCGGTGCGCCGTGACGGCACGCAGCTTCTGCGCGGTGGGGAACCCGGCACCGCCCCGCCCGGAGAGCCCGGCCGCCTCGACGGCGTCCACCAGCGGCATCGACGAACCCCAGGTGAGAGCGACGGGAGACGGCCCGTAGCGCCTGAGGTGGTCGGACAACATGGCCGGTCGTCCGGTGGCATGCCATCCCGCGAGCAGCCGTCCGGCCGGGTCGCCCGGCCCGGACCCGGAGCCCCGGGGCGCGAACGGTGCCGTGGCAGAGGAGGTCACCTTCCACCTCCGGGCAGGAGAGCCGCCGTGGCGGCGCGCTGAGCCCAGCCGGGCTGCAGCGGGCCGGCGGCCAGGAACGCGGTCAGCACCACGGGTACGGCGGTCGCGGCCACGGCGGCCACCAGCCGTCCGGCGATCCGGCCCGGCCCCGCCTTCAGCAGGCGCCACCACACGGCGGCGACCACCGAGGCCAGGCAGGCGGCGTAGAGCCACAGCTGGAGGGGCAGACGGGTGTCGGTGCCGGTCCCGGCGCCGTGGAAGAGGGCGAGCGGCCAGGCGGCGTAGGCCAGCCGGTGCACAGCCTTCCAGCGGCGTACCCCCAGCCGGTGCCGCAGCGCGCTGGTGATCAGCACCGCGAGCAGCAGGTCGAGCGCGGCCGTGCCCAGCCCGAGCCAGAGTGGACGGTAGGGCGCCCCGAACGGCACCACGGACACCGCCCACCCCAGGTGCACGAACGGATCGAGCACCGCCGTCACCACGTGCACGACGAGGAACGCCAGGGTGAGCAGGGACAGGTTGCGGTGCAGCAGCCCGATCTCGAACCGGCCGATCCGGCGGGGCGCGGCCCGGCCGCCCGAGACGACTCCGAGCAGCACGGTCGCGGTGAGCAGGATCAACGTGAGGGTCCCGCCGGCACGGCTCGCGTACCACAGCGGGCTGCCGGTCAGGGCGAGGGCCGTCATCATGAACCCCCGATCCCGGGAGCCGGGCAGTCGGGCGGCCAGCCGCCGAGGCACAGCACGGTGCCGTCCGTGCCCACGAGGCGGCCGGGAAGACCGGTGGCGCGCAGCCAGCCCGCGGCCCGCTCACCGAGCACGACCGCCGCCGTACTGGCGGTGTTGGCGTCCACGCAGGTGGCGGCCGCGACGGTGGCCGTGCGCCACACGGCTGCGGCGGGTTCCCCGGTGACCGGGTCGACGATGTGGTGCAGTGCGTGTCCGGCGCGCCGCCAGGCGCGCACCCGGATGCCGGAGGTCGCCAGTGCACCGCCGGTGACGGCCACGGCGGGGCCCGGCGCCGTCACGGGCTGCGCGTGGTCGTCGGCCAGGGCGATCCGCCATCCGCCCGCGGGCGGACGTCCGGCCACGGCGAGGTCGCCGCCGAGACTGATCAGTATTCCGCTGCCGGTCGCCGCGGCGGCCTGCTGCGCGGCGCGGTCGGCGGCGCGGGCCTTGGCGGTGGCGCCCAGGTCGAGGCGGGTGTGCTGCGGCAGGCACAGCGTCCGGGTGCGCGGGTTCCACCCGATGCGCTGCCAGCCGGGCGCGGGGCGGGCGACGGGCAGGGGGCGGGCGTCGTCGGGGCGCAGGGAGGCGAAGGTGCGGTCGTAACCGAGCGCGATGACCGCGCTGCCCACGGTCGGGTCGACGGCGCCGTCGGTGATCCGGGCGGCTCGAAGGGCGGTGTCGAGAGCGTCGGCGAAACGTGGACTGACTGCGGTCGGGACACCTGCGCGCAGGTTGACGCGGGTGAGTTCGGAGTCCGGCCGGAAGCGGCTGCACGTCAGGTCGACAGCGTGCAGTTCGCTGCGCAGCACGGCTTCCGCGGCGTGCAGGGCGCTGGGCTCGGTGACGAGCAGTACGGCCGTGGTGCCGAGGGCCGGGAAGACGACCTGGGCGGGGGAGGGCACCGGCGCGTGCGTGGTCATGATGCGCCCGTCGTCGTGTGGGGCTGCTGCTGGGCGGGCACCGGCGGCTGGGCCGGGGGCTGCGGTGCCGGCTGTGCGGCAGGGGCTGCCCCTTCGCCCTCGTCGTCTCCCTGTTCGCCCCCGTCATCATGCTGCCCGGCCCCTCCCGCGGCGGTGGCGGACGATGACGTCGCGGGGCTCTGCACGGGTGCGGGGCCGGTCGGCGCGGGGGCCGCCGAACCTCCCGGCAGCAGGTGGGTGTAGAAACCGCCCAGGGCTGCTGCGCCGGCCACGGCCGTCACGGCGATCCACCGGGTCAGACGGCGGCTGCGCCGCAGACCGCGCTCACGGGCACGCGCGGAGCTGCGCGGAGAGGGGATCGGCTGGAAGTCGTCGGGTGAGAACACCATGGCAGCACTCCTGGTGATTCGGAGGACCGGATCGGCTGCGTGCACCTTCAGGCTGTGCCGTCGGCGCTCGGGAACTCACTCACGTCTTCTTCAGAACCGGTTAAGATCTTGGTCGCGCCGCCCTGCCCGCTGCCGGACTCCCGCCACAGCGGCAGCCGCAGTTCGACGGTCAGCCCGCCGCCGGGGGTGTCCTCCAGCCGGGCCGTGCCGCCGTTGACGGTGACCAGCCGGTGGACGATGGCCAGTCCCAACCCGGTGCCTCTGGCCTCCCGGTTGCCGAACCGGCGGAAGGCGACCTCCTTCGCCTCAGCCGTCATCCCGGGACCGTCGTCCCTCACCCGTACCCGGGCGAAGTCCCCCTCGGAACGGACGTCGAGGGTGACGCTCCCGTCCTCGTCCACGGCCTCCACGGCGTTGGCGATCAGGTTGTCGAGGATCTGCTCGAGGTGACCCGCTCCCGACGCGACGACGGGCGACGGCCCGCCGGACACGGCGGCCAGCCGCACGCCGCGTTCCTCGGCCACCGGCGACCAGGCGGCCACCCGCTCGGCCACCACCGCTTCGGTCCGCACGGCTGTCGGGCGTGGCGTGGCCTGCTCGGCACGTGCCACGGCCAGCAGCCCGTCGACCAGCCGGGACAGCCGGGCGATCTCCTCCTGCGCGGCGGCCAGCTCCGCGGCGATGCCGTCCTCGGCTCCGGTGGCCAGGACGTCGAGCCGCAGCCGCAGCGCGGCCAGCGGGGTGCGCAACTGATGGGACACATCCGCGATCACGGCCCGGTGACCGTGCACCAGTGCCTCCGTGCGGGCCGCCATGGTGTTGAAGGTGCCGGCCAGACGACGCACCTCCGGCGGACCGGACCCGACGTCGGCCCGCTCGTCGAGGGCGCCCTCGCCCAGCCGCCGCGCGGAGGCGTCCAGCACCGACAGCGGGCGGCCGACCCAGCGGGCCAGGCGCACGGACAGCACCATCGAGGCGGCCAGCCCCGCGACGCCGATCACAGCCGACCATCCCCAGATCGCGGCGATCCGGGCATCGAGCGGAGCCGCCGAACGGGCCAGGACGGCCGCGCCGGCGGGCCGCCGCACCTCACCGGCCGGTTCCGCGGCCAGCAGCCGGCCCTCGCTCTCCGGTGGCTCCGGCTCGTGCCCGGCCAGGACGTCCCGCACCAGCTCCACCGCTTCCTCACCCTGCGCCGCGGTGCAGGGAGTACTGGCCACCAGATGCGCGGAGGCGTCGTACACGGCGGCGCAGTCGCCCGCCCGGGCCGCGGCGGCCAGCTCCCGGCGCATGGTGAGCGCCGGCTTGTGGTCGGAGAGGTGCTCCTCGGCCGCCGCGGCGATCACCCGGGTGGCTGACCGCTGGCTGTCGCGGTAGGTGACGCGCTCGCGTCCTGTCATCAGCACCGCCAGCGGTACGACCGCCAGTACCAGCAGCACGGAGGTCAGGACCAGGAGCGTCCAGGAGATCCGGCGGGTCACGGGTGCTCCCGGGGCTCCTGGAGCGCGCCGAGCCGGAAGCCGTGCCCGTAGACCGTCTCGATCAGCCCCGGCACGCCGAGCTTGCGGCGCAGCGCCGCGACATGCACGTCCAGCACCTTTGTCGGCCCGTACCAATGGGCGTCCCAGGCACGCTCCAGGATCTGCTGTCGGCTCATCACCCGGCCCGGATCAGCGGTGAGGCACTCGAGGACGGCGAACTCCTTCGGCGTCAGCGACACCGGACGTCCGTCCACCGACACCTGCCGGGTACGCAGGTCGAGCGCCAGCGGGCCGTGCCGGACGATTTCCGGCCCTGCCGGGCGCCGCCGGCGCAGCACCGCCCTGATCCGCGCCAGCAGCTCGGCGAGCCCGAACGGTTTGACCAGGTAGTCGTCCGCGCCCTCGTCCAGGGCCACGACCCGGTCCGCCTCCTCGCCCCGCGCGGTCACCGCGATGATCGCGGCGTCCGAGCGGGCGCGCAGCATCCGGCACACCTCGACACCGTCGATGTCGGGCAGCCCCAGGTCCAGCAGGACGACATCGGGGGTGTGCGCCGCCAGGGCGTCCCGGCCGTTTCGGACGCCCTCGGCCACGTACCCCGCCTGCCGCAGCCCGCGCACCAAGGACTCCGCGATGCCGCGATCGTCCTCGACGACCAGCACCCGTGTTTCCCCGGCTCCGTCGGCGGCCTGGACGTTCATGTGCGCTATCCGCCTCCCGGGCGATGCGATCGGCTGCACCGGTCCGTCTCCCAGCCTGCGCCCCGCCCAGGCCCGGGAGATACGGGCCGTTCGGCCCGCGTCCGGTACACCGGCGGGCGGCGGTCGCCCGCGGGCTTCGGGCCGGGTGCGGCGGCCGCGGTCTTCTGGGGTCGGTGAGGCCGTGGGTGTCGGTGGGAGCGATGACGGTTTCGGTGTGCCGGGGCGGGCGTGCCGTCGTTTCGTGGGCAGGGGAGGCCCGGGCGGGTGCACCGAGGTCTCCTCCGGCATCCGGAAACGCCGGGCTCCCGCCTCGACCAGCGCCTGAACGATGCCGGGCACAGGCTTCTCCACGGCCGCCGCCCGTACCGGGACAGCAAGGCGTGTGGCCGGCGGGCCTGCGGCGTACCGGTACGCGACACCGGCTCATACGGCAGCCGGTCACGCTCGATGACCGTCACCGCGTCGAAGTGCCGGGCGAGCGCCTGCGCGCTCACAAGTCCTGCGGCCCCGCTACCCGGTACGACCCGCTGGTGGTGTCGGACGTCCTCACGAGAGCCTGTCCGGTGCGCGGTCGTGCCCCGAGGCCAAGGTGCAGACGTCGACGTCCGTGATGTCCGCGAGAGCAAGCAGACCCTTCATCTGCGACGTGTACTCCGGGCTCTCACCGATCCGTCGATACACGTCCAGGCTCTCCCACCACCCCACATGGCTGAACTGCCGCGGACGGGTGGCGGATCGGAGCAAGTAGCAGTCCACGAAACCCTCTTGGGCCCGCATGTACTCTTCGTGCACGGCGAGAAGCTGGTCGAACTCGGTTTGATCACCCGTCACGGTGAACCTGGTCATGACCGTGATGCGCCCGGTCACACCGTCCGCACTCACCCGCATACCGACCTCTGCTGTGCGCGATGACGTCCGCCGCCCGGACCTCGGCCGCTTCCAGGGCCGTCGCCACGGCGTCGGCGTGGTTCTCCAGGGTGTAGCCGAAGTCGGCGGGACGGTCGCTGATGCCGAAGCCCGGCAGGTCGAGCAGGAGTGAGCGGTGGCCGGCCAGGGCGGGGTGCGCGGCGGAGGCCGCGAAGTACGGCGCGGCTGAGGCGCCGAGCCCGTGCAGGTGGAGACGGGCGGCACGCCGCGGGTTTCCGGGCATCTCCGCCCAGCGGATTCGCGCCCCTTCGGGGTCACCTGGGCGTCGCGCGTAACTCCACCTCGATCACTCGACCGCTCAGTCGTATGCCTGGCTGCCGGTTGCCCGGGCGCCCTAAAGCATCGCCGAGACTACACATCGACTCCGATATATAGAGGTGGTGAGGCAAGATGGATGCCGTGTTGGAACTGGCGATCCTGGGTTTCCTGTACCAGCAGCCGCTGCACGGCTACGAGCTGAAGCGGCGCGTCGCCCACCTCACCGGCCATGTCCGGCCGATCGCGGACGGCACGCTCTATCCGGCCGTCAAGCGGCTGGAGAAGGCCGGGCTGCTGGTCCGGCAGACCGAGCCCGGCACCCGGGCGGCACCCCGGCATGTGCTGACTCCGACCGGCAAGGGCCGAGAGGAGCTGCGCCACCGCCTGCGTGAGGCCGACGGCGTCGAGATCAGCGACGAGAATCACTGGTTCACCGTGCTGGCCTTCCTGCGTCACCTGGACGCTCCCGACCAGCAGGCCGCCGTCCTCCGGCGGCGTCTTGCCTTCCTCCGGGAGCCGAGCAGCTTCTTCTACGAGGGTGAACGCCCGGTCGCCGCGGAGGAGTTCGACGACCCCTTCCGCCAGGGCATGCTCACCATCGCCCGCGCCACCAGCCGCACCGAGCTGCACTGGTTGGACACCACCCTGAAGGCGCTCACCCTGGAAGCTGACACGAACTGACGTTCCGGCCCGAGCCGGGAGCAGCACGTCTGCCGGCCTTCTTCGGCCTGGCTCTGCCCGGTGATCGTGACGGCTGGGGTCAACCGCCCAGGGCTCGCCAGGACTCCGACCGGAGGATCTCGTCCTGGTCCACGAAGACCCGGAAGGGAGCCGGTGGTCGCGGCGAGGGCGGTTTCTCGGCCGGTGCCGGACCGCTGAGGCGCTCAAGACTCACGACATCGCGCACAGTTGTGGGGTGTTGCTTCCACCACGTGTGCGGTCGGCGCGTCCTCGACGGCTCGAGGTCCGCCACCGCGATCACCTCGTCCCGCGCGCCCACGGTCGGTCCACCGCTGCGGCCGGCCGAGAGCGCGTCGGTGGGGCGCTGATGCGACGCCGGGTCGGTCTGCCCGCCTCAGCAGGTGTGGAAGACGTAACCACCGGACCCGCGGGGGGCGACGTCGAGATCGCGCTGGACGATGCCGAGCTTGGCACCGAAGCCGGCGCAGGCCCGGCTGAAGCCGCCGTCCTGGTACTCGATCACGAAGACACGGTTCGCGTACGCCTTGGCGTAGTCGCCGCACTCGTTGTACTCACCGCACTCCTCGGCGACGGCGAAGTCGAAGCCGATCTTCGTGCGTTCCGGCAGCATGTCGACGGTGTTCTTCTGTCCGACGGCGAGCCCTGCGGCGTGCGCCCGGCCGGCCAGGAGCTTGGCGAAGGCCGCGTTGTGCGCCTTGGCCAGGCGGCCGCCCGAGCGCTCGTAGGAGTCGAGGTTGTCCGGCTCCACGGCCTGGTAGCCGCTCTTGGCGCAGCCGTCCACCCACTCGCCGACCACCTGGGCGAGCCGGGTGCGCTTGTCCGCCGTCGACGTGTCCAGAAGCGCCTCGTTCCAGTCCTCGTCGACCACCGGACGGTTGTTCTTGTCGCGCAGGATCAGGTCGGGGTGGTTCTTCTGCCACCAGCCCAGTGCGTCCGGCTGTGCCTGGAACGCGTTGACGTAGCAGATGTTGTAGAGACCCTTCACGGGCTTGGCGGACCGGTCACGCGACACGGCGGCCACCCCCTTCGCAGGGGTGTACCCGCCGCCGATCTGATAGTCGAACGTGGCGTTGGCCGTGGGGAGCGTCACCTTCGGCGCCGCCTTCGCTGCCGGTGTGGCCGCGAAGACGTCGGACAGTGTCACACCGGCCCCCAGGGCCACCACGGCGCCGACGGCCCCGGCGGCGACGGTGCTTCTACGGCGGAGGAAAGGTACAGCTGCGTGGTTCGACACACGGACTCCTGTGCAAGGTACGTACTGATGTTCACATCCTGGGCGGAGAACCGTGAGGAATTCATGAGGCGGGATTCCGGCCCGGGGAACGCAGCGGCGCCCGGCGGTGCCCCGTCGGCCGCTGTGCCGGTCCCAGCGTGAGCACGAAGGCCGATCCGCCGCCGGGCCGCTGCCGTACCGTCACCTCTCCGCCGTGCGCGGCGGCGACCTCCCGCACCAGCGACAGCCCGATGCCGGTGCCGCCGCCGGGAGAGCGGAACCGGACCAGCAGACCGGGCAGGACGTCCGGGTCCACCCCGACGCCCCGGTCGGCCACGGTGACCGCGGTGCCGCTGACCGTGATGTCCACCTCGGCCCGGTCCTGCGGGTCGCCGGGGGTCCGGCCGTGCCGCAGCGCGTTGGCGAGCAGGTTGCGCACCGCTGTCCGCACCAGTTCGGGATCGGCGGTCACCACCGACGGGTCGAGGTACGCCGTCACCGTGTGCCGAGCGGGCGGCAGTTCCTCGCAGACCTGCTCGACGAGCTGATCCAGGCGCAGCGGCACGGGACGGAACGTGTTCCCCGCCTGAAGCCGGCCGCGGGTGAGGATGTTGTCGACGACGTCCGTCATACGGTCCGTGGCCCGCCGCAAGCGCGGCAGATGTGCGTGAAGCCGGCCCGGGTCGGCGTCCGCGAGGTCCACCGAGCCGCGCATCACGGCCACCGGTGTGCGCAGTTCGTGTGCCGCGTCCGCGAGCAGCCGCTCCTGGGCGTCGAGCGCCTCCGCCGCCGGACGCAGGCTCCGCCCGGACAGCACGTGGCCGGTCACGGCCGCCAGCAGCACCAGGAGACCGGAGCCGGACAGCACCGATACCACCAGCCGATGGTGTTCCGCCTGCCCCTTCGCGGGGTCGCCGACCACGACCACGGCACCCGAGGTCTGCTGCGTCCGGTCGTGGTAGAACGGCAGCGCCAGCAGGTAGGCCGGCTGTCCCGCACTCGTGAGGCCCTGCGCGCGCACCGTGTCGTCCTGGGCCATCGCCTTACGCGCCACGCGGGCGACCGCACCCTCCTCGACGTCCGCCGCAGGGCCGCGTGAGATGAACACACGTCGCAGCCCGTCGCCGTGAGTCTGGAGCACGAGCACCTGGGGACGGCCGCTGGTCGCCTCGTCGTCGTACAGGCCGTCGAGCTGGATCCCGGCGTCGGTGTAGTAGATCAGCGAGGCTGTCACCGCCGCCCGGCGGCGCATCTCCTCGTACTGGGCGGCCTGCCAGGACCGTCCGTCCGTGCGGATCACCAGCCAGCACAGCGCCCCTACCCCGGCCAGTGTGATCAGGGTGTATGCGAGGGTCAGCCGCCGTTGGAGACGACTCAGGCGCCTGCGGGCCGGGGACGGCCGCACGCTTCGCGCGGCCCCGACGATCCGGGTGCCCGCTGTTTTCACCGGCTGCCGCCGAAGCCGCCGTGGTGCGCGACGCGGACGTCCTGCGGACCGCTCCCCGTCAGGACCGTCCGTCATGACGGCCCCGCGCCGTCCGTGAGCCGGAACCCGTGACCGCGTACGGTCTGGATCAGAGCGGGCGCGCCGAGCTTGCGGCGCAGGCCCGCCATGACCGCGTCGACGACGTTCGAGACGGGGTCGGCCATCTCGTCCCAGCAGTGATCGATGAGCGCGGTACGGGTGACCACCTCGTCCCGGTGCAGCAGGAGCTGGTGCAGGACCGCATACTCCTTGGGGGTCAGATACAGCAGAACGCCGGCGCGGCGCACCTCGCGTCGGGCCTCGTCCAGCTCGACGTCGGCGTGGCGCAGATGCACGGGCAGCCGCTCCGGCGCCCGGCGGACGAGACTGCCGACGCGCAGCACCAGTTCCACCATGGCGAACGGTTTCGCCAGGTAGTCGTCCGCTCCGGAACGGAAGCCGTCCACACGGTCCGGGACCTCGTTGAGGGCCGTGAGGCACAGGACCGGCGTGGTCCAGCCGCGGCGGCGGCGCTCCTGGAGCGGGTAGAGAGTGTCTCCGGACGGCACGAGGCGGTCGAGCACCACACAGCTGTAGGGCACGAAGTCGAGCATGACGTCCGCATCGGGCCAGTCGGACACCGCGTCGACGGCGTACCCGGCGTCCCTCAGGCCCGTCGAGATCACATACCGCAGGTCTTCTTCGTCCTCGACCAGGAGCACACGCATGGTTCTGATTCGTCCTTGAGGAGTGGGTTGTCCGGGCACGCTGCCTGCGCGGGCGGTGGCCTTTCCGCCCGGGAGACGGCGCCTGCCTCGGCCGTCGGCCCCCGGTGCCCCGGCTTCAGGCCCCGGATCACGCTCACCGACCGACACGGCCGGTTCGACCATGACCGGACCGGCCTCACCCGCGGCCCGAAAGCGGTCGGCGAGGAGGAGGCGGAAGGCATGGACATGCCGCTCAGTATCGCCTCTCAGGCACCACGCGGACCATTCATGGGGGAGGGGGCCCCTATACTCACCGCTCCCCGCCCGCCATCTCTACGCGTGCCCGTCGGATCGTTCGGTGGTGGCCGAGGTCCGAGGTGTGCCGTGAGCCGGTCGGAACGGGAAGCGGAGATGCCACCTCGCAGCTCGCCGCCTTCCCGTTCGGTCAGCGGGCGACCGAGACGGCGAAGGGCGCGAACCCGCTGGACCGGATCACGTGAGGTACGAACAGGACTGCGGCCTCGGCAGCCTGTGCTGTCTCGATCCCGCCGAGGTCCGTGATCCACTCCCGGCGCCATCCGAGGTCTTCGAGAAGCCCGTGGACGACCCGCTTGGCTTCGGGGTCTTCACCCGAGAGGAAGGCGGTGGGCGGCTGGGCGAGTGCGGCGGGCGCGGTCATCACCCTGTAGAGCATGGTGTTGAGCGTCTTGACGACGCGCGTCCCGGGGAGCGCCGCCTGGAGCCGCTCCCCGAGGCTCGAGCCGGGGTAGAGCAGGCGGGCGGGCAGTCCGTCCGGTCCGTCGACGGTGGCATTGGAGACGTCGACGAGGATCTTGCCGTTCAGTTCCCCGCGCAGAGCGAGGAGCCGTTCCAGCGTGCCGGCGCCCGGCGTGGCGTTGACGACGACCTGCCCTGTCCGGGCGGCGTCGGCGGCAGCGCCGGGTGAGCGGTCCGCCACGCTCACCTCATGCCCGGCGCGGGTGAGGGCTGCGGACAGGCTGCCGCCGACGCGGCCGGTTCCGAGTACGGCGATCTTGGTCATGCCGATCTGGTCCTTCCGGCGTTCATGGTTCTCGACGGTGGTCAGCGCGAGAGTGCGGCGACGGCGCCGGCGTGCACACCGGGCGCGGCGGCCAGCAAGCTCTCGCTCTCCGGCGTCCAAGGGCGTCCCTGGACGTCGGAGATGCGTCCGCCGGCCTCGGCGACGAGCAGTGCGCCGGGCAGCAGGTCCGCCCGGGCCCCGGCGAACTGCCAGAAGGCGTCGATCCGGCCGGCGGCCACGTTCAGCAGGTGCAGGGTCGCGGGCACCGAGGTCCGCACCACGAGCGCGTCGAGGAGCATCGCGGTGACCGAGGAGCCGACGCGCCGTACGACCGCTGCGTCCTCGTCCGGCCTGGCCTGGCTCGTGGCCACGAGGCTCAGTCCGAGGTCCGTGGTGTCCGAAACGCGCAGTGGGCGGCCGTCGAGGTGCGCGCCGCCGCCCGCGAGCGCGGCGCAGGTCTCGCCGGTCAGCGGCTGGTGGACCACGGTGAGCACCGGCTGGTTCTCGCGCACGAGGGTGGCGGTCACCGCCCATTCCGGCAGGCCGTGCAGGTGGTTGACGTTGCCTTCGGCCGGATCCACGACCCACCATTCGCCGGGAGGAAGGGCCCCGCCCTCGAACTCCTCCGCCACCCAGCCGGCCTCCGGACGCAGGAAGGCGAGACGTGGGCGCAGGACGTCGAGGGCCGCGTCGTCGTTGGCCGCGAGCGCGCGCATCAGCTCTTCGCGCGTCCGGTACCGGACCGCGCCGCCGAACCGCTCCCGCAGCACCGAACCCGCCGCACCCACGGCGGTCACGGTCTGCTCGAGCAAGGAGGCGTCGGACGAGGAACCAGTGACTGCGGCGGTGCCGGTGCTCCGGATCGAGTCGGGCATGGCGGTACTCCGATCTCAGCAGGGGGATGAGGCGCTGAGGGCGAAACCGCCCCTCTCTTGCGCCCGCACCTCGAAGGTATGAGCGCGCAGCATTAACTTCAAGTGCATGTGAAGAATGGTTAGAGTGACTCACATGCAATTGGATTTGAATCTGCTCGCCGCGCTCGACGCGCTCCTCGAAGAAGGAAGCGTGGCCGGTGCGGCCGAGCGCCTGCATGTGACAGCCCCGGCGATGAGCCGAAGCCTCGGCCGGATCCGGAGGGCGACGGGCGATCAGATCCTGGTGCGCACCGGCCGCTCCATGACCCCGACCCCGTACGCGATCGCCGTTCGGGAGCAGGTCCACGACCTGCTGCAGCAGGTCCACAGCGTGCTGGCGCCAAGCCGTGAACTCGATCTCACGACGCTCGAGCGCACCTTCACTCTTCGCTGGCACGATTCTCTCGTCGCCCTCGGCGGTCCCGCACTCCTCGCAAAGGTGCGTCAGCAGGCGCCAGGCGTGCGGTTGCGCTTCATCGCGGAATCGAGCATCGACACCCCCGGGCTGCGTCGCGGCGAGGTCGACCTCGAGGCGAACGCGAACCGCCCGGCCCAGCCCGAGATCCACGCGGAACAGGTGGCCGAGACGCGCCATGTCGTCGTCATGCGGCGGGGACACCCGCTCGCCCGCGTCGAGACCGTCACCGCCGCGCAGTACGCCGAGGCCGAGCACATCGCCGTCTCGCGGCGCGGAAGGTTCGACAACGCCGTCGACGAGGCTCTGGCGCGGCTCGGCCTCACCCGGCGTGTGGTGGCGACCGCGCCCACCGAAGGGGCCGCGCTGGAGTTCGTGCGCGAGTCCGGCCTCCTTGTCACAGCCCCCGAATCCACGGCACACGCCCCGGCCGCGGATCTCGGTCTGGTCCTCCTTCCGCTGCCGTTCGAACTGCCCTCGGCCGCGGTGTACCTGTCTTGGCATCAGCGCTATGACACCGACCCCGCACATGCGTGGCTACGCGGCCTGGCGCGGACCGCGTTGGCCGGTTCGGCGAGAGGCCGGAATCAGACAACGCGCTGACAGCACCGCCGCCCCGCGCGAGCGGTCAGCCCCGTGACCGCGGCTGGGCGCCGGCCGGGCGGAGCTGCGGCGCCCGCGCTGTGTCCTACCGGGTTCCGCCCCACGAAGAGGGAAGAATCCGGCAGCTGATCACGACATCACACAGGCCCTGGCCCCCTGGATGCCACGGCCCGCCCGGTCCTCCGCCGGACGGGCCCGCGGCCCCGCAGGGGGACACCGCATACGGGGGGCCGTGCGGGCGCGAACGGGCCCACCGGGAGCCCGGTCCGTCGCTGCCCGGTCAGCCGGGCTCCCAGGCACAGCGAGGGTCGAGGGTCGTCCGATCGGCTGTCACACCTGATCGGCCGACGCCTTGCGTTGAACCGCCCCGTAGCCCCTCCGGGAACCCGACGGCCGTCCCAGCCGGGAGCCACCAGGCCCCGGTCGCGGTTACGGGCGATCGGCAGCCTTGGCGCCACCGAAGGTGATGGAACGCCCCGGTGTTGTGCTCGGCGGGACACCCTCAGAGGTGCCCTCCTGCTGCGAGGAGAGTTCCTTGGCGACTTGGTTCCGCAGGAACGCCGAGGGCTCCCGGGCCCGCTCCCGCTGAATCATCTGACCTCCGCGGCCGGACCCGGGAACGTCCTCACCCCGGTTGCGTGCGCGCGGGACCGTCAGGGCGGGCAGGGCCCGTGCTTCGGTCCCGACACCGGCAACGGGATCGCAGCGTGGCCCCTGCCGCTGACCGGGGAGACGGCGCCATGCCGGCGGCATGGACATCCGCAGGCCCTCAGCGTGCTGCGGCCGGGGCTGCAGAGCCGAGCCCAGCCCCGGTGGCGGTCGCATGGCGGTTCAGGGGCCCGCCGAAACGCGACCGCCGCAGAAGGGCGGTGTGGTTCTCCCCTCGCAGGTCGCGACCCGTACGGCGGCCCGGCGCCGCCACCCGGCCTCCTTCTCCCCAGCCCTTTTTGGCCCGGCCCGGCGAGATACCCGTGCCGGATCCCTTGACGGGTGTTTCTCTTTAGAATTAACTCATGTCCTAAATTAAGCCATGAGGGGGTCCGGGAACCGGATGGGGACGACTCCGGCGCCGCTTTCGGGGCTTCGACTCCCGGGAAGGGACAGCAGGAGCCATGCCCAGCATCCGGCTTCGTCGCGGTCGCCGTATCCGCCTTCGTGAAGGGCTGGGGCGAGGTGGTCCTCGCCTCCCTGCCGGCCGGCGACACCACCCGCACGTCGGCCGTCGCTCTGCCTGCCTCCACCGCGAACCCGACCGCGCGACCGTCGAGCGCTCAGCCGCGTACGTGTCGGTCGCCGCCGTGCGCCTGGGCGGCCGCGTCATCCACTGGGCCACCCTCGACGAGCCTTCCGGTGCTGAGGGCGGCCTCGTCGGCAATCTCTCCACCGTGTACGCCGCCACCGGCCGTTGCGAGGACGAGGCAGTCGCCCGCCGCCACGACGAGCACGTCGACTGCCGGTGGCTGGACCGCGCGCACGACCGCGGCTTTCCGGCCGACCGGTGTGAGGGGTGCGTCGTCCAACTCCCCGAGCGGCCGGGCGACGGGGCGAGGGTCGCCGCCCCGCTGGACCGGCTGGGCCCGGACCGCTGCCTTCGGGCGGCTGTCGCCGACGACCCCACGCGTCCCGCCCGCGTGGCCGCTGCGTGCGCGCCTCGGAGTCCCGCGCGCCGATCTCCCACGAGTACGGCGTACGGGAGCCCTCCATTGCCGAGAACGGCTCCGCCCGCCCGGACATGGCCCATCCTGAGGGCGCCATCGGCGACACGGAGCGCCATGACCACACGGTCGGGCACCTGCCCGGCTGTATCTGGGCGGCCTGCAAGGGCGCCTCCCGCGCCGACTGCTTCGCCTGGTCGCCGCCCGGCAACTCCGAGCGGGCGTACGGCTGCGACAAGCGCTTCGGCTTCGTCCACGTCGACCGCCGCACTCACGTCCGCGCGATCAGGGACCGGACAGCGGGCACCGGAACGCGGAGATCGTACGCGGCCCCGCAGCCGGACCCGAAGACTGAATTGGCATGAACGCGACAATTTTGCGAATCCCCACCTCCCCCAAGGAGAGCCGCATGCCATCCCGCACCCCGCGCATCCTCCTGACCGCCCTGGCCACCCTGGCGGTGCTGTCCGCGGGCCCGGCGTTCGCCGCGCCCGCCGCGGTGCCCGCAGCCGCCGCCGCGACCTGGGACACCGACCGCGCGGCCGCCGCCTACGCCGCAGACCCGGCCGCCGTCACCGCTTCCGGCAGCGAGAACGGCGGCACCACCCCGGGCCTCGCCTTCGACGGCAACGGCGCGACCCGCTGGTCCAGCAACTTCGCCGACGACGCCTGGATCCGCATCGACCTCGGCACGACCGTCCGGATCGACCGGGTCGTCCTGGACTGGGAGGCCGCCTACGGCAAGAGATACGTCCTGGAGGTCTCGAAGAACGGCAGCGACTGGACCTCCTTCTACTCCGAGACGGCCGGCACCGGGGGATCGGTCACCGCACACACGTACCCGCAGGAGGTGACGGGCCGCTACGTCAGGATGCGCGGCATCGAACGCGCCACGCCGTACGGCTACTCGCTCTACGACTTCAAGGTCTACGGCGGCGAACCCGCCCCAGCGTCCACGACCCGGACCGACCTCGCCCTGAACCACCCCGCGTACTCGAACTACTACCAGGACGCCGGCACTTCACCGTCGTACGTCACCGACGGAGGCTGGCCCGCCAACCTCAGGGACGACGCCACGCGCTGGGCGAGTGACTGGAACGCCGACCGGTGGGTCGCCGTTGACCTGGGCGCACAGTCGACCATCGACACCGTCGACCTGTACTGGCAGGCGGCCTATGCCGTCGACTACCAGCTGCAGGTCTCCGACGACAACCACACCTGGCGCACGGTCTACCAACCCTCCGCCGACCAGGTCGCCGCGCGCCGGTCGAACGTCCAGTCGCCCGCGGACGCGGTGGGCCTGCACGACGCCGTCACGCTGCCGTCCCCGGTCGCAGGCCGCTACGTCCGCATGCTCGGCAAGGAGCGCCGCTCCTTCTACAACCCGGCTCCCTACACGGCCCAATTCGGCTACTCGCTCTACGAGTTCCAGGTGTGGGGCACGGGCGGCAGCGCCGCGGCGGCCTACCCCGCGCTGCCGGGCGACCAGCCGGGCACGTACCAGACGACGTTCTTCGACGACTTCACCGGCATCGCGCTCGACCGCTCCAAGTGGCGTGTGGTACGCACCGGCACGGAGATGGGCCCGGTCAACGGTGAGTCGCAGGCGTACGTCGACTCGACGGACAATGTCCGCACACAGAACGGCTCTTTGCTCCTCGGGGCGAAGTACTGCAAGGGCTGCACCCGGGCGGGCGGCGGCACCTACGACTTCACATCCGGCCGCATCGACACCAACACGCACTTCGACTTCACCTACGGCCGGGTCAGCGCTCGGATGAAACTCCCGGTCGGCGACGGCTTCTGGCCCGCCTTCTGGCTGCTGGGCAGCAACGTCGACGATCCGTCCGTGTCCTGGCCCGCCTCCGGCGAGACCGACATCATGGAGAACATCGGCTACCCGGACTGGACGAGCACCTCCCTGCACGGGCCGGGTTACTCGGCGGACGGCAACATCGGCGCCCGCCAGACATACCCGAACGGCGGTACGGCCGACCAGTGGCACACGTACGCCGTCGAGTGGACACCGACGACGATGCGCTTCTCTGTGGACGACCGCCTCGTCCAGGAGACGACGCGCAACAAGCTCGAATCGACCCGGGGCCAGTGGGTCTACGACCACAACCAGTACGTCATCCTGAACCTCGCCCTCGGCGGCGCCTACCCGGCCGGCTGGAACCAGGTCACGAGCCCCTACTGGGGTCTGCCGCAGTCCAGCGTCGACAGGATCGCGGCAGGGGGAGTGCAGGCGGAGGTGGACTGGGTGCGGGTGGAGCAGAAGCGCTGACCCGCCGGGACCAAGGACGGGGTGCCGGCGCGGCCCTTGGCCGGCCGCCATGGCCGGCCAAGGGCTCTGACCTGCTCACTCACCGGCTGGGGGTTTCGGCTGAAGCGTCGTGACGGTTCTCCCTCCGCGATGCGCGGCCCTTCGAGACCACCGGTGTACCGAGGACGGAGCCAGCGGCGGTGGGCAAGGAGTGGCGTGCGGTCATAGAACTTCGCGTTGGGGTCGAGGCTCATCGCCGTGCACTTGAGGCGCAGTACCTCACCGGCGATGTCCGGGCGGGAGCGCGTCCGCTTCAGGCGGGCGGGCAGCGCTCCCATGGGCGTGGGGAAGCCGCAAGTCACTGAGAATTCGAGGTGACGATCGGGCAGGGTGGAGGGATGCCTGAGTCGTCCTTGCCCGGAGGTTTCATCAATGCCGTCGTTCGTGTCGGCGACACGGTGCGCCGTCCAGCGTCTGCTCGCGCGAAGTTCGTGGGTGATCTGCTGAGATTGCTCGAAGCCGGTGACTGGAGCGGAGCTCCGCGGTATCTCGGTGTGGACGAAAAGGGCCGCGAAGTGCTCAGTTACCTGGATGGCCATGTGGCGTGGGAACCGCGACAGCCTGCTGCGGTGTCGTCGGACGAGAGCCTGGGGGCGGTCGCCCGGCTCGCGCGCGAGTTCCACGACCTGACGGCCGGTACCCGACTGGCCGGAGACCACGAGGTCGTCTGTCACAACGATCTGTCGCCCAAGAACACGGTCTACCGGCTGGTCGGCGGCTCGCTTCGGCCGGCGGCATTCATCGACTGGGACCTGGCGGCGCCCGGCGCCCGGATCCATGACATCGCTCATGTCTGCTGGCAGTACCTGGGTCTCGGCCCTGCTGTGACCGACGTCGGTGAGGCGGGCCGCCGCATGAGGTTGATCGCCGACGGCTACGAGCTGTCGGACCGGCAACGTCTTGTAGCCACGGTCCTGTGGTGGCAGGACCGGTGCTGGCGGGGCATCGAGACCGAGGCCGATGCGGGTGACGTCGCCATGGTCAGGCTTCGTGACGCTGGGGTCGTGAGAGAGGTTCAAAGGGCGTATCAGTGGGTTTCCGATCATCAGCATGCTTTGGAACGCGCAGTGCAGTAAGAAGCCGCCATTGTGGTCTTTGCTGGTCAGCGGGGCTGGTGTGACGTCTCGTAGAGGCGCTCGTGCTGGTTGGGATGGAGATCGGTAGCACGTGATCATCCGTCACGGGTGGCCTCTGTCCTTCTCGTACGGGGGACTTGGGCTGCCGCTAGGTTCTGCGGCGGGAGGGATGTTCACGACGGACGTGCTGACCTGGACGGTCGAGCGACGGGCTGAGCTGGCGGAACGTGCCGAACTGCTGCGCAAGGAGCTGGCCGGGATCGATGCCGAGGTGGCCCGGCTGGAAGCCGCCGAGGTGGTGTTCGGACAGTGGGCCGAGGCGACCGACGGCGGCCGGCAGTCGTCGCGCATTGTGGAGCCGGAGCCGGAGCCGGAGCCGGAGCCGGAGCCGGAGCCGGGGCCGGAGCCGGAGAAGGTGGTGGTCGGGCCGGGTGCGGGTGGGATGCGGCTGGTGCCGGAGCGGACGGAGGGTATGGGGGCGGAGGTCCTTACGCCGGAGTATCAGCGGATCATGGCGATCGTGGCCGGCGCGAGCGGGCCGGTGATGGCCAGGGATGCCGCGATCGCCCTGGGCCGTGAAACCACACCGGGCAAGGTCGAGCCGGTCCGCGGTCAGCTGCGCGAACTCTCCGACCGGGGCTGGCTGGCCCGGACCGGATCCGGCCGCCACCTGCCGCGCTGACCGGCGAAGACTGCAGCGGAGCGGCCGATTCCTGCCGTAGCACGACGACCCCCGGCGGGAGTTGGTGAGTGCGTGAAGACAAACCAGTCCGCCGAGGGCTCTCACGACGTTGTCCACCAGGTCCGCCTCCCACTGTCGAAACGGACCATCGACCTCGTCGCCGGTCTCATACGTCGCCGTCGTCACCGGATGCGCTCCCGCCGGCGCAGGACCGGCCCCGGCACCCAGGCGATCATCGTGCTCGCCGTGCTCCGCCATGACCAGCGCCTTTCCGATATGGCCGGCGGCAACGACGTGTCCGCCTCCACCATCCGCCGCCGGGTCCAGGAAGTGATCGAACTCCTCGCCGCCCGCTCCCCGCGCCTGGACCGCGCGCTGAAGAAGATCGCCCGCTGCGGCGGGGTCGTGGTTCTGCTGGACGGCACCCTCATCCGCGCCCGACGCCGCACCGGGAGGGACAACCGGAAGAACTGCAGCGGCAAGAGCAAGGCTCATGGCCTGCTGTCTCTCGCACTTACCGATGAGAAGGGCAACCTGATCCGGATATCCGCGGCCAGGCCCGGCGGCTCCAGCGAGATCACCGCCTCCCGCCACGACAAGATCACCCGGCATCTGCGGGAGGCCGGGCTCGGGGCCCTGGCTGACCTGGGCTTCGTCGGTCTGGACGACAAGCCCGACGACGACCCAGTGATCATCACCGGCCGCAAAGCAACCCGCAACCACCGCCTCACCGCCGCCGAGAAGGAAGCGAACCGCCTGGTCAGCCGGGAACGTGCCGCGAACGAACACGGCTTCGCCAACCTCAAGACCTGGCAGAATCCTGACCAAGCTCCGCATGAACGCCCGGCACGCGACCACCCTCCTGCGGGCCCTGCTCGTCCTGGCGACCACCGAAGTACAGCGGTGACGGACGATCACGCGTCAACGATCACGCTCCCGATCAGCGCGAGCACCCCACCCGAACGTCACGCCAGCCTCGCTGACCAGCAAAGACCACGATGGCGGCTTCTCATTGCGCCGCGGTGGTGCCCAGGTTGACGGACGTGGTGATCAGGAACTTCCTGCCGCCGGAAGCGAACGGCAACGGCTGGCAACGCCACCAGCCTGGGGGGCAGTTCATGCCTGAGGCGTCCTGGCACAACCGAGACACCGGGAGCCCGCGCGAGGTGCCCGATGGCGGAATCACGGGTTCACGCGGCGGCTGTCACTGTGTGTCCCTACAGTGGGGGCAGCGGGTGACGGTGCGTCTGCGGTTCGGCGGCTGCACCCCGAGGACCTCCGGTGCGCACGGGGAGGGGGTCCTCACTCGGAGCGTGCGACGTCGGTTGGGGGCCGGTGAACTACTCGGTTCGGATCAGGCACGATTGGCAGTGCCGCAGGTGCGGCGAAGGCGTCCAGGACAACACGTACATGGTCGTCGACGCCCTGGCGCGGCCCGACTTGGTGCAAGGAGTGATCAAGGGCAACGTGCCGTCGGTCACTTGTCCCTCCTGCGGCGCGAGGAAGGCCCGGTTCTTCCCGCTGTTGGTGTACCGCGGCGAAGCGACCGGGCAGTTGGTCTACTTCTATCCGCCTCGCACCCCGCCCGAGCAGGACGAGGCCGACAAGAAGCTCTACGTGGAGGCGCTGCTCGACAGGCTGGGGCCGGTGAGTGCGGAGGAGGCGGAGAACTCCGGTGTCCTGTCCGTGCCGTTCGACGCGGCACGGGGAGTGCTGGCGCCGACTGCGCGCGGCGCCCCGGCAGACGGAGGGCCGCGCATGTGCAGGGTCAAGCCCCGGCGCTCGCCAGCACCGCCTGAAGTGCTGCGGATCGGCGCCGAATTGGTGGCGTCCGGGCGTGCCGGGCTCGGCCGGTCCCTGAGCGACAGGCCGCTCACGGAGGAGCTGGCGCGTCTGGCGGAGCGGGCGCTGGAGCTGTTGGGCGACCGTGACCAGCCCGAGTTGCGGGGCGACCTGGAGATGACGCTGGGCATGATGCTGAGCAGTGGGAACCGCGGTCGGGACGTCATCGGCCTGGAACGGGCCATCGGCCTGCTGCTGCGCAGAGCGCGCAGCATTTCGAGGGAGGAGGACCCGCAGGGCTGGGCCATAGCGCGATACGAGCTGGCACGCGCCTATGGCCAGCGTTACACGGGCGACGTTGACGCCAACCAGGAGCTGGCCGTCCGGCACCTGCGGGCGGCTCTGGAAGAGACAGAGCCGGAGCGCGATGCCGGGACGTGGGCACGTGTCCACAGTGAGCTGGCGAAGGTGCTGATCGATCAGGGCACTCAGTCCGCACCCGGCCAGATCGAAGAGGCCATCGGCCTGCTGGAACCGGTCGTCGCCCGGCTCGACCGCGCCCGGGACAAGGAGCTCTGGTGCGACGCCCAGAGCTTCCTCGCCGGCGCGTACAACGTACGGCAACAAGGCGACCCGGCCGTCAACAGGGAACACGTGGTGCGGCTGTACGAGCAGCTGGACGCCTGCGAATCGGAAGAGACCGACCCCGAACAGTGGGCCAACACGCAGGCCCGACTGGCGGTCTCACTCAGCAAGAGAATGCGCGGCGACAGCCGGGAGAACGGCCTTCGCGCACGCGAGCACCTGCTGCGGGCGCTCGCCGTCTACGAGCGGGTCGGCGACCTCGGCGAGGCCTCCAGCACCTACGACAAGCTGGCCGTCGTCGCAGGCGAACTCGGCGAGTACGACGAGGAGATCCGGTGCCACGAGACCGCCCTCGTGAACCGCCGCAGGGACACCGCTCCCCACCTGTGGGCACGCAGCATGTCCAAGCTCGGCTGGGCCCTGCTCGAGCGGGCCGAGAGAGGCGAGGCGGAAAATCCTGCCGCCGGGGCACGGCGGGGGCTGGGGTACATCGAAGACGCCGTCGCCGCCTACGAGGGTCTCCCGACCAGGTTCGAACTCTGCTTTCAGCTCGTCTCCTTGGCGAAGGCGTGCCGGGTCTGCAGCAAGCTGGACCCCTCGCGGGAGGACGAACTTCGTGAGCAGGAGCTGTCCGTTCTGCGGGAAGCGATGGACCGTGCCCACGGTCACAGCGACCTGCTGCGAACCGCGGCAGAACAGCTCGGTGACGCTCTCGCGGAACGGACCGAATGGTCCGCGGCGGCCGACGCGTACCAGCAGGCCGTAGAGGCGGACGAACAGCTCTTCCGCGCCTGCCTGGTGAGCTCCTCGCGTGAGCTGCGGCTGAACTCGGCCGGGGATCTGCATCAGCGAGCCGCCTACGCACTCGCTCGCGCGGGCCGGTCGGAAGAGGCGCTGCACTGCCTGGAGCGGGGCAGAACACGCAACTTCAATCTGGCCCTGTCACCGGATCACGACCAGCTTCACCGGCTGGCGCAGACGGACCCGAAGACCCACACCGCCTACGTGCGAGCCGCCGAAACGGTACAGACCCTGGAGGCCCGTAACCGTGAGCTGAGCCGGCAGGGAGCCCTGCGGGACGGCGGGCGGGACTTGGAGGCGGCCGAGTACGAGCTGGGCGGAGTCCTCGACGAAGCCAGGGCGGAGCTGGCCGCCGCCCTGGCTCGGGTCAGGACGCTGCCGGGTATGGGGTCCTTCCTGCGGGAGACGACACGGGCCGACATCCTGGGGGCCGCACGACCGGGAGAGCCGCTCTGCTACATCGCCGCGACGAAGAACGGGAGTCTGTCCCTGATCGTCCGGCACGAGAGCGATCCCGGGCCCCGCGTCGAAGCCGTGGAGTCCACGCTGACCGCCGCGGACGCCCGTGCACTGGCCGACGCCTTCGCCGCAACCGTGGCCGGGAAGGGAGGGGAGCTGCGGAAGCTGCTCCCGCGGCTCGGGGAGGAGCTGATCGGACCGGTCGCCGAGGCGCTCGGCACGGCGACCGGCGTGGTCGTGATCGCCTGTGGCCCTACCGCCCATCTGCCCCTGCACGCCGCGCACCTTCCTTCGACGGGCGAGCCGCTGCTTGCGACCTGTGCGGTCGCGTACGCACCGTCGGTGCGACTGCTCCTCGCGGCCAGACACCGGGCCGCGGCACCGCTGTCGGAACCCCTTCTCGTGGCGGCGTCCACCCCGGGCCAGGACAGAGGACTGCTCGCCGCGCAGGAGGTGGAGACGCTGCGCCGGCTGTTCGCCGAGGTGGGGGAGAGCCGGGACGTCACCGGCGGTCCGCCCGGGGCGGAGGACGCGTGCACAAAAGGGGACCTGGTCGCCGCGCTGTCCGGCGGCAGCCACGTCCATCTGGCATGCCACGGCGCCTACGACCCGACCGATCCGCTCGCCTCCGGGCTCGACCTCGACGGCGAGCGCATCACCCTGGCAGACCTGCTGAACGCACGTCCCCGGCCGCTGGAGCGGGCCCGGCTGGTGACCCTGTCGGCCTGTGAGACCGGGCTCGTCGACTCCCGCCTGCCGGACGAGGCGATCGGGCTGCCGACCGGCATCCTGCTGGCCGGCGGAGCAGGCGTCGTCTGCACGCGCTGGAGGACGAACGACACCGCAGCCGTGCTGTTGATGATCGCGTTCTACCGGCGGCTGCTCGGCCACGGCGTCGAGCCGCCCCCGTACGGCACACCGCCCGGCGTCGCCGAATCACCCGCACGCGCTCTGCGGTGGGCCCAGTTGTGGCTGCGCTCGGCCACCGTGCCTGAACTGCTGGGCCTGGACTGGCTCCCGGCCGAGATCCGCCGGCGGCTGATGTCCCGCCGTGTCCCGGCGCGTCCCTTCCGGCACCCCTTCCTGTGGGCACCCTTCAGCATGGTGGGGGCATGATGACCGAGGCGCCGGACACGACCGCGGCCGACTTCCTGCACATGCCCGCCTACGAACGGGTCGCGCTCTTCGCGCTCGTCGACACCCCGGCCGTCCGGCGCACGCTCTCGGACAGGGAGGTGGCCTCCACACTGGGCTCGCTCTGCCTGGCTTACGCCCAGGAGGAACGCTACGACGAGGCCTTCGCCGCAGGGCTGCGGGCGCAGCGGATCGCCAGGGGCCGGGTGGCGGACGACCCGGCACTGCTCGGCCACGTCCTGCTCAACCTCGGGGTCGCCCACAGCCAGGCAGGTGACCTCGAACAGGGCCTCGCCGCGTATCTCGAGAGCTGGACGCACGCACGCCGTGGCCGCGACGAGGAGACGCTGTTCAAGGCCGGTGCGAACGCCTTACTGGCGCTGGAGGCCGGGCGGCCGACCGGGGAGGCCGAGTTCGCCTTCCTCCAGGAGTGCCGTGCCGTCTTCGAGGCGGCGGACCGGCAGCCGGAAACCGCACGGGCCTCCCGGTTGCTCGGGGAGGCGCTCCTCGACCGTGGACAGGTGGCGGACGCGATCGCCGTCCTGGACCGGGTTCTGGTGCTGACCGAGTCGCTCGGGGGTGCCCGGTCGATGCGTCGGGAGACGACCCGGCTCCTGCTGGAGGCGGACCGGCGCATCGGGGACCCGGCGGACGCGCCGCCGCTCGGCCCCGGTGTCCTGCGCGAGGTGCGCGCTCTGGTCGACGACGGTGTGGAGAGCGCGTTGCGGGGCATCGTGCCGCGCACGAGGACGTGCTTCTCCCGTGCCCTGGCCCTGCTGGAGCGGCGCGCCCGGCCCCGGGAACGCCTGCTGGCGGCATTCCTCCTGCTCGTAGGCGCCCGGCTCGCCTTCCACGAGGACGACGAGCCGGCGACGATCGAGCTGATGAAGCGGGCCGGGCGGGAAGTGGAGCTGATCAAGCCGTCCCCGGCCGAGTGGGTGAAGACCCGCGCCTATCATCTGGACCTCGCCGCACTGAGCACACTGGCCCGGAACGCGGCCGTCAGCGCGCGCGAGCGGGGGAGCGGACCATGACACCAAGTACCGTTCAGCAACTCGCGATCCTGGTGCTGCTGGTTCTGCCCGGCACCTCCTACCTCTTCGCGAGGGAGCGGCTCCTCGGGATCCGCGAGGCCGAGCAGGAGGTGAACAACCGCTTTGTGCACGCCCTCGCCGTCGGAGTCCTGCTCGACGCCGCATATCTGATCGCCGTCGGTCCCCACCTGATACGGCTGCTGCGGGGCGGGGGGAAGCGGCCTCTGACCGGTGTCGCCGAGCAGCCGCGGGAGGCCGGGCTGTGGCTGCTGTTTCTCGTCGTCGTCGTGCCGACGCTGGTGGCGTGGGCGGAGGCGTACTGGATCCGGCGCCGGCGCGCCGCCGTGCACGAGGGGACCCCCACCGCGTGGGACGCTCTCTTCCGGGACCGCGGGGCGTGTTTCGTCCGGGTCCGGCTGAAGAACGGCGGTTGGGCCGGCGGCTGGTACGGAACGCGCTCGCGTGCCTCCGCCTATCCGCAGCCCGGTGACCTCTACCTGGAGTCCCAGTACCGGATGGAGCCGGACGGCACCTTCGGACCACGGATGAGCGGCACGGCCGGGTTGTACGTCCGGGCCGCCGACGTCGACCTCCTGGAATTCCACGAACCGCGCCGCGACACCCGAGGAGACGCCGATGACGCAGCCTGACGCCGCCGACTACGACGAACTCGACGACGACTTCGCGAGCTGGGCGGGCCCGCCGCGGGGCACCCACCATCCCAAGAAGGAGGACGTGCCCGAGAACCAGGCCCTGCCTCCACAGGGACCGGCCGGTGTCTCCACCACCGTGGAACGGGACGGCGACACATCGCCGCAGTGATGTGACCGAGTGCGCGGTTCCGGGCGGCGTCCGCCGGACCGCCATGGACTGGGAGCCTCGGCCCGGGCACCCTGGGGCCCGTCTTCAGAGATCATCGAATGGTGGATCGTGGTGGGGTGACTTGTCGTCATGAACTCACCGATCCGGAGTGGGAGTTACTGAGCGCGCCCCGGCTCCTTGGGAGCCGTGAGGTCGTCCTTGGCTTTCAGGAGCGTCTGCTTGACCTGCGGGAATTGTGCTCCGAGCATGTCGGCGGCCGTGTCGGGCGGACGGCGGACGGCGTCCTGGCCGGGCTGGGCGAACACGGTGCGGATGGCCGCACCGACATCGCCGCCGCCCTACGCCGCACCGCCCGCGACTGCCGCAGACCCCTGACCGCCCTCGGCCTCACAGCGTGGACCCGGACAGACCTCGATCATGCGATGGACCCTGTATGTCCTCCCCTCACCCGCATCGTCGAGCTCACCGCTGACCACATCCGACGCGACCAGGAGAACACCTCCCTGACGGTCGAACAGCGCCCCTTCGTGCTCCCCCCGAAGCTCGCCCGTCTCATCGAGGGTCAGCTCCGGCACAGCACACCCCGGAACAGCACCACGACCGGGCACAGATACCCCCTGTCAGGCCAAAACCCTGGACGCCCGCGTAACCCCCCTCGATCTCGCTGGCCCCCTGAGACACCACGGTCTGCCCGTCCGCGCGGCTCGGAACGCCGCCATGATGGACGCCCTGGTAGATCTGCCGCCCGTGGTCGTCGCCGGCCTGCTCGGCATCCGCCCCAAGACATCCGACCGCTGGGCCACGCTCGCCGGCGAGAACTGGTCCGAATGCTTGCCCTCGCTGACGTGACCGGGCCGGGCCGTGGTTGCGTGCTGCTCGCGCGCCAGCGCCGCAGACTCCTCAGGATGCAGTGTTCCCTACGAGGAGAGCACAGGCCGTTGTCGTTTCTCGAGAGGGGGCGGCGACAAGACGGGCAGTTCCTGCGGCGAGCGGTGTTCAGCCTGCGGCGAGTCGGCGGAACTCTACTCGGACGCCCTGGTAGATCTGCCGCTCATGGTCATCGTCGGCCCGGTCCCGGTCAGGACGGCTTTGGCGGCAAGCCGGAGATTCCTGATCATCGGATTCGGGTCGCCCTTGCGGCTGATCAGGACGACCTGGCTGGGGGGAGCGCCCTCGATCGGGACGGTGACGAGGTCGGGACGCAGTGAACTGCGCCGGTCGCCGACCGGTAGCACGGCGATCGCCTCGCCACTCGCGACGAGTTCGAGCTTGTCCTCGTAGCTCTCGACCGGCGGCACGCCGGCCCCGAGGATTCGGTAGGAAGCCCAGTCTGCGGTCTCGAACGCGCACTGCGCCGCTTCTTCGCCGGCCAGTTCTTCCGCGGTCACCGACGCGCGGTCGGCCAAGGGATGGCCGCGCGGGACCACGAGCATCCGGGGCTCCTCGTACAGCGGGGTGGTGAACAGGTCGTCGGCGTCGAGTGGCAGCGGGGCTCGCGTGATCAGGGCGTCGACGCGCTTGTCGGAGAGTGCTCTGACGTCGCGGCAGCTCAGATGCCGGGTGGTGATCTCGGCGTCCGGGTAACGGCGGCGCAGTTCCCGTACGGCGGCAGTGACCACCAGGTCTTCGACGTAGCCGATGGCGATTCGTTCGGTCTGGGCTTGTTCACGTACGGCCAGCTCTGCCTGGCGGGCGGCCTGCAGCAGGGCTCGGGCCCGGGGGAGGAACGTCTGGCCGGCCGGAGTGAGCCGGGTGCCCTGGGGGGTGCGGTCCAGCAGTCGTGTGCCGAGATGTTTCTCGAGCCGTTGAATCTGGCGGCTCAGCGCCGGCTGGGCCACGTGCAATTCGCCGGCGGCCCGGCCGAAGTGCTGGTGTGCCGCCACCACGGTGAAGTAGCGCACCAGCCGCAGTTCCAGGTCCTGCCCGAGATCGTTCACCCTTGCAGCGTACGCGTCATGCTGTTTCGGAATGACCGGGTTGCCGAACCGGCCTTGGACTGTCATGCCGTCCTGGGCCTTGACTGAAGATGCAACGTTTCCCCGAGAAAGCGACAGGTGTGATGAAGGCGATTCAGTTCCACGAAGCGGGCGGGCCGGAAGTTCTGCAGTACGACGAGGTGCCGGTTCCCGAGATCGGCCCGGGCGAGGTGCTCGTCCGGGTGCACGCCGTGGGCATCAACCCGCCGGATTGGTACCTGCGTGAGGGGATGAAGGTCATGCCGGCAGAGATGAGGCCGGCGCTGGAGTTCCCCCTGATTCCTGGAACGGACATGTCGGGTGTGGTGGAGGCGGTCGCTCCGGACGTGCCGGGGTTCGCCGTCGGCGACGAGGTCCTTGGCATGCTGCGGTTCCCCGGATTCGACGGCCGGACGTACGCCGAGTACGTGGCCGCGCGGGCTTCGGACTTGGCGCACAAGCCGGCCGGTATCGACCACGTGCAGGCGGCTGGGGCGCCGATGGCTGTGCTTACGGCCTGGCAGTACCTGGTTGATCTCGGCCACGACGTGCCGTCTCCTTTCACCGGCCAGGTGCACCAGCCGGTGCCGATCACGCCAGGGATGACCGTGCTGGTCAATGGGGCCGCCGGTGGAGTGGGCCACTTCGCGGTGCAACTGGCGAAATGGAAGGGGGCACACGTCATCGCGGTGGCCTCGGGCCGGCACGAGCAGTTCCTGCGCAAGCTCGGCGCCGATGAGTGCATCGACTACACCACGACGCAGGCCGCGGACGTGGTCAGCGGCGTCGATCTGGTGATCGACACCGTTGGCGGCCCGGACAGTTCACGCTTCCTGACCGTGCTCAAGCGCGGCGGCAGCATGCTTCCGGTGTTCTTCGCCCAGTACGACCCGGAAGAGACGGCGCGTCTGGGCATCACAGTCTCGAACATTCAGGTACGGTCCAACGGCCCCCAACTCGCCGAGATCGGGCGCCTGTTCGACGAGGGCAAGCTCCAGGTCGGAGTGGACAGCACTTACTCGCTGTCCGAGGCGGCCGGCGCACACATGCGGGCCGCGCAGGGCCACATCCAAGGCAAGATCGTGCTGAGGGTGGTCTCGTGATCGCCGAACTCCAGCAGGCGGTCGCGAAGTACGCCCACCTCTTGGACCAGCTGAATGCGCCCGAGGCGGAAGCTGTCCTGGCCGAAGACATCACCTGGACCTTCACGATGCCCGGGCAGGGAGTGCTCGGCCCGGTCGCCGGAGGCACGGCGGTGCTCGACTTCATCCGTGACGGGCGCACGGCCCGGACCGGAAGGGTGCGGCACCACCTGGACAATGCGGTGGTCACGACGATGGACGCCACCACCGCTGAAGTGCGGGCCTGTCTGGTGCAGACGAGGAACACCGGCGAGAGCAACCAGATGATCTCGACCGGGGTCTGCACGTTCGGCCTGCGCCGGTCCGGCGGTGGGCGGCGGATCGCCGAGCTCACCCTGACGCTCCCGCAGGATCGTCAGCCCCGCTTCCAGCCGGATCGCAGCCAGGACCGGATTTCCGGGGACCTCCTTGCCCCGCTATCTGCTGGGCCCGTCCGGTGCAGCGAACGACGCCCGGTAGGCGCGCGGGCTGGTCGCCAGCCGGGATGCGAAGTGCTGGCGCATGGTGACCTCGCTGCCGAAACCGGACCGGCGGGCGATCTCCGGCATGGGCAGATCGGTGCGTTCGAGGAGTTTCTGGGCCGCCGCGATGCGGTGGTCCAGAAGCCAGCGCAGCGGAGTGGTTCCGGTGGCCGCAGCGAAGTGGCGGGCGAAGGAACGTCGCGACATCCCGGCACGCGCGGCGAGCGCGGACACGGTGAGCGGCTCGCCGAGATGCGCCAGAGCAAAGGTGCGTACCTGGGCCAGCACGTCCGCGTCGCGGTCGGCGTGCGGGGTCGGGTGCTCGATGAACTGGGCCTGGGTACCGGTCCGGAAGGGCGCAGTGACCATGGACCGGGCGACCGTCGCGGCCGCTTCCGCGCCGTGCGCGGTGCGTACCAGGTGCAGACACAGATCGATGCCGGCGGCAGTGCCGGCGGACGTCCACAGATTGCCGTCCTCTATGAACAGGGCGTCCGGCTCGACCCGCACCCGTGGGTGCCGGGCCCGCAGCAGATCGGTCAGCGCCCAGTGGGTCAGCGCGCGGCGGCCGTCCAGCAGTCCCGCCTGGGCAAGCGTGAAGGCACCGCCGCACAGCGCAGCGATGGTGGTGCCCCGGACGTGGGCGCGGCGCAGTGCCGCCAGGACCGGCTCGGGCGCCGGGGTGTCATGGTCGTCCAGGCCCGGCACCAGGATCAGCTCGGCGCGGGGCAGCCAGGCGAGGGTGCGGTCCGGGGCGAGCGCGAGCCCGCCGCGCAGCGGTACCGGTTCGGGGCCCGCGGCCACCCGGCGCAGCTCGAACGCGGGCACCCCGCGGTCGGTGCGGTCCGCGCCCCACACCTCGGTGATTACCGAGACGTCGAAAGCGCGGATGCCGGGGAAAGCGAGCAGGGCGATGCGGTGGGCCGGTGCCGGTCGGGTCATCCTGGCAGTAAACCATCGATCGCTGTCTTTCCGCCTTCTGTGAAACCTGCTGGTTGGACGGCAGGATCGTGAACATGGAGATCACACAGAACACGGCGCTGGTAGTGGTGGACGTGCAGAAGGGCTTCGACGAACGGGAGTTCTGGGGCCCGCGCAACAATCCGGCCGCCGACGAGAACATCGCCTCCCTGATCGCGGCCTGGCAGGACACGAACCGGCCGGTCGTCTTCGTACGACACGACTCCGACAAGCCCGGCTCGCCGTTGCGGACCGGGTACGAGGGCAACGACTTCAAGACGTACGTCGAGGAGCGGCGCGGCAAGGGCGGCGGGCCGGAGCTGCTCGTCACCAAGTCCGTGAACTCGGCGTTCTACGGCACCCCCGACCTTGACGACTGGTTCGAAGCGGCAGATATCACCCAGGTCGTACTGGCCGGCATCCAGACCAACATGTGCGTGGAGACCACCGCCCGCATGGGCGGCAACCTCGGCTACGACGTGCTGGTCGCCCTCGACGCCACCCACACCTTCGATCTGACCGGCCCGAACGGCTGGTGCCTGACGGCCGACGAACTGGCCCGGGCGAGTGCCGTCTCGCTGCACGGCGGGGGCTTCGCCCGGGTGGTGACGACCGACGAACTGGTCGCGGCCGTCCGCCCCTGAGCCCCGCCCGCTCCTGGCCGCCCAGGAACACCGGGGTGGGTGAACGTCGGCATCCGCCCCGTCAAGATCGGCGCGCAGGCGCGGTCTGTCGCTCGGCCGATCCCCAGTGGCCCGGTAGACGTGCCTGAAGTCGATGATCCGCCGTCAGAGAGTGCAAGCGACTTCAGTCGTCCGTGCCCGGTGCCGCCGCCCGGGACAGTGGAACTCCTTGAAGATCTGCACATACCCGCGCCGGGTCGACGTCGCCCGGCCCTTCACCGCGAGGTCGCCGAACACCCGGTCGATCCACGCGGGTCGGCCCAGAGCCGCGAGGGTTCGCTCCGGCAGGCCGATGTCGTTGTCGATGGTCACCGTGCTGAACCCGCGAGCCCGTCATGGCTGGTCCAGGACCTTCGCCGACCCCGCCTCTGTGCGGCTATCGTCGACCGCCTGACCTTCAACGGCACCATCATCGAGACCGGCACCGACTCCTACCGCCTCGCCGCGACCCGGGCGCGGACCGAAGTGCTCGCCGAAGCCGTCTGACCGCTGCATGGTTCAGCTTGCTGGTCCTCCACCCCAAGGATCGTCAAGCACTGTTTCGGGGACGTTCGCCGTGAGCATTTCGTCGATGCAACTGCGCAGCCCGACGCCGGTGGGGTCGATCCAGGTGAGCCATGGCACCGGCTGGAGCAGGCCATCGTATTGACGGGTGCCATGGTCGGTGAGGAGGGCGCGGAGCTCGTCGGGGGCGGGGCCGGTGACGAGGCACAGCCAGGCCGGGCCGGCGCCGATGCGGACCTCGGGCGGTCGCCCGGGATCCGACCACAGGCCCCGGGCCCACCTGGGAGCATGTTCATCCTGATGTTCGCGGGCGAGTTGGGCGATCGCCAGGACCAGGCTCACCCGGACTACCGCATCGTCTTCCTCCGCCAGCCTGGACTGCAGAGCAGAGGAGACGTGTGAAAGCCCGTCGGCCGCCGCCGCCAGGACGTAGGCGGTCACGGAGCGGACCTCGGGGTCGGGGTCGGAGAGAAGCGGGAGCAGAAGGTGCAGGTCGTCCGTGACGGCCTGACGGGCGGCCTGGATCGTCCAGTCCACCGGGCACATCGTGCTGCCCTCGATCATCAACGGCTCCTCGGCGACCTGGAGCAGGCCTTCCCGCGATCCGTCCCCCATGTGCTGACACCGGCCGATCTCGGCGATCAGGCGAAGGGTTCGGGCTCGGAGTTCGGGGCGCGCGGTCGCCGCGATCCGGAGCAGGAACGGTACCGCCAGTGCTCCCACCGCGATCGTGCTGCCCTGATGGTGAAGACACGTCCAGAGCTGCCGCAAGGCCCTGTCGGCAGCTTCGGCGTCCTGGGACGCGAGTGTGGCGAGCAGGTCGGGGATCTCCTCGCCCGGGCCGTGGAAGTGGCGGAACCGCTGCCAGGGGACCTCGTCGTACCTGAAGCCGTCCTTGGCCTCCCGCGGGATCGCGCTGACGACCGCCCGCACGTCGCAGTCCGTGCCGACCCACCGTTCCGGCCGGTCGGCCCAGCGGTCATCGTCCATGGCTTGGCCTTCCAGCCCATCGGCAGCATCCGAACGCCGGGATTCTGACGACCGGTGATCAAGAACGGACCGCTTCTGCCGCACTCCAGGGGTACCGCACCACGGCGACGTCAATTCCTCGTGAGCATCTGCAGCACTCAAGATCGTCAACTGCTGCTCAAACTGCTGATCAAACGCTGCTACTTCACGTGAACGAAGCCAGCCTTACGAGCCATCCGTTCCTGGCTCGCCCCCGCCGTCACCCTCAGCCGGTGGTGGCGAGTATGGACGGACACGGATCCCGCCCGCCGAGCTCCAGGACCTGATCGACGCGGTCACCACCGGACACGGCATCGGCCTCTACTGCCGGACTCGACGAACTACCGGTAGGCGTTTCGTATCGTGATCCGGCGGCGGCTCCCACGGACATGCGCAGGTCAGTCGAACATGGCGCAGTTGACCGCGTCCATCAGGGCCGCGCCGGTCCGGTGCGCCTGCTTGTTGAGAGTGGATGTGGCAAAGAAGAAGGCGGCCGTGCGATGGCCGGTGGAGTCGGTGACGTTGTAGGTCGCATAGCCCGGGACGACGCCGACGTGGTCCCAGACCGTGCCACAGGAGGTCTTCGCCGTCTCGATGCCCAACCCGTAGCCGAGCTCGTCCGGGTCTCCTGGCCCGTCCTCCGGCACGGTGGTGCGCATCTCGGCCAGTTGGGCGGCGGGCAGCAGGCGGCCCGACATCAGTGCGCCGTAGAAACGGGACCAGTCACCGGCGGTGGACACGATCGCCGCATCCGCTCCGTCGGCCGTGACGTAGTCGCCGGTGACGTCCACGTGGTCGTCGTGCTGCGGTCCGGCGTAGTTCCTGAACTCGTCGGGGACGTCCGGTGGCATGTGGGCGGCGTCAGGTTCGTAGCCGTGCGCGTGCCGGTCGTGCCAGGTGGAGCCGGTGGCGTAGAAGGTGTGCCGGAGCCCCAGGGGTCCGGCGATCCGGTCCCGCACCAGCGCCGCAAGGTTCTTACCGGTGACCTTCTCCAGGACGGCGCCGATCGCGATGTAGTTGGTGTTGCTGTACGACCACTCGGTGCCGGGCTCGAACAGTGCCGGGTGTCCGCTCACCAGGCTCAGGATTTCCGTCGACGTCCATACGCGGGAGTCCCGGCCGGTGAGGGCCGGGACGAGGGCGGGGTCCTCGGTGTAGTCGAACAACCCACTGGTGTGGTTGAGCAGCATGCGCAGGGTGATCGCCCTGCCGTTGCGCACCTGGCCGGGCAGCCACTTGTCGACCGGGTCGGTGAGGGCGAGTCTGTGCTCAGCGACCAGTTGCAGGACGAGGGTGGCCATCACCGTCTTGGTGTTGGACGCTTCTCGCACCTCGTCGTCCGCTCTGAGCCGATGGTCCTTCTTCGTCCAGGCGGCCTGCTCGGAGATCTCGATGGGCCTGCCGTGACCGTCGTCCACCCGCACGATCACCCCAGGCACTCCTTCTTCCACCAACTTCCTTGCCAAATCGTGCAGATGAGCGCGTGTCTCCGCAGTGCCGTCCTGTCGGACCGCCGAGAGGGTCCGAGGGCCGGCGGCTGCGCTCTCGTGGACCGCCGCGCTCTCGTGGATCGTGTTCGCACTCGACGGGGTCGCGGCAAGGGGCATGACGAGGGCCGCGGACACCGCAACTGTTGCTACTGCGCGAAACCCCGTCAGTTGCGGGCGCCGTCGGACAGGCTCATGCACACGCAATTTATGCTCCTTCGAGAATCCGAGAAGGCCGTCGGGCACCATCGGCGTACGGGGAGGAGAACACGGGACTTCGCCCGGCGAGTTGTCGCCCGGCCGTGGGGCGAAGCCGGCTCCGGCGGGCCCTGCACTACCCTGGGGAACCTTTCGGAGGATAGCCGAAGGTGCGAGAATCCTGGGTGGAGTCCGCGGGGCGAGCGGTTTCAGCGAGTTGCTGCGTGCATGGCGGACGCCGTCACTTGCATGCGAGTTCCGAGACCGGTGCACCCTTCCAGGGTGCCCGTTGATGCAGGCCGAGTCGGGCCGGGCAGTGTGGGTGCGGCCCGGAGCCCGGGGGCTTGCGCCAGGGGCAATCGATCGTGCGCAGTGACTGAGTTGCCCTTCGCGCTGCACTGGGTCAGGTATTCGTACAAGTTGCGCGTCGCTGCACGGTTGCTGCGGGTCTTCACACGGACCCCGGATCCAGGATGGCGCGCGCCCCGGGAACGAGCCAGATTCCCGCGCCGGGCGCCGCGGGGCACCGCGCGGCTGCGCGGGGAGCGTCCCGCCGCGGGGAGAGCGCGTACCGCTTGCGGGCTTCGGCCTTTGCGACCGCCAGATGACCCCGGTACCGGTGTCCGGGCCGCACCGGCTGCCCGGCGTCATCGATGATCTCCAGTCGGCCCTCCTGCCGGACGGCCGTGAGGAACTGTGCCAGTTCGTTGCCGCTGGGGAATCGGGGCAGGGATTGCCGGGCGTGGAAGGCGAGTGCGGCGCTCAGCGGGGCTGGACGGCCGTGGCGGCGCCCATGGGAGTGTGCCCGATCCGCCAGGGCGAATGCACCGGCCGGTGCATTCGCGCAGATGGCGCTCTGCGCAGGAGAAGCGCCGCAGACGGGTACGAGGCGGCGTGCGATCTCACCGAGACGGCAGGCGGCAGGCTGCTTCCCGGTGCTGTTCACGCGCAGCGTGTCCAGTCGGCCCGCGGTCCGCAGCGCGGTGAGCGTCCCGCCGCCGGCAGCGGGGGAGCCCGGTGCGCACAGCCGGGCGAGCGGCCGCAGCCCGGTCTTCCCCCGGCCGTGCAGCGGGGTGCGCGCGGTGAGACACAAGGCCGCGAGTCTGACCCCGGCGGGCTGACCGTGCAACGACGCATGCCCGAGCAGTCGGCCCGTCCACTCCGGCAGCGCAAACTGCTCGAACGAGGTGACCGGAGCACCACTCGAACCGCGCGGTCTTCCAGACTGTCCAGCACCGACCCCGCCCGGAAGGTGTCACGTCGTCCTCCTCACCCGCCTGCGCATCACCGATGCCCGTGATCTTCCGGCATCTGAGGCCGAACTCCCGGGCGCGTTCCGACGGTTCTCCGTGCCGGCGCTCCGGCACACGAGCGGACGAGTTCGAGCGCTGCGACGAGCAGGGGGACAAGGAACCGGCCAACGTTCCGCCGTACAGGGCACACTGCCGTGCGCCTCCACAGAGGGACGACGTCGGCCTCCGAACGCGGCCCGACACGGCGGAGGACTGCCGACCCGAAGGCGCACCCGAAGGAGCAGCCTGCGCCTCGGCCTTCCCGGCCGCCGCTCTTCAGCCGGCTTCCCTCCTCAGCGCACCGGCATCCCCGCGGCTTGAGATCGACGGCTCAGCTGCCCGTCGGCTCGACGGGCGCACTCTGCTGGGGTTCGGCCGGAGTGTCGTCGATCTCGGTCGCGGGGGCGCTGTAGAAGACGGAGCTGCCCTGCCGGGTGCGCTGGATGCGGTTCTTGGCGACGAGTCCTTCCAGAGTGCTGCGCACGACCGTGGTCTTGACGCCGCGGTCGGGGTGGGCCTGGCCGAGCGATGCGGCGACCTCGGCCGCGGAGCGGGGCTCGTGGTGCTGGGCGAGGTGGTCGCGGACGAGTTCGACCAGCGTCGGCTGCGACGACGTGGGTGTGGTGACAGCCGATTTCGCGGCAGAAGCCTTCTCCGGCACGGCCTTCCTGGTCGGCTTGCCGTTCCCGCCGGTTGGCTTCTTCGCTCGCGTTGCCTTGTGGGATGCGGCAGAGGCGGGTGTCCTCTTACGAGGCGGGGGAACCGAGCTGTCGTCGGCGGCGAGGGCCTGCGCCTGTGGGGCGGCGCCGAGTACCTCCTGGACGTGCGTCAGAACCGACTGCTCGTGCTGCAGCACGCTCAGCTGCTTCTGCAGAGCGGCGATCTCGGTGGCGAGACGCTCCTGCTCGCGGCCGTTGGACTCCAGGTCAGCGGCCACTCGTGAGCGGTACTGGTCTGTCAGGCCGGTGGCGGCTCTGTCGGTAGACATCGAACTCCTCCTGCGACTGGGGGCTGTGAAGGGGTTGGCGGCTGGACAGCCGCCTGCCGGAGGCGACCGGTCCGGTGCCTGGCGCCGTGTGACGGCGGGAGTGCGACCGCTGTTCCACATCTTGGTGGATAGTACGGACGAATTGAGCCTGGTGCTCCTGTCGAACGACGTCTTCACTCTCGACCTCGGCCCCGAACACGGCCTCGGCTCGCTCGTTGATCTCCGCTGCCGCGTTGATCCCGCGGTTTCGAAACGGAGACAGCACCCCGTGCATGTTCACGACGGCCTCACGGGCTCTTCCCGATTGGACGCCTTCCATCCCTGATCTCAGTTGAGCAGGACGATCCGGCGCAGGAGCCGGTGTCCGGCGCGGCCGTACATCAGGCGCTTGAGAAGTTTGATCTCTGTGTTGGCGCCTTCGGTTCGGCCGTTGTGCCAGGGCAGGGTGAGGACGGCATCGACTGCGGCGCGGTCGCGCTCCGGACCGTTCGCGAAGGAGTGCAGAAACGGCAGGTCAGCACCTCGAGCCCGGGTGATCCAGGCCGCCGGCTCCCGGTGTTGTCCGTGTGCGGAGTCAGTGGTTCGGCGAAGGTGCGTATCTGGTCGGCCGGCACGGTCATCTCGGGACAGGCGCCGGTGAGCTGGTCACGCAGGGCGCACTGGTCCTCGCCCAGGCGGTCGGGATGGCAGGTGAGCAGACCGGTGACTTTGCGGGGTGACAGGGCGGCATGGTCGGCCTCGACGCGTCCTTCTCATGCTGGGGGATCTTCATCCTTTCCCTTGCCGTCATGATGATCGGCATCATCATCGGTGCTATCGGCCTCGGGTTGACCAGTTACTGGTGATGGACGGGTCATTCCGTGCGTTGAACTCGTCAGGGCCCGGTCGGCGCAGTCACGGCAGCAGGCACGCGGCAGTTCCTCCTCCCATCGGGCGTCACAGGACGGACGGCGTGGGCTGCATCGCTGCTGGTGAAGCCCGTTCGAGCAGGAGCGTCTCTCTGCTGGACCGGGCGGTCCCGGGCCGGGTCGAAGGGCCGACCTGGTGACGCGCCCGCGAGGGACACTCCCCGGTCGGCCGATGGCGCCGACCACTTGCCGGATGAACTGCCGATGCCCCGAGTGCCCCGGCCATAGCGTTCCGCATCGGGCCTGTCGGCATCCGCCGTGGGCCCGCCGACCGGCCGACGAACGCGCCGCGAACCGGGAAGGGCTGAGCGATCAGGCATGGATGTCGTGCTGACGACGGTGGCCTCCGATTCACACACCTGGAACCTGACCTATCTGCAGGTCCTGCTGACCGAGCTCGGTCACCGGGTGACGAATCTGGGCCCCTGCGTACCGGACGAGGTGATCGTGCACGAATGCTGCCACAGGCGACCTGATCTGATCGTCGTCTGCAGTGTCAACGGGCACGGATTTCATGACGGCAAGCGGATCGTGGCCCGGCTGCGGTCGTGCCCGGAAACACGAGAGGCTCCCGTGGTCATCGGCGGCAGCCTCGGCATCGGCGGTACCGACGGGGGAGCGCGGTCGCGGGCCCTGCGGGCGGCCGGCTTCGACGAGGTCTTCGAGGGCGGCGCGGCGGTGGACGAGTTCTGTGCCTATGTGTCCTCGCTCTGTGCGGAGCTGCCGGCGTGACGGCGTTCGGTGGCTTCGTGAGACGTGCCCAGGAGTCGGGGACGCTGGTGGTCCAGCCGAGGATGGGCATGCAGGATCCCCTGCAGATGAGAGCGGGGCTGCTCGCCACCAAGCGCGCGGCGGCCACCACCGTCGGGACGATCACCCTCGACAGCTACACCCGCACCGGTGACTTCGCTGAGGCGCACCGGTCGGTGGCCGCCGGACTGGAGCTCAACGGCTACCCGCTGGTCTCCCTGGGCCCGGACGTCACCCGCCGGGTGCTTCGGGGAGTGGCCGATCCGAGTTTCCCGGTCCAGGTGCGGCACGGGTCGGCGGACCCCGAACGCATCTTCACCGCCCTGGCACAGACGGGCCTGGCGGCGACCGAGGGCGGACCGGTGTCGTACTGCCTGCCCTACAGCCGTACCCCGCTGCGTACGGCGGTCGGCGCCTGGAGACGCTGCTGCCGGATGCTCGCCGAACGCCGGGAACAAGGTGTGGAGCCGCACCTCGAGACGTTCGGCGGATGTCTGATGGGGCAGCTCTGCCCGCCGGGTCTGCTGGTGGCCATGAGCGTGCTGGAGGGCATGTTCTTCCGGGAGCAGGGGCTGCGCAGCATCTCGCTCAGCTACACCCAGCAGGCGAACAGCCGCCAGGACGAGGAGGCGGTGGCCGCGTTGCGCCGGATCGCCTCCGAACTCCTGCCGGACGTCGAATGGCATGTCGTGGTGTACGCGTACATGGGGGTGTTTCCGCGTACACCGGCCGGCGCCCGGCTCCTGTTGGAGGACGCGGCCCGGCTCTGCGTGCGGACCGGGGCGGCTCGGCTGATCGTCAAGACCACGGCCGAGGCGTACCGCATCCCCACGATCGCGGAGAACGTCCGGGCCCTCGAACAGGCAGCCGCCGCCGCGGCCGGCGCAGGATGCCGGCTCCCGGAAGCGACCGTGCCGGACACCGGTATCGAGGCGGAGGCCAGGGCATTGATCGACGCGGTCCTGGACCTGCGGACGGATCTCGGCGACGCCCTGGTCGACGCTTTCCACAAGGGTTACCTCGACATCCCGTACTGCCTGCATCCGGACAACGGCGGCCGGTCCCGCGGGCGGCTCGACCAGGACGGGCGCCTGCACTGGTCGGCCGTCGGTTCGATGCCCGTCCCCGCGTCTGCAGTGGACCGGCACGCGGACCCCGGCTCGGCCGAGTTGCTGGCCGCGCTGTCGTTCGTGCGGCGTACCTACGACCGGCGGGCAGCCGCCACCCTGAAGCACAGCCCCACCGGGGAAGGCCATCAAGGGGGAACACAACTGTGAGTGAAGCGAATGAAGTGACTGCACCGGGCGCCGCGGTTCTGCCGTCCCCGGGCCGGCATCTGTCCGACCCCGGCACGCGGGCGGTGCTGCGCGTCCAGAACGCGTTGCTGCTCTCCGCACGCCGGTTTTTGGCTGAGGCGGGCTTCGTCGAATTGCTGCCGCCGATCTCCGGACCGGTCACCGACCCGGGCGCCCGCGGGTCCAAGCAGGTCGACATCGACTACTACGGCCACCGGTACAAGCTCATGAGCAGCGTCATCCTGTACAAGCAGGCGGCCTTGCGGACCTTTCCGAAGATCTTCTGTGTCGCGCCCAACATCCGCCTGGAACCGCCGGAGACGGCCGACACCGGCCGTCACCTCGCCGAGTTCCACCAGCTGGACGTGGAGGTGGCGGGAGCGCGCCGCGACGAGGCCGTCCAGCTTGTCGAGGAACTGGTGGTGCACATGGTGCGCGAGACCGTCGCCGACCTCACCGAGCAGTTCGCCCTGATCGACCGCGACGTGCGGGCCCTCACCCACCTCACCCAGGGTGCATTCCACCGCATGACGCACACCGAAGCCGTCGCCCGGCTGCGCGAGAACGGCCACGAACAGAGCCTTGACGCCGAACTGGACTGGGCGGCCGAGGCGTTGCTGTCCGCCAAGGCCGACCGGCCCTTCTTCGTGACCGACTACCCGAAAGGATCGCGGGGCTTCTACGACCGCGAATCCCGCACCGAGCCGGGCCGGTTGCGCAGTTTCGACCTCATCGCGCCCGAGGGATACGGCGAGTTGTGCAGTGGCAGCGAGCGCACCCACAGCTATCCCGAGATCATCGCTCGGATGCGGGAGACCGGAGAGAACCCGAAGAAATACGGGTGGTACCTCGACCTGGTACGCGAGGGCATACCCCGCAGTTCGGGGTTCGGTATCGGCATCGAGCGGCTGACCCGCTATGTCGCCGGGCTCGACGCCGTATGGCAGGCCAGCGCGTTCCCCAAGCTGCCGGGTGTGGTCTCGCCATGAGCGACCTGACGGCACCCGGGTTCCCCGAGGAGGAGATCAGGCAGCGGGCCCGCCTCGGCACGGCAGCCGTGTTCCCGGCGGCCGACGACTACGGGCACGTGCTGTTCGGGTCGTCGCCCCCTCAAGCCACCGATCCGCTGGAGCGGATGCGGCTGGTGCCCCCCGTCTTCATGGAGCAGCGGTTGGCCCGCCTGATCGAGCTGGGCCGGGAGCCCACCTACGGGGACGTCGATCTCGGCACGGCGGTGGGCGGCTTCCGCTCCACGCTGCCCGTGTATGTCTCTGCCTTGGGTTCCACCCGTGCCGCGGAGGGAGACCTCGGGCTGGCCGTCAGCCGTCAGGCCGGTGCCCTGGGGGTGCCGATGGTCATCGGCGAGAACCTGGTTCCCATGCGGGGATACGGGCGGCTCGACGAGAGCGCCGGTGGCACGCTGCTGGACCGCATCGGCGCCTACAGCGGGGAGGTGGCCGACGGGTTCGGCGGGGTGGCCGTACAGCAGAGCACGGAGGACGCCGACGCCGAGGTGTGGAACCTGGTGCACAGCGACCCCGCGGCGCAGCCCCTGCTGGAGTCCGGTCGGCTCGCGTTCGAACTCAAGGTCGGCCAGGGCGCCAAGCCGGGGCTGGGCGGGATGACCGTCCTCGATACCGTATCCGGGGCGGGCCTGCGGTGCGGCGACCGCTACGCACTGGATCCGGTGCTGGGCGACCGGCGGGTCCTGCGCTCCAGCGCTCCCGGCACCTTCACCGCGGAGATCCTGCGGCAGCAGATCCGGCTGATGCGCAACAACTTTCCCCGGGTCCGGGTGTGGGTCAAGCTGTTCCCCGGCCGGGACCTGGCCGAGGCCGTGCGCGTCGCTGCCGAGGCGGGCGCCGACGCGGTGACCGTGGACGGTGCGGAGGGCGGCACGGGCTGGGCGCCCCGCGTGTTCCTCCAGGACGTCGGACTGCCCTTGGCCGAGTGCCTGGGCCGGCTGACCTCGCCGCCTGCCAACCTGCTGGTCTCGGGCGGTATATGGGAAGGCGGCCGAGCGGTCAAGGCCCTGGCGCTGGGCGCGGCGGCCGTGGGGCTCGGCCGGGCCGCCGTGCTCGCAGCCGTGGAGGACCCCCGCAAGGGGCTGGTGCGGCTCGTCGACTGCCTGGCCCTGGAGCTCCAGCTGCTCATCAGCGCGCTCGGCAAGTACGCGCCCGGTGCGCTGGACCGCGACGACGTCTGGCTGCCCGGTCCGGACGGACGGGCGACGCCGTCCTGAACGTCCTGCTGCTCGTGCCCGTGCGACCGGTGCGCGGTCCACGCCGCCGGCCGTAGCGATCGGTGTCACTCATTCATCGGGGTTGAATCATGTTGGCAAGCGGTGTCCCCTTCCCTTCCCTCGTTCGTAACCGTCCGACCGCTGCGGCGGTGCGCTGCGGCGGCCGGACCATCACCCGCCAGGAACTCGACGAGCGCGTCGGCGCGCTCGCCCGGACCATAGGAGCGGGCCAGGTCGTCGCCGTGCGCAGCGACGACCGGATCGACTACGTCACGGGTCTGCTGGCCGCGCTGCGGGCCGACGCGGTCCACCTGCCGCTGGATCCCGCCGGTCCGGGCGAGCGCGCGGAGTCACTCCTCGACGACGTGGGAGCGACCCTGGTGCTGGCCGACGGCAGGCTTCACGGCCGGACCTGCGGCCACGGGACGCGAGGCCGGCTGACCGGCGGCGGCTACGTCATCCACACCTCGGGTACGACCGGCACGCCCAAAGGCGTTCTGGTGGCCTGGCACACCTTGCTGGCGCACCTCGGCACCGCGGTGCGCCGGTTCGGCCTGACCGAGGACGACGTGGTGCTGCACTTCGCCCGCCCCACCGTCGATGTGGCGATTGAACAGGTCCTGGCCGGCGTGTTGGCGGGCGCCTGTCTGGTCGTGCCGGAGCGGCAGTTGCCGGCCGCGGAAGAGCTGCTGGACCTGCTGGACACCGAGGGCGTGACGGTCGCCAACCTGCCTGCGGGATACTTCCGCGAGGTGGTGGGCGCCCTGCGTGGGCAGCCTCCCCGGAGGCTGCGGCTGATGATCTCCGGCAGTGACCGGTTGCATTCCGCCACCGCGGCACGGTGGCGGGAGCGCACGGGCGTGCCGCTGCTCAACGCCTACGGACCGACCGAGACGACGATCACTGCGACGGTCGCCGATCTGTCGGAGGCAACGGATGCAACGAGCGGAACGGACGATGGCGTGGCGCCGATCGGCTCGGCCCTGGGCCCGCGCGAACTGTACGTCCTCGACGAGCGGTTACGGTCCTGCCCGCCGGGCACCGTCGGCGAGCTCTTCATCGGAGGGCCGCTGCAGGCACTGGGCTACTGGGGCAGGCCGGCGTCCACCGCGCACCGCTTTCCGGCCGACCCGTTCAGCAGGGAGCCGGGGGCGCGCATGTACCGCACCGGCGACCTGGTCCGGTGGACGGCCGACGGCGGCATGCTGGAGTTCGTCGGGCGCACCGACGACCAGGTGAAGATCCGTGGCTTCCGGGTCGAGCCGGGTGAGGCCGAGAACGCGCTTGCCGCGCATCCGGGCGTGTCGGCCTGCGCGGTCGTCGTACGCGACGGGGCCCTCGCTGCGTACGCCACCGGATCGGCGCCCCCGGATCTCGTGGCGGCCCGGGAGTTCCTGGCCAGCCGGCTGCCGGACCACCTGCTGCCGACGAGCCTGACCGTCCTCGACGCCCTGCCGCTGACCCCGACCGGTGTCATCGACCGAGCCGCCCTGCCCGCTCCGTCGGGCCCACTGCGTGCGCGGCGGGGGCGCCAGGCACCCGGCACCCCTGCGGAACAGCTGGTCGCCGCCGTGTGGTCGGATGTGCTGGGCCTCACGGACATCGACGTACGGGACAACTTTTTCGAGCTGGGCGGCGACTCGCTGACGGCGGTCCGTGTGGTGAGCCGCGTGGCCGACGTGTTCGGCGCCGTCTCGCCGTACACCATCTTCGAGGCACCGACGCTCGCCGAGTTCGCCGCGGCCCTCGGCAGCCCGGTGGACCAGGAGGGGCCGGTGCTCACCGCGTCCGGCCTGTCCGAAGCACCGCTGTCCAGGTTCCAGTGGGGCCTGTGGTTCCTCGAACAGTGGCAGCCGGGCTCCGCGACCTACAACGTGCCCTGGGTGTTCCGGTTCGCCGGCCCGGTCGACACGGGTCTGCTGCGGGCCGCCCTGGAGACCGTCGTCGCCCGGCACGACGTCCTGCGGACCGTCTTCCGGCTGCGCGGCGACGTGCCCCGGCAGGTGGTCCTGGACCGGATCGATCTCCCGTTCCGTGTGACCGAGGTGCCCTCCGCCGGAGTCGACGACCTGATCGCGGCGACGGCCCGCGAGCCCTTCGACCTGGCAGCGGGCCCGCTGCTGCGCGCCCACTTGCTGCGTGTTCCGGACGGGGAGACCGTGCTGGTGCTTCTGGTCCACCACATCGTCTGGGACGAGGCGTCACTGTCGGTGCTGGAGAGCGAACTGCGGGAGGCCTACGCGGCCCGGCGCGAACAGCGCCCGCACCGCCTGCCCCGGTTGCCGGTCCAATACACGGATTTCAGCCTCTGGCAGGAGCGCACGGGCACCTCGAGCCGCGAACTGGACTACTGGCGTGATCAGTTGCGCGATCCGCCGCAGGAACCGGCACTGCCCACCGACCACCCCCGTCCGGAGGTCCAGGCGTTCCGCGGTGCCTGTCACGGGTTCGCGATGACACCGCCGCTCACCCGGGCGGTGCGCGAGTTCGCCCGTCGCGCCGGAGCCACCCCGTTCATGGTGCTGCTGGCGGGGCTGGCCCTTGCCCTGCACCGTCGCTCCGGGGAGTCCGACCTGGTCATCGGTTCGCCGACCAGCGTCCGAGGACGGCCTGAACTCGCCTCCCTCATAGGCTACTTCGTCAACCTGCTGCCTCTGCGCCTGCGCGTGAACGACGACACGCCGTTCGGTGAGCTGGTGCGTCAGGTGCGAGAGGTGCTGACCGGCGCCCACCGGCATCGGGACGTTCCCTTCCACGACATCGCCGACCTGGTGCTCGACGAACGCCCGGCGAACCACAACCCGCTGTGCCAGGTCCTGCTGGAACTGCACACCCTGGAGACCCGCCCCCTGGACCTCGACGGCACGCCGGTGTCCAGGGCGCTGTACTCGAACGACGTGTCCCGCTTCGACCTGTCGATCTCCGTCGACGACCGCACCACCGACTTCACGGGCCGCTTCGAATACGACAGTGACCTCTTCGACGAAGCGACCATCGCAAACCTGTGCGAGAGCTGGTTGGGCACCCTGGCCTCCGCGGTCGGCGCTCCCCTGCACACCCTGTTCGAGGTCCAGGCCGCCCGGCGCCCGGACGCCACCGCACTGATCCACGACGGTGAGCGACTGTCCTACGCCGAACTCAACGCCCGGGCCGACCGGTTGGCCGGCATCCTTGCCGAGCGGGGCGTCGGGCGCGGAGCGGTCCTCGCTGTCCTCATGGACCGGGGGTTCGACCTCGTCGTCGCACTGCTGGCCGCCCTGAAGGCCGGCGCCGGCTACACCCTGCTCGACCCCGGCCTGCCGGCCGCCCGGCTCGCCGGCGTGGTGACCGCCGGCGCCGCCGGCCTCGTGCTCACCCACGGGCACCGCACACCGCCCTTCACCGCTCCGAACCACCTCGACCTCGATGACCTGGCCGACGCCCCGATGCGGCATTCCGCCCTCGGCCCGCGGCCGCCGGTCACCGCGGACGACCTGGCCTGCGTGATGTTCACCTCCGGCTCCACAGGGCGACCCAAGGCGGTGGCCGTCTCCCACCGCGCGCTCACCGCCACCTACCTCGGACAGGACTACGCGCGCTTCGGGCCGTCCGAGGTGTGGCTGCAGTGCTCCCCGGTCGCCTGGGACGCCTTCGCGCTGGAGCTCTACGGCGCGCTGCTGTTCGGCGGCACCTGCGTGCTGCATCCCGGGCACCGCACCGACCCGCAGATCATCGCCGACCTCACCGCCCGGCACGGGGTAACCCAACTCCAGCTCTCCGCAAGCCTGTTCAACTTCCTCATCGAGGAGTTCCCGCAGACCTTCGCCGGCCTCGAGGGAGCCTTCACGGCCGGCGAGCGGGCTTCGGTCAGCCATGTCTCCAAGGTGCTGTCCGGCTTTCCGGACCTGCGGGTGGGCAACGGATACGGCCCGGTGGAGAGCCTCGGGTTCACCACCTGTCACCCGGTCACGGAGCAGGACGTATCGGGGGGCTCGATCCCGGTGGGACTTCCCGTGCACGGCAAGGGGATCCATGTCCTCGACACCGCGCTGCGGCCGGTCCCTCCGGGCGTCACGGGCGAGGTGTACGTCTCGGGCGACGGGCTGGCGTTCGGTTACACCGGGCAGCCGGGCCTGACCGCCGGCCGGTTCGTGGCCAGCCCCCACGGGGGCCCGGGGGAGCGGTTCTACCGCACCGGGGACCTCGGCCGCCGTACGCCCGACGGAGTCCTGGAGATCAGCGGACGGACCGACGACCAGGTCAAGATCCGCGGGTTCCGGATCGAACCGGGTGAGATCGAGGACGCCCTGACGCGGCATCCGCACGTACGGGAGGCAGCCGTGGCCGTCTTCGAAGCGGCTCCCGGAGACCGGCGCCTCGCCGCCTACGTCACCACCGGCATGCCGTCGCTCGACCCCGGCGCCGTCCTCGACCATGTGGCGCGCCACCTGCCCGAGCACCTCGTGCCCGTCACGCTCGACGTGCTGGCGGCGCTCCCGCGCAACGCCAACGGCAAGACCGACCGCCGGGCCCTGCCCGCCCCGGTGCTTGCCGGCGCGCGGCCCCGGCAGACCGCACTCACCGAAACCGAGGGGATGGTGGCCGCCGCCCTGTGCGAGGTCCTCGGCCTGCCCGGAGCCGGAGCGCACGACAACTTCTTCCGGGTCGGCGGCAGTTCCCTCGCCGCGGTTCGTTTCGCGATGCGGCTGTCCCAGCTGACCGGTAGCAGGGTGCCACCCCAGGTGGTGTTCCGGGCGAAGACGGTCCGCGCAATCGCGGAATGTCTGGACGACCAGGCTACGGCGCGGAAGGAGGACGTACGGTGAACGCAGCGGCAGACGACGTGCCGAGGGACGCGCCCCTGTCCGGGGCACAGCGTGGCCTGTGGTTCCTCGACCGCTGGAATCCCGGCACGGCCACCTACCACGTTCCGTGGGTCTTCGAGTTCGACGGACCGCTCGATCCGTCCCTCCTGGAGACGGCGCTCGCCACCGTGGCCGAGCGGCACGAGGTGCTGCGCACCACCTTCGTGCTGGACGGGACCGGCCCCCGGCAACGGATCCACCCGCGCCTGCCCCTCCCGTTCACGGTGACCGATCTCCGCGGCGTCGGCGAGGACGAGCGGGTGGCACGCACCGAGGTCCTCCTCGACGCCGCCGGGCGGGCGCCCCTCGACCTGGCGGCCGGGCCGCTGCTCACGGCCGACGTGATCCTGCAGACCGCCCACCGCACAGTCATGACCGTCGTGGTGCACCACATCGTCTGGGACGGCTGGTCGGCGGAGGTGTTCGAGCGGGAACTGGCGGAGATCTACACGGCGCTCACCGAGGACAGGGCACCCCGGTTGCCGGAGCTGACCGCCCAGTACGCCGACTACGCGGCCGAGGAGCAGTCCGCGCCGGTCGAGGACCACCTCGCGTACTGGAAGGACCGGTTGCGGGGCGCTCCGGGACGGCTGGAGCTCCCCGCCGACCGCCCCCGGCCGGCGATGCCCACTCAGCGCGGCGCGACCGAGCCGTTCGACTGCGCACCGGGCACCGCGGCGCTCGTCCGGCGACTGGCCGAGACGGAGGGCGTGACGCCGTTCATCGTCCAGCTGGCCGCGTTCGCCGTCCTGATGAACGTGTACACCGGTGCCGCCGACCTGGTCGTCGGCACACCGGTGACCACCCGCGACCGGCCGGAACAGCGGGACCTGATCGGCTACTTCGTCAATCTGCTGCCACTGCGCGTCCGGCTGGAGCCCGCGACTCCCTTCCGGGAACTGCTGCAGCAGGTCCAGGAGTCCGCCCTTGACGGATACGAGCATCTGGCCGTGTCCTTCGACACCATCGTCGACCAGGTCCTGCCCGACCGGTCGGCCCCTCACCTGCCCCTGGTGCAGGTGGTGTTCGGTACGCACGCCGAGGAGTCCCGTCCCCTGCGTTTCGGTCCGGCCACGGCACGGCGGCGGGTCCGGTCCAACGGCACCTCGAAGTTCGACATGACCTTTTCCGTCTTCGACAGCGGCGAACTGCGCGGCGAGGTCGAGTACACCACCGACTTCTTCGACCGGGCGACGATACGGCGGCTGATCGGGGACTGGGCCGCGCTGCTCGCCGCCGCACTCGATGACCCCGACCGTCCGCTGCGCGCGTTCACCGCGGCCGGTGCGGGCACGCCCGCTCCGGCCACCGAGGCCCCCGAGGGGCGCTGTCTGCACCACCTGTTCGAAGAGGCCGCCGACGCCCACCCCGGCCGGATCGCGGTCAGCCACGAGGACCAGTGCCTGACCTACGCCGAACTGGACGCGCGGGCCAACCGGCTCGCCCACGCGCTCATCGGCGCGGGGGTGCGCGTCGGCGACCGGGTCGGCCTGCTGCTGGAGCGGACCCCGGACATCCCCGTCGCGGTGCTGGCCGTGCTGAAGACGGGTGCTGCCTACGTGCCGGTGGATCCGACGGCGCCGGCCGAACGCGCTGCCGCCGCGTTCACGGACACGGGTGTCGCGCTGGTCGTCACCGACCAGCCGGACCGGGTGCCCCGCGGCCCGTGGCGGATCCACCCGCCGGCCCACCGGGAGGCCGAACTCGCCGTGTCACGGCCGAGCCGCCCGGCTGCGGCGGTCCGGCCCGGCGACATCGCCTACGTCATCTTCACCTCCGGCTCCACCGGCCGCCCCAAAGGGGCCGCCATCGCACACGAGCACGTGAGCCGGCTGATGGCGGCAGGCAACCGGCACTTCGGCTTCGGGCCACAGCAGGTGTGGACCCTCTTTCACAGCTACGCCTTCGACTGGACCGTATGGGAGCTGTGGGGAGCCCTGCTGCACGGCGCCCGGCTGGTCGTCGTGCCCTACACCACCAGCCGTTCCCCCGAGGTGTTCGCAGACCTGCTGGAACGCGAACGGGTGTCGTACCTCTGCCTGACCCCCTCAGGGCTGCGCTCCCTGGAGCAGGCGCTGCGCCGCGAGCCGCGCGAACTGCCGCACCTGAAGCGGGTCATGCTCGGCGGGGAGGCGCTCGAGCCGGCCCTGGTCGAGCGCTGGCTCGCCCTGCGCCCCGTGCCCTCTGCCCGGTTGTGCAACCTCTACGGCATCACCGAGACCACCGTCCACGTCACCACCCACGACGTGCCCGTCACGCCCGGCGACTTCAGCCGCAGCCTCATCGGCGCCCCCCTGCCACACCTGAGCACCCTCGTCCTCGACGACTGGCTGCGCCCATGTCCGGTGGGCGTGCCGGGCGAGCTCTACGTCGGCGGTGCAAGCCTCGCCCACGGGTACTGGGGACGCTCGGCCCTCACCTCCGGCCGATTCGTCGCGGACCCCTTCGGACGTGCACCGGGAGCCCGCCTGTACCGCACCGGTGACGTGTGCCGGTGGCTGCCCGACGGCGGTCTGGAGTACCTGGGTCGCGCCGACCTCCAGGTGAAACTGCGGGGACACCGGATCGAGCTGGGCGAGATCGAACAGGCCCTGTGCGTGCACCCGGATGTGGAGGCGTGTGTGGTCACTCTCCGCGACCAGCGACTGGCCGCCTACGTCACCGGGCGCGCACCCGAGGGAATGGCGGAGTTCCTGGCCCGCACGCTGCCCGACTACATGATTCCGGCGAGCGTCACGGTGCTGGACACCCTGCCGGTGACGACGAACGGCAAGGTCGACCGCGCGGCCCTGCCCGCCCCCCGCATCACGGCGGCGCGGCACGATCACGTGCCGCCTCGCAATTCGACCGAGCACACCTTCGCCGCCGCCTGGTCGCAGGTGCTCGGCGTACCCGGAATCGGCGTGCACCACGACTTCTTCCGGCTCGGCGGTGACTCGATCCGCGCCGTCCAGCTCGCCGGAGCCCTGCACGAACGCGGCTGGAGCGTGTCGCTGCGCGACATCTTCGCCGCCACCACCATCGCCGAACTGGTGCCGCTGGCGCGCCCGGTGACCACAGGGACGGCGTCGGCGGAGCCGTTCGCGCTGGTGGACCCGGCGCGCCGCACGGCGCTCCCGCCCGGCGTGGTGGACGCCTATCCGATGGTGTCCATGCAGCTCAGCATGATCTTCCACATGGAGATCGCCGGCTCGACGCAGAACTACCACAACGTCAACACCTACCGGGTCTCCGGCGCATGGGACGAGACCGCCTTCCGCCGGGCCGTCGGCGAGGCGATGCGCCGCCATCCTGTGCTGCGGACCGCATTCGACCTCTCGGGGGACGGCGAGCCGCTCCAACTCGTGTACGCCGGCCTGCCGGCACCCGTGGACTTCGCCGATCTGCGCGGCACCGAGGCCCAGGACCCGGCGGTGCGCGCGGTGTTCGAGCAGCACCGTCGTACGCCGTTCGACACCACCCGCGCGCCGCTGTTCCGGATCAGCGTGCAACGGCTGTCCGACGACGACTTCGCGCTCACCGTCAGCGAGCACCACGCGATTCTGGACGGCTGGAGCTTCACCTCACTGCTCGCCGAACTCCTCGACCGGCACGCCGCGCTCGCCGCCGACCCCGCCGCGCCGCCGGCGCCGCCGCCACGGTCGGCCTTCCGCGATTTCGTGGTCGCCGAACGGCAGGCCGCGACCGATCCCGACTCCCTCGCCTACTGGGGGCGCAAGCTCGGGGGTGTCCGGGGAGAACTGTGGCCCGGCAGGAGCGGGACCGGGTTGCCGCGCACCACCGAGCGGGTACTGCCCTCCGCGCCTCGGCAACTGCGCCTGATCGCCGCCCGCACCGGCGTGCCGGTCAAGTCGGTGGCGCTGGCGGCTCATGTGCACGCCCTGCGGCAGATCACCGGCCACCGCACCGTCACCACCGGCCTCGCGGTCAACGGCCGACTCGAACGCGACGGCGGCAGCGAGGTGTACGGGCTGTTCCTCAACACCGTCCCGCTGGTGTGCGATCCGGTCCCGGACGGCGATCCGCTCGCGCTCGTCAGGGCGGTCCACCGAGAGGAACTCGAGATGCTGCCCCACCGTCGCGTCCCCTTCGCCCGGCTCGCCCGTCTGATGGCCGGCACCGGGCTCGACAGCCAGTTCGGCTACCTGAAGTTCCATGCACTCGGGCGCCTGAACGGGGCCCGGATCGTGGACGACCGTATCGGCTGCGAGCCGGTCATGCGACACGAGCCGAACAGCTTCCTCTTCGGCGCCTCGCTGATCCAGGACCCGGTGACGGACCACGTGCTGCTCGCCGTCGACCACCAGCCGTCGGTCGTCCCGGACCCGCTTGCCGACCAGTTCATCGACGCCTATGCGGCGGCCCTCGACGCCATGGCCGCATCCGCGGATCCGCCGCGCCCACGGAAGACGAGGTTCCCAGCATGACCGAAACCGCCGCGACCGACCCGGTGACCCGCTTCCTGCGGGTCGCCGAGACCACCCCGGACCGCGTCGCGATCCGAGCCACCGACGGCCGGCTGAGCTTCGCCGAGCTGGAGCGGCGCACCGCCGAGCTCGCCGGTGCTCTGCGCACCCGCGGCATCGGCCGCGGCGACCGGGTGGGGGTGTGTCTGCCCAGGACCACCGCGCTGCCGATCGCGCTGCTCGCGGTGTGGCGGGCCGGCGCCGCCTATGTGCCGCTCGACCCGGCGTACCCGGATCAGCGGCTGGCCGCCATGGCCGCCGGCACCGGCATCACCCTGCTGCTCGGCGAGGACGGCGGCAACTGGCTGCCCGTCGGGGTGGAGGTGCTGCCCCCCGACGCCCGAGGGGACGTGGTGGCCTGTCCGGCGCCGACGCCGATGGATCCGGCCTACGTCATCCACACCTCCGGGTCGACCGGCACCCCCAAGGGCGTCGAGGTCTCCCGGGGCTCCGTCGCCCATCTCGTCGCAGGCCTCGAGGACCGGGACGTCTACCGCGCCGAGCCCGGCGTCGTCGCCTGGAACGCGAGCGTGTCCTTCGACCCCTCCGTCCAGCAGTGGGTGCGGGTCTGCCGTGGCGACACCGTGCTTGTGGTCGATGAGACCCACCGTTCCGAACCGGCCCGGCTGGCCGCACTGCTCGCCGAACACTGTGTCACCGACCTCGACCTGACCCCCTCGCACTGGGAACTGCTGCGCGAGACCCTGGCCGGGGCGCCCGGGCCGCGGCTGTTCATGGGCGGCGAGGCCGTGCCGGAACGGACATGGCGGGAGCTGGCGGCCGACGGGCCGCCCGCGGTGAACCTGTACGGCCCGACCGAGTGCACGGTCGACGCGACGACGGCCTGGATCACCGGCCCCGGCCCGCACATCGGGCAGCCGCTGCCCGGCGTGCGCGGGTACGTCCTGGACGAGGCACTGCGGCCGGTGGCGGCCGGAGCGGTGGGCGAGCTCTACCTCGCCGGCCCCGGGGTGGCCCACGGGTATGTCGACCGGCCCGGCCTGACCGCGCAGCGTTTCGTGTCCGACCCCTTCGGCCCGGCCGGTGAACGCATGTACCGCACCGGTGACCGGGCCCGCCGGGGCACCGGCGGGCAGTTGGAGTTCGCCGGACGCGTCGACCGGCAGATCAAGGTGCGCGGGTTCCGGATCGAGCCCGGGGAGATCGAGAGTGCGCTGCGCAGCCATCCCCAGGTCGCCGAGGCCGCCGTCACGGCATACGAAGCGGGCCCCGGAGACCGGCGACTGGCCGCCTATGTCACGCCGCTGGGCCCGGCCCCGGCGCCGAGCCGGCTCACGGAGCACTTGAGCACCATCCTGCCCGAGCATCTGCGACCGGCGGTCATCGAAGTCCTGGACGCCCTGCCGCTCAGCTCCCACGGCAAGGTCGACTACGCGGCCCTGCCCGTACCGGCGACCGCACTCGACGACACACCCGACCGCCCGGCGGCCTCCGGGGCGAACCTGCTGTCGGAGATCGCCGAGGTGTGGTGCGGCGTGCTCGGCCGCGAGGCGGTGGAACCCGGCGATGACTTCCTCGCCCTGGGCGGTCACTCGCTGGCCGCGCTGAGGGTCGTCCACATCCTGCGCCGCCGGTTCGACGCCGAGGTCCAGCTGCGGCATCTGCTGGACGCCCGCGACCTGAGCGACTTCACCGCTGCGGTACGGCAGGCCATCCGGGACGGCGGGAGGCGCCGGCCCGCCCTGGTCGGCCGAATCGGCGGCGACAGGTGAGGCCGGGGCCGCCCTGCGCGGTCGGGGACTGGCTGCTGGTGCCGGCACGCCAGGAAGAGCCGGCATTCCAATTGGTGTGCTTCCCGCACGCCGGCGGGGACGCGACCGCGTTCACCCCGACGGCGCACGCGCTGGCTCCCCACACCGAGGTGTGGGCCCTGCGCATGCCGGCGCGGGGCGGGCGGCGCAGTGAACCGATGCCCGCCACCTTCGACCTGCTGGTGGCGGCGGTCATCGAAGCCGTACGACCGCATCTGCGGGCCCCGTTCGGTTTCTACGGGCAGAGTTTCGGCGCACTGCTCGCCTACGAAGTGGCCCGAGCCCTGCCCTCGGGACGGCGGCCCGAGCTGGTGGTGACGGCCTCCGGGCAGCCGCCCGGCGCCTGGGCGGGGGAAGCGGTGCCCGAACGCAGTCCGGCTGAGCTGCTGCGACTCGCCGGCCCGGACGACGTGGTCCACAACGACCCGGAGCTGCACTCGCTCGCCCTGGCCGCCCTGCGGCGCGACCTCGCCGTCCGCCGTACCTACCGTCACCGGCCCGCCCCACCGATCGACGCGGACTTGCACGCGGTCGTGGGGGACGCGGACCCCATGCTCGACGCCGGGCAACTGGCCGGCTGGGCGGAGCACACGGCCGGCGCCTTCAGCCTCTCCGTCGTACCGGGCGGACACCTGCTGGCGACCGCGGACCGGCACGCGCCCGTCGACCTGCTGACCTCGATCATCCGGCGGCGAGCCGAACTGCACACCCAGGAGGGGCCATGCTCACCACCGCGACCGACCTGAGCGATCCGGAACTGTGGAGCCGTGACGACCTGCCGGCTCTCATCGACGACCTGCGCGGCGAGTCGGCGGTGCACCGCACCCCCACCGCGGACGACGGACCGGTCTGGTCGGTGCTGTCCTACGACCTGGCCGCCCAGGTGCTCCGGGACACCGCCACGTACAGTTCCAGGAGCGGATCCCTGCTCGGTACCGGCGTGGGCAAGGTGCCGGCCGGATCCGGCCGGATGATGGCGTTGAGCGATCCGCCCCTGCACCGCGAACTGCGGGCACCCGCTTCCCCGTTCTTCTCCCCGGGCCGCGTCCGGGACACGAGCCCGGACATCGTCGCGCTGGCCGGGAGGATCTTCGCCGACGCCGTCCGGCAGCGGACCGTCGATCTGGTCGAGGTGGTCTCGCAGCTGCCCCTCGCGGTCATGTGCGACCTGCTCGGCATCCCGGACAGTGACCGGGCGATGGTCGTACGGGTCTGCGACGAGGCGTTCTTGGCTCCCACCCCGGACCGGCGCCGCGCCGGTCACCAGCAGTTGATCCCCTATCTGCTGCAGCAGGTGATCCTGCGCCGGGCCGATCCCGGGGACGACCTCGTCAGCGCGGTCGCCACCCATCGGGTCGGCGGTCGGCTGCTGCCCTTCGAGGACGTCGTGCTCAACCTGGACAACATCCTGGTCGGGGGTGCCCAGACGGTGCGTCATACGGCGACGATGAGCCTGCTCGCGCTCGTACAGCGCCCCGAGCTGTGGCAGCGGCTGCGGGACGGCGCGGTGGAGGTCGAGACCGCGGTCGAGGAGTTGCTGCGCTGGACCTCCGTCGGGCTGCACACCCTGCGCACCGCCACCCGTGACGTCCTCCTCGACCGGTGGCGGATCCGCGCGGGCGACCGGGTGGCGGTCTGGCTCTGGGCGGCCAACCACGACCCGGCGGTCTTCGACCGGCCCCACGAGATCGTCCTCGACCGGACGCCCAACCGGCATCTGGCGCTGGGCCTCGGGGCGCACTACTGCATCGGTGGCCCGCTCGCCAAGGCCGAGCTCGGCGCGCTGTTCTCGGCGGCGCTGCGGCACGTCGCCGTCATCGAACCGACCGCGCCCCCGCAGTACCACCGCTCCGTCATCAACTTCGGCCTGGACCGCTACCCGGTGCGCCTGGTCCCGCGCTGACGACGACGGACCCCGGCCCCGCACACTTCCGTACCGGCCCGCTTCCGCTTCGACACGACAGAAAGGTCACCGTCATGACGAACCCGTTCGAGGACGAGAACGGCACCTACCTGGTGCTGGTGAACGAGGAGAACCAGCACTCGCTCTGGCCGGTCTGGATCGACGTGCCGGCCGGCTGGTCCACCGTCCACGGGGAGGACAGCCTGCAAGGCTGCCTGGACTACGTCGAGACCCACTGGACCGACATCCGGCCCGCCAGCCTCATCGCATCCCTCAGCGAGCAGTGAGCAACCATGCTGACCTGGGACACCGTGCCTGGTCGACCGGCCATCACCCGAGCTCTCACCGTGACCGGCATGCCCGAGGCGGGCGACTGGCTGCGTACTCACCTCGGCGAATTGCGCACCGCCCTTCGTGAGCACGGCGCGGTCATGGTGCGCGGCCTGCCGGTCGGCGGGGTCGAGGACGTGGCTGCGGTACGGGACATTCTCGTCCCGAGGCCCACGCCCTACCGGGAGAAGGCCACCCCGCGCAGTGACTACGGCGCAGGCATCGCCTCCTCCACCGACCTGCCACCGGCCCAGGCGATCCGGATGCACAACGAGAACAGCTACACGCTGACCTTTCCCGGCATCCTGCTGTTCGCGTGCCTGGTGCCGCCGGACGGTGGCGGCGCCACCCCGGTCGCGGACTGCCGCAAGGTGTTGAGCGGGCTTCCGGACCGGCTGGTCGACAGGATGCGCGCATCGGGCTGGACGCTCACCCGCAACTACTCCGGATACGTCTCACTGGACTGGCGCACCGCGCTGGGCACGGACGACCCCCTGGAGGCGGCCCGGTACTGCGCGGAGAACCGGATCGCGCCGGAGTGGCACGACGGCGACCGGCTGCGGACCCGTCAGTTGCGTCCGGGCGTCATCAGTCACCCGGACACCCACGAAGAGGTGTGGTTCAACCACCTCGCCTTCTGGAACGAGTGGTCCCTCGAGCCGGACATCCGGGAGGCGCTCATCGACGAGTTCGGCGCCGACGGGCTTCCCTTCAACACCGCGCTGGCCGACGGGGAACCACTCACCCGTGACGACGTGAGCGCCATTCACGCCGCCTACGCCGCCGCCACGGTGCGGGAGCCCTGGCGGCGCGGCGATCTGCTCCTGGTGGACAACATCCTGGCTGCGCACGGCCGTGACCCGTTCACCGGTGATCGCAGGATCGCCGTGGCCATGGGGGAGCCCGTCGACCTGGCGGACTGCCGGCCCGGCGTACAGGCCGCGGCGGTCACGGTGTGACGCCGGGCCACGGCCACGGGACGAGACGGGCCGCTCGGGCCGCTTCCCGGTCCGCTCAGCGGAACAGGTGGCGACAGCCGGTCCGCCGCGCCCCACGCTGTCGTACCGGGACCGCGCGGTCTCCGCCACCCCGGCCGGCGCACCGACCTGTCTGACCCTCCCAAGGTTCCTCCCGGCAGGAACCGATGCCGAGGTGGCCCGGAGCTGTCGTGCTCGTCCGGCCCACCCTACGGATGGAGGACTCGCAGAAATGAACGGGGATGCAATAAGCAATAAGTGCAATGGAGACAGCAAGGGAAAAAGCGACACGCAGGAACGCGGCGAGGCGGAAGGCGGCTTGGGCCGACTCGTGCGGCAGTACCGCGCCCATGTCGGTCTGACCCAGCAGCAGCTGGCCGACCTGTCCACTGTGAGCGTGCGGGCGATCAGGGAAATAGAGCACGGCAAGGTGCGCCGGCCCCGCACGGTCACCCTCGGACTGATCGCCGACGGGCTGCGGCTCGGCCCACGCGCCCGGGCCGGCCTCCTGGCAGCCGGCACCGTGCATCCGCGCTGGACGCTGTGGACCGGTGACGGCATCTGGTCAGCCACACCCCCGCAGCCCGGCCGGCGCATTCTCGGGCGGGACCGGGAAGCGGCGATCATCGAGGAGGAGCTGTCCAGCGGCCGGGAGCGTGTGACCAACGTGGTGGGGCTGTGCGGGGTCGGCAAGACCCGGCTGGCCCTCGAGGTGGCCCGCCGGCTGCACACCGGTGCCGGACTGCCCGTGCTGTGGATCACGGCCGATGACGACGGCACCCAGCACTCGGGCGGTCCCCTCGATGCCCTGTTGCGTGCCAGTGCCGCGGATCTCATCGCTCCGGCGGCCGTCCCGGCAAAAGCCGCGGCCGACCGGGGCGACGGTCTCCGGAAACTGGCCGAGCTCGTCGGTGGCCGGCCCGTACTCCTCGTCGTGGACGGAGTGGACGACCACCAGCCGCGTCGCGACCTGTTGAGCCGCCTGCTCGACGAGTGCCCGGGGCTACGGCTGTTGATGACCTCCCGCCACACCGATGCGGTGACGGACGAGTGGACCTTCCTGCTCGCTCCGCTGCCTCTGCCGGACACCTCCGGCATGCCGGCCGCGGACGACATCGAACGCTCCCCGGCCGCACGGCTCTTCCTCGACCAGGTACGCCGGGTGCGCCCCGGCTTCGTGCCGGCCGAGTCGGACGCCGCGATCATCGGGGATCTCTGCCGTCGGCTGGACGGGCTGCCCCGCGCACTGCAGGCGGCCGCGTCCTGGCTCGCCGTCTACCCCCTGGACGACCTCTCCCGCCGCATCGACCATCCGGCGAGCCTGCTGGCCCATCTCTGCGGCGTCGGAGGGGCACACACGCTGGAGAGCCAGCTGCGGCGCCACCTCGAGCGGATGCCACCCGAGGACCGGATCCTGCTCACCACCCTGTGCGAGCAGGGCGGCCGGTTCGGACTGGAGGACGTGGCGCGCGCCACCGGGGCGAGCCGACGCGACTGCGGACTGGTGGTGTACGGCCTGCTCGCCGAGGGCGTGGTGCGTCCCAGCCCGGAGCCGGGCCGGGGCCGGTTCGAGGTGCTCAACATCGTGCGTGCCTTCCACGCCCCCGCGGAGCTGACGGACGCGAGCCGCTGACCGTCTGTGGATCCGGCGGCTTCCGCCGAAGTGCCGGTCGGGCTGCCGATCACACCAGAGCGGGCGCCGTAGCGTACCGGCGTCGACTCCACGGTGATTCCAGGCAGTTCGCCGGGCGGCCGGCCACCTCCGGAAAGGACAGGATGTCGAATCCGAAGCTGATGTCCGCGCCGATGCCGACTGCGCAGTGGGGGCGGGTGGGGGTCGTCCTGGGCGGCCAGGGTGTGTCCCTGATCGGCGATCAGGTCTTCTTCGTCGCGGCCCTGTGGGTGGCGGCGCAACTGGGCGGCACATCGGCGGTCACCTGGGTCACGCTGGCGGAGTCCGTTCCGCGAGCGCTGGCGCTGCTCTTCGGCGGGGTGATCTGTGACGCCATCGGGCCGCGGCTGGTGCTGTTGCGCACCACGTCGGTCCGGGTGGCGGTGCTGGCCGTGGCGACCGTCGCCACTCTGTTCGTACGGTCGGTGCCCCTGCTGGCGGTGGTGGCCACGCTGGAGGGCGCGATGCTCGGGCTGGGCGCGCCGTCGTACGGCACGCTGCTGCCCCGCATGGTGAGCGACAACCGGCTGGACACGGCGAACTCGGTGCGCACGATGGTGGCGCGGTTCGCTCCGATCCTCGGCTCACCGTTCGGTGCCTGGCTGGTGGCGACGGGACGCCTCACGCTCTCGTTCGCCGTGGTCTGCGGGGGCTGTGTGGTGTCACTGCTCAGCCTTGTCCCGGTGACGCGGTCGCTGGCGCCCGTCACGACCCACGCGACCGGCCTGGCGCGGCGGGCGGCGGACGGCTTCCGGCTGCTGCGCACGGACCGGCGGCTGCGACTGCTGTTCCTGTCCGCACTGTGCCTGGACTTCGCCTTCGCCTGGCCGCTCAACCCGGGGCTGCCGGTGGTGGTACTGGACCGGGGCTGGCATGTGTCGGCCGTGGGCCTGCTCACCGCCTGCTGGGCAGCCGGGGCGCTGGTGTCTGCGGCGGCCGGTGCGATGCTGGGCAACAGGGTGCCACTCGCCGTACGGCTGATCGGCGGAGGCGTCGGTATCTGGGTCATGCTCACCTGCATGATCCTCGTCCGGTCGCCGGCGGCGATGGCAACGATCGCGACGCTCCTGGGCGTCTGCTCCGGCCAGAACGGGCCGGCCGGATTCACCCTCTACCAGCAGTCCGCGCCGCGCGACCAACTCGGCGTCGCGACGGCGCTGATGCTGCTGGCCGCGATCGGCTGCGGACCGTTGGCGTATGCGGTCTTCGGCCTGGTGGCGAACCTCACCGGGCCCACCGTCGCCTGGTTGTGCAGCGCCTCGCTCGCGCTCGGCGGCCCCGTGGCGGCCGGCCTCGCTCTGTGTGTCCCGTCCGTCGACCGTGCCTGAGCCCATCGTGCCCGTGAAAGGAACTCCCATGCATCCGCTGTCGTTCGGCCAGCAGGGACTGTGGTTCCTGGAACAGCTGGAGGGCCCCCGCTCCACCTACAACATGCCCCTCCCGCTGCGGCTGCGCGGGTCACTCGACCCGCGGGCCCTGCGCGCCGCGCTCACCGACGTACTGCTGCGGCACGAGGCGCTGCGGACCGTCGTTCCCGTGACCGGCGGGGTACCGGAACAGCGGGTCGTGGCGGAGGAGGCGGCGGCCGCGATGCTGCCCTTCGACACCGTGAGCCTGCCGTCCCGGGAGTGGGCCGACGCCCTGACCGCGGCTGCGGAGCGCCCCTTCGACCTCGCCGCCGAACTGCCGATCCGCGCGACCTTGTTCCTCCTGGGCCCGGACGATCACATCCTGCTGATCGTGCTGCACCACATCGCGGCCGACGGCTGGTCGCTGGGCGTACTGGGCCGCGACCTGGGGACCGCGTACGCGGCCCGGTCACAGGGCGTGGCACCGGACTGGAAACCGACCCCGGTGCAGTACCTGGACTATGCCGAGTGGCAGCGTGAGGCACTCGGCGACGAGAACGACCCGCACAGCCTGATCTCCGGGCAAGTCGCCCACTGGCGCGAGCGACTTGCCGGCGCGCCCGAGCGCATCACCCTGCCGGCCGACCGGTCACCCGGCACCACGAGGACCGGGCAGGCCGGAATCGTCGCGTTCGACCTGCCCGCCCCGGTGCACCGCCGGCTGCTCGACGTGGCCCGTGCCGCACGCTGCACCCCCTTCATGGGACTGCACGCGGCAGTGAGCACGCTGCTGAGCCGACTGGGCGCCGGCGACGACATCCTGGTCGGTACGCCGGTGCTCGGGCGGAACGAGCCGGGTCTGGCCGACCTGATCGGACTGTTCGTCAACACCCTGGTGCTCCGCACCGATCTGGGCGGCGACCCGACCTTCGCGACCCTGCTGGCCCGGGTACGGGAGACCGACCTGACCGCGCAGTGCCACCAGGACCTGCCGTTCGACCGCCTGGTGGCCGCGATGAACGTGGAGCGCCTGCCCGCCACGCACCCACTGGTCCAGGTGATGATCGTGCTGCAGCACCGCGCGGAGGCCGGCATCGAGCTGCCGGGCCTCGACGTGGGGATCGAGCCCATGGACCTCGCGACGGCCAAGACCGACTTGAGCTTCGCGTTCGCCGAGCGGTACACGGCGGCCGGCGAGCCGGCCGGCGTCGAGTGCCAGATCGAGTACGCCGCCGACCTGTTCAGCCGCGCCACGGCAGAGCGGATGGCACGGATGCTGCACCGGCTTCTCGACGAGGCGACGGCCCGGCCGCACCGGCCGCTGCGGCTGCTTCCGTTGTTGGTGGGGGGTGATGTGGCTGGGGTGTTGGAGGGGTGGAACGAGACGGGTGAGGTGGTGCGGTGGGGTGTGCTGCCGGATCTGCTGGCGGGTGCGGTGGTGGGGAGGGAGGGTGAGGTGGCGGTGGTGTGTGAGGGTGTGGCGTTGACGTACGGGGAGCTGGACGAGCGGGCGAACCGGTTGGCCAGGTTGCTGATCGGGCGTGGGGTGGGGCCGGAGTCGTTGGTGGGTGTGCTGATGCACCGTTCGCTCGATCTGGTGGTGACGTTGGTGGCGGTGTTGAAGGCGGGGGGTGCGTATGTGCCGGTCGATCCGGAGTATCCGGTGGAGCGGGTGCGGGGGATGCTGGGTGATGCGGCGCCGGTCGTGGTGTGTACGGTGTCGGGGCTGGTGGGGGAGGGGGGTGCGGGGTGGCTGGTGGTGGATGCGGAGGAGACGCGGGCGGTGCTGGCGGGGCTGGACGCGGCTGCGGTGACGGATGCGGACCGTCGTGTTCCGCTGCTGCTGGACCATCCGGCGTATGTGATCTACACCTCGGGATCCACCGGGCGTCCCAAAGGCGTCGTGGTGCCCCACCGGGGCATCGCCAATCTGCTGGCCTGCATGCAGTCCCGCCATCCGCTGTCGTCCCGGGACCGGGTCCTGCACCGCACACCGCTCGGCTTCGACCCGTCGGTGCTGGAGCTGTTCTGGCCGCTGCTGCAGGGTGGTGCCGTGGTGCTGGCCCGTCCCGGCGGGCACCGCGAACCGGACTACCTCGCCGAACTGATCGCGCGAGAGCGGGTGACGGTCGCGCAGTTCGTGCCGTCGATGCTGTCGGCGTTTCTGCGGATCCCCGCCGTCGGTGAACTCGGCAGTCTGCGGATGGTGATGGCGGGAGGAGAGACACTGTCCCCGGGACTGTGCGCCGACTTCCACGCGGTTCTGGGGATACCCCTGCTCAATCAGTACGGTCCCACCGAGACCACCGTCAACGCCACGGTGCGGATGTGTGCGGCCGGCCGTGCTCCCGGCAGCGTGCCGATCGGCCGTCCGATGGGCAACACCCGTGCCTACGTCCTCGATTCCGCGCTGCAGCCCGTACCACCCGCAGTAACCGGTGAACTCTATCTGGCCGGCGCGCCCCTGGCCCGTGGCTACCTCGGCCTTGCCGGGCTGAGCGCGCAGCGGTTCGTCGCGTGTCCGTACGGGGCGCCGGGGGAGCGCATGTACCGCACCGGCGACCGCGTGCGCTGGAACTCCGACGGCGAATTGGAGTACCTCGGCCGCGCCGACGACCAGGTGAAGATCCGCGGGGTCCGGATCGAACCCGGCGAGATCGAGAGTCTGCTGGCGAGCCACGAAGAGGTGGCGCAGGCCGTGGTCGCCGTACGCGAGGACAACCCCGGCGACCGGCGTCTGGTCGCCTACGTCGTACCGAAGGCCGGTGTCGCGAGCGACGACGGAACCGGACACGACACGCTCGGCGGGCAGGTGCGTGACTTCGCCGCGCGGCACCTGCCCGCCGCCATGATGCCCACCGCGGTGGTGTCCCTGCCCGAACTGCCGGTGACCCCCAACGGGAAACTGGACCGCGCGGCGCTGCCCACCCCCCACCGTCCGGCCAGGGCCATGGGCCGGACCGCCACCACGGTCCGCGAGGAGATCCTGTGCGCGGAGTTCGCCGAGGTCCTCGCGCTGCCCGCCGTCGGGGTCGACGACGGGTTCTTCGAACTCGGCGGCCACTCCCTGCTGGCCGTGACACTTGTCGAGCGGCTGCGCGCGCGTGGCGTGGTGGTGGACGTGCGGACGTTGTTCTCCGCGCCCACACCGGCACGGCTCGCCGAGGCGACCGGACGTGCCCCGGCCCCGGTGCCTCCCTGCCTGATCCCCACGGGCGCCACGACGATCACCTCGGACATGGTGCCGCTGGCAGGCCTGTCCGACGCCGAGCTGGCGCTGGTGGTCGCGCAGGTGCCGGGCGGAGCGGCCGACGTCGCGGACGTCTATCCACTGGCGCCGCTGCAGGAGGGCCTGTTCTTCCACCATCAGCTCGAGGGCGACGACGGTACCGACCCTTATCTCACCCGTCAGGTATGGGCGTTCGACACGCGTGCCCGGCTGGAGGAGTTTGTGACGGCCTGGCAGCGCGTCGTCGACCGCCACGACGTGCTGCGGACCGCGCTGGCCTGGGACGGTCTGCCCCGGCCGGTACAGGTGGTGCACCGGCGGGCCGAGCTGCCGGTCACCGAAGTCGACCTGCCTCCCACGGAGGACGCCGTACGGGACCTGGTCGCGGCCTGCGCCGGCGGAATGGATCTGCGGCACGCCCCGCTGGCCGACGCGCACGTCACGGCTGAGCCGGGCACCGGGCGGTGGCTGCTGGTGCTGCGCATGCACCACATCATCTCCGACCATGCGGCGCGGGACGTCCTGCTGGGCGAGGTGCGGGCCCTCCTCGACGGGCAGGGCGAGCGGCTTCCCGACCCGTTGCCCTACCGCACCTTCGTCGGCCACGCGCTGCGGGAGGTCTCCCGGCCCGAGCACCAGGAGTACTTCGCCGGCCTCCTCGGTGACGTGACCGAGCCGACGGCGCCTTTCGGCGTGCTGGACGTGCTCCGGGACGGCAGCGGTCTCGCCGATGTCCGGGTGCGGATGGACCCTGGCCTGGCGGTCCGGGTCCGGGAACAGGCACGTCGGCTCGGGGTGAGCCCGGCCACCATCTTCCACGTGGTGGCTGCGCGGGTACTGGCAGGGGCGTCGGCCCGCGAGGACGCGGTCTTCGGCACCCTGATGTTCGGCCGGATGCAGTCGGGCGCCGGCATCGACCGGGCACCGGGGCTCTACCTCAACACGTTACCGGTGCGGGTCCGCACAGCCGGCGTCGCCGTGACCGTTGCGGTGCGCGCGATGCAGACCCAGCTGGCCGACCTGATGGTCCATGAACACACCTCGCTGGCCGTGGCGCAGCGGACCAGCGGAGTGGCGGCTCCCGCGCCGTTGTTCACCACCCTGTTCAACTACCGGCACGTCGAGGACGAGGAGGACACGAGCGCGGGACCGGACGGTATCACCGAAGTCTGGGGCGACGAGCGGACCAGCTACCCGCTGGCGGTCTCGGTGGACGATTTCGGCACCGGATTCGGATTCGCGGTGCAGGCGGCGGGCATCGACGCGGACCTGGTCGCCCGCATGCTGTGCACGGTCACCGAAGGACTCGTCACGGCCCTGGAACGCGCGCCGGAATCGGCTCTGGACCGGCTTCCGTTGTTGGTGGGGGGTGATGTGGCTGGGGTGTTGGAGGGGTGGAACGAGACGGGTGAGGTGGTGCGGTGGGGTGTGCTGCCGGATCTGCTGGCGGGTGCGGTGGTGGGGAGGGAGGGTGAGGTGGCGGTGGTGTGTGAGGGTGTGGCGTTGACGTACGGGGAGCTGGATGAGCGGGCGAACCGGTTGGCCAGGTTGCTGATCGGGCGTGGGGTGGGGCCGGAGTCGTTGGTGGGTGTGCTGATGCACCGTTCGCTCGATCTGGTGGTGACGTTGGTGGCGGTGTTGAAGGCGGGGGGTGCGTATGTGCCGGTCGATCCGGAGTATCCGGTGGAGCGGGTGCGGGGGATGCTGGGTGATGCGGCGCCGGTTGTGGTGTGTACGGTGTCGGGGCTGGTGGGGGAGGGGGGTGCGGGGTGGCTGGTGGTGGATGCGGAGGAGACGCGGGCGGTGCTGGCGGGGTTGGACGCGGCTGCGGTGACGGATGCGGACCGTCGTGTTCCGCTGCTGCTGGACCATCCGGCGTATGTGATCTACACCTCGGGATCCACCGGGCGTCCCAAAGGCGTCGTGGTACCCCACCGGGGCATCGTCAACCGGCTCGCGGGGATGCAGTCCCAGTACGGCCTCACGGCCTCGGACCGGGTCCTGCAGAAGACCCCGTTCGGCTTCGATGTCTCGGTCTGGGAGCTGTTCTGGCCGCTGCTGCACGGCGCCGTCCTGGTGCTGGCCCGTCCCGGCGGGCACCGCGAACCGGACTACCTCGCCGAACTGATCGCGCGAGAGCGGGTGACGGTCGCGCACTTCGTGCCGTCGATGCTGGAGGTGTTCCTCGGCTGCCCGACGGCCGAGCGCTGCACCGGTCTGCGCATGGTGGTCTGCTCCGGCGAGGCCCTGACGCCCGGCCTGCGGGACATGTTCCACGCTGTTCTCACCGTGCCGCTGCACAACCTGTACGGCCCGACAGAGGCATCGATCGACGTCACGGCGTGGACCTGCGAGCCCGGTGCGGCGGGCAGCGGCGTGCCGATCGGCCGTCCGGTGAGCAACACCCGTGTGTATGTGCTGGATGCGGCACTTCAACCTGTTCCGCCAGGTGTGGCCGGAGAACTGTATCTGGCGGGTGTCCAGTTGGCCCGGGGGTACCTGGGCCGGACGGGGCTGACCGCCCAGCGCTTCGCCGCGTGCCCGTACGGGGCGCCGGGGGAGCGCATGTACCGCACCGGCGACCTGGCACGATGGACCGCGGAGGGTGTGCTGGAGTACCTCGGCCGCGCCGACAGCCAATTGAAGGTCCGAGGGGTCCGGATCGAGCCGGGTGAGATCGAGGCCGCGATCCGCGAGCATCCCGGGGTCACGCAGGTGGCGGTGACCACGCGGGTGGAGGGCGAGAACGACACGAGGCTGGTCGCCTACGTCGTACCGGACCCGGAGTCGGCCGGGCCCGTGGTGCGCCACTGCCATGCGCGTGCCGACACCGACGTCCGGGCCGGCGATCTGCACACGCTGCCCAACGGCCTGGTCGTCGCCGCGCACAGCCGTTCCGACGTCGAATTCCTCTACACGGAGATCTTCGAACAGCGGGAGTACGTGCAGGGCGGTATCCGCATTCCTGACGGCGGCACGGTCGTCGACGTCGGTGCACACGTGGGCATGTTCTCCATGTTCGTCGGTTCGACGGCCCCCACAGCGAAGATCTACGCGTTCGAACCGGTCCCGGAACTCGCCCGGTACCTGGACGTCAACTCCCGGCTGCACGGCCTGAACGCCGAGATCCTGCAGTGCGCCGTCGGCGGCGGCGGGGGCACCACGGCATTCACGTACCTTCCGGAGGTGTCCATACTCTCCGGAAGGTACGCGGGCGGAACGGATGACCGGGAGATGCTGAAGAGGTTCATCCGTGCCCGATCGCAGGCGCCTGCACCGGACGCACCCGGCGCTGGAACGCAGCTCACTGCGGCCGACCTGGACGAGCTGCTGGACGACCGGCTGCAGGGTGTCCGGATGAAGGTCCCCCAGTGCTCGCTGTCGCAGTTCATCCGCGAGAAGTCCGTCTCCGCCATCGATCTGCTCAAGATAGATGCGGAGAAGAGTGAACTGGACATCCTCCGCGGCATCGACGCCGTGCACTGGCCGATCATCGGTCAGGTGGTGGCGGAGGTGCACGACCGCGACGACCACATCGCCGAGGCGACGGCCCTGCTGCGTGCCGCGGGCTTCCGCGTCGAGAGGGCGGACCAGGCCGGCTCCGGCAAGAGCGGGATGTCGATGCTCTACGCGACGCGGAATGCGACGGCCCCTGATGCCCCGGCCCCCGAGACGCGCCAGGAGTGGCGCAACCCGGCCGAGTTGGCGGACGCCGTGCGGGAGCATGTGCGGGCGCGACTGCCGGAATTCATGGTGCCGACCGCGGTGGTTGCCCTGCCGTCGTTGCCGTTGACGGTGAACGGGAAGCTCGACCGGGCGGCGCTGCCCCGCCCCGAGTATGCCCCTGCCGTGGCGAGCAGAAGGCCGCGGACACCGCTGGAAGAGCGACTGTGCGCCGCCTTCGCCACCGTCCTCGGCCTGCCGGCGGTCGGCGTCGACGCCGACTTCTTCGACCTGGGCGGCCATTCCCTGCTCGCCGCGTCGCTGGTGGCCACCCTTCGACGCGAGAACGGCATCGACGTCGGGCTCCGCTCGGTCTTCGCGGCGCCGACCGTCGCCCGGCTCGCTCGGCAACTGTCCGCCGGCGCCGACGTACCGGACCGCCACGGCCTCGGAGTGCTGCTGCCCCTGCGCGAGGGCGGCCACCGGACACCTTTGTTCTGCGTGCATCCGGCGGCCGGAGTGAGCTGGGCGTATGCCGGTCTGCTGCGGCACGTCGATCCGGAGCGTGCGGTGTACGGCCTGCAGTCCCGTGGCCTGACCGACCCGGACTCGCCGCCCTCGAGTGTGGACGCGATGGCCCGCGACTACGTGGCACAGATCCGTACAGTGCACCGGGGCGGCCCCTTCCACCTGCTCGGCTGGTCCTCCGGTGCCCAGGTCGCCCACGCCATGGCCGTACAGTTGCAGGCCGAACACGAGCAGGTCGGGCTGCTGGCCCTGCTGGACGGCTACCCACCGCAGGCGTTGCCCGCCGGGCTGCCGGAGAGTGAGCACGACCTGCTGACCGCCCTGCTGCTCTCGCTCGGCTACGACCCGGGAGACCACCCCGGATCCCGGCCCGTGGACCTGTCCGGCTTCACCGCGCGGCTGTTCGCCCCGGACAGTCCGCTGGCCGGACTCACGGCCGCGACCGCCGCCCGCCTGCCGGAGATCTTCTCCCGCAGCATCGAGCTGGCCAGGACCCACTCGCCCGGCTGCTACCGAGGCGACGCCGAGTTCTTCCTGGCCACCCAGGACCGTGGTGAGACACCACCCGATCCGTCGGCGTGGCACCCGTTCGTCTCCGGCGGACTCACCGTGCACGAGGTGGCCTGTCGGCACGGTGAACTGACCGGACCCGAGCCGCTGCGCAGGATCGGCCGGGAGGTGGCGAGGCGCCTCGCGGAACTCCCCTGAGAGGCGAAGCTGCTACTCGGTCTCCCGAAAAGCTACGCCAAGTAAGCAATCCGAAGTTGGCGTTATGGGCATGAGACGGCGGTGCGGGAAGCCGTATCTCAACCGATCATGGAACGCGCAAGTCGAACAGTTTCCCGCCGGGGTGATCTTCTGGTGATGGGTGCGTGAAGGCAGGGCGGGGCCTTGGGGCAAGGCTCTCGGCGATCTCACCCCGGCGGGCATGTACGACGGCACTCGTGCCGGCGTCGGCCGGAATCCTCGCGACGGCGGTGTCCCAGGACCCGGCCGAGAACACCGCCGCACGTGCACCACGGTGCTGGGCCACGGCGAGATCCTCTCCTTCGAGGCGCGGCCGGGCCCGGTCATCTGTCGCGGCTGGTGGCGCTGGTCGACAGCGGCGACCTGCGTGTCGACGTGGCCCGGCGGGTGCCGCCGGCCGAGCTGCCGGCAGTGCACGCCCGGGCCGCCGAGGGCGCGCTGTCCGGCAAGATCATCGTCCTTCCGCCCACCGCCTGACACCCGCGTCGACACCGGGTGCGGCGACCTCGCCGAAGGGCGCGACCGGGTCACTCGGCGGGGTCCCGAAACTGCCCAGGGGCCGGGCTCGTCGGCCGACCGCGCCGGTTGCAGGAGCACGCCCCCGGGCTGGGCGTCGGTCCCGACCTGATCGGGGGACGGGCACGGCGGCGAAGCGGCCCGGCGGCGGCGCTGAAGGTCCTTGCCCTGCCGGCGCCGGTCAGAGCTCACGGGCTCGCAGACGGCGCAGCATACGAGGGTCCCCGAAGCCGACCGCGCGGGCGGCGGCGTCGATCGTGGCGCCGTGGCTGATCAGATGCTCGGCGTGTTCGAGACGCAGGGTCTGCTGATAGCGCAGTGGAGTGAGGCCGCCGGTCGACCGGGCGAAGAGACGGGTGAGGGTACGTTCGCTCACGCCGACAGCCGCGGCGAGGGCGGGCAGCGGCAGCGGCTGGTCGAACCTTTCGTCGAGCAGGTCCTGGGCGCGGTGCACGGTGTCGTCGAGGTGGGACCGGTACCTCAGCATGGCACTGGCCTGTGGTTCGTGGCCGTTGCGCCGTGCGTGGACGACCATGTCCCTGGCCACCCGGGCGGCGACGCCAGGGCCGTGCCGGGTGGCGATCAGGTGCAGGGCAAGATCGATGCCACTGGCGATGCCGGCCGAGGTGACCACCCTGTCGTCGGCGGTGTACAGGACGTCGCGGACGACCTTGGCTCTGGGATAGCGGCGTGCGAGTTCGTCCTGCACGTCGTGGTGAGTGGTGCAGCGGCGTCCGTCGAGCAGGCCCGCCTGGCCGAGCGCTTCGGCTCCGGCACAGACGCTGGCCACGGTCCCGCCTCTGGCATGGTGGTCCCGGAGGACCTGGAGGGTGGTCTCGCCGATGACGGGACCGCCGCCCGGGACGGGCACCCGCCAGCCGGGCACCATGATCAGATCGTCGGGACCGAGTCCCGGCCAGTCGGGCCGGGCGATCAGCGGGAGGTCCTGAGCCGTCGGGACCGGTGACCGCTCGGCTGTGTAGCTGAGGGCGTAGGGGTGCCCGAAGCCGGCTGCTGTGGAGAAGACCTGCGCGGGACCGGCCAGGTCCAGCAGATGCAGTCCGGGCACCAGGAGGAAGGCGATGCGGCTCACGATCCGGTCATTGTGCCCGACGAGCGGTAGGCCGCGGCCTCCAGCTGGCCGACGGTGGCGATGGTGACGAAGCGCCCCGCCAGGGCGTACTCGGTGCGCCTGATGATTTCTTCGGCACCGAGCGTAAGGGGGTCCGACAGCAGTTCGGCGATGCTCCGGTGGGCGGGGGAATCAGGGTGGGCGATGGGGTTGGTCGCGGTGGCGTCGGTGACGAAGGTGACCTGGTATCCGAGGTCGCTCGCGACACGGGCGGTGGTCTCCACGCACTGCTCCGTCCGGATGCCGCAGACGATGAGGTCGTGGATGCCGTGCTCTGTGAGGATCTGCTGCAGATTGGTGGTGGTGAAGGAGTTGTGCGAGGTCTTGTGGATCAGCGGTTCGGTGTTCCGGCGCTCCAGCCCCTCCATGAGCCGGACATGGCCGAGGGCGGGGTCGAAGACGTCCCCGCTGCCGGGCTCGGAATGCAGTACCCACACCACCAGGTCTCCGGCCTCGCGGGCCAGCCGGACCAGCCGGTCCACCTGGTGGGCGATCTTCGGGTCGGAGATGGTCTCCCAGAGCGGACGGGCTCGGAAGGACTCCTGGACATCGACGACGATCAGTGCTCGGGTCATGTCACTGAGCCTGGCCGATGCTCCGGGTGCGGCGACAGACCTGATCGGGTCCGTGAGCGGACCGATCCGGTCATGGGTTCGAGTCTGACATTCAAATCGATGAATGTGCATATAGGCGTGCATCGAATTGTGGGGGGTGCCCCTATATCTTTGGTCAAGGGAAACGGGGGTGCGTTGGGTCGGGGAGCCGGGCAGTATGGCGGGGTGGCTGATCTGCTGTGGGATGACGTGAGTTCCTTCTTCGACCCGGACTTGATGGGGTCGTTGCCGGACATGCGTGTCCCGGATGCCTCGGTGCAGGACTGGCAGGCGGTCCTCGATCTTGTCGAGGAGAAGGGCTGGAAGTGCCAGTACTCCGAGGGAGAGACGGTGCTTCCGGTGCCCCGGGCGGAGGCCGTGCTGGCCCGCCCGGCGGACGCCGAGTGCTTGAACCTGCGGGTCTGGCCGACTGCCGATGTGCTGGCGATCTTCCGGTTCTATGCCGACGACGAAGTCGACTTCGACGTCGACCTGCGGGAGCTGCAGGGCCAGGATCGACTTGATGTGTTCTGCGGCTTCCTGCGAGAGATCGGAAGGCGGCTGAACAAGCCCGTGCTGATGGACCCGGAAGGCCACTATGGCCATCCAGTGCTCGGCTTTGATGTCGAGGCCGATCGAGTCGTTCTCCTCGCAGACCCGTAGGTCAGGCGGCTGAGGAAGACGGCTGCGGTTCGTAGAAGGTTCCGTCGCGGAGCATTGCGAAGAGGACGTCGGCCCGGCGTCTGGCGAGGCAGAGCAGGGCTTGGGTGTGGTGCTTGCCCTGGGCGATCTTCTTGTCGTAGTAGGCCCGCGATGCCGGGTCGCCCAAGGCGGCGAACGCGGAAAGGAAGAAAGCCCGTTTGAGCTGCTTGTTTCCTCTCCTGGAGGGCTGTTCGCCGCGGATCGACGACCCGGAACTGCGGGTTGCGGGGGCGAGTCCGGCGTAGGCGTCGAGGTGGTCGGCGGTCGGGAAGTTGCTGCCGTCGCCGACCTCGATCAGGATGCGGGCTCCGGTCCGGACGCCGACTCCCGGTATCGACGTCAGGACCTTGGAAAGAGGGTGTGTCTCCAGTAGTTGCTCGATCCGCCCGGCCAGCAGTTTGCGCTGGTCAAGGACGGCCGTCAGTGAGGCGGCGAGGCTCGGGACGATCAGCGCGGCCGCATCGGTCCCAGGGACGGTCACGGTCTGTTCGTCCAACGCGGCAAAGACCTCCTCGACCAGCCGCTCGGCCATCCTTGGCGCCTTCGGCCGCAGGAGGGGGACCAGCCGCCGACGGCCAGCCTTGCGTATCTGTGCCGGGGACCCGAACCGTTCCAACAGCGTGAGGCCGGCCGGGTGCTGCAACCGAGGCCTCAGCACTCGTTCCAGCGACGGATGGAGTTGGGTCAGAAGGCCGTGGAGCCGGTTCGCGACCCTGGTCGCTTCGCCGGCCAGGTCGTCGTCGAAGCCGACGACCATCTCGAGCTCTGCGATCGTCTCGTCCTCGCCGTCGATCGCCCGCAGCGTGTGCGGCATCGCGCGGGCCGCGTCCGCGATGATGAACGCGTCCCTCGCGTCCGTCTTCGCCTCCCCCGGGTAGAGGTCGGCGATCCGCCGCATCGTCAGCCCCGGCAGGTAGGCGACCGGGCAGCCCATGTCCCGCGCGACCGCCAGCGGCAGGGCCCTGATCGAGGCCGGCTGGTCGACCACGACCAGCACCGTCCCGTGCTTGGCCTGGGGTTTCGCGAACAACTCGCGGAGCTTGGGCTCGGTGTTGGGCAGGCGCTTGTCGAACGCTTTCTTCCCGGCCGGGGTGACGGCGGTGGCGTGGTGTTCGCCCTTGCCGACGTCCAGGCCGAGGAAGACGTCGATGTCGCCGGTGTCGATCACGTGCAGGCCCCTCCATCACGCTTGCGTCCGGCCTTGCCTGGGCACTGAGCTGCCACATCCACGTTACGGAGAGCTCTTCCGGTTCGGGTGAAGCCGGTGCTCAAGCCCCTCATCAGCGGTCCGTCGATGCCTCCGGGCCCGGTGACACCACCCCCTCCCGGATCATGAACAACAAGGGGGGAAGTCATGCCGGACCCGAAGGCCGGAGACCCCATTGCGGAGCCACGAAGAAGACATCCGATGCAGTTGATCTGTCAAGCGGCGGCGGTTGGCTCTGCTGTCAGTGGGGTGTGACAGCATCCGCCGAATGACGAGTGCACACGCAGAACGCGGCCTGGAGATGTTCCGGGTAGGCGACTTCCCCATCTATACGTTGACCTTCGTACGGGGGCTGAGCCCTGTCGAGTTGCTCACCCGCATGGAAGTTCACCAGGAAACCCTCGCCCTTCGCGACGGCATGGATCTGTCGGACGACTTCGGCGACGACCTTCTCGATGATGAGGAACCGATCGTCATCACGGGCATCGACGGATCCTGGACCTGGGCGTGGGAACAGGGTGGTGTGCACGGGCTCGAGGAGCAGATCCTGAGCGCCGTGTCCGTCGGCACCGAGGCCGTTGCCCTGCACTACAACGAGAAGCCGATGTACTGGTTCAAGTACGCGGTCGACGGCGATGTCATCGTCGACTTTCACACACTCCAGGAGATCGAGCCGACCGGGCAGGACCCGACACGGCTCGATGAGCACATGCGGCCGCTGGGGCTCGTCCCTGGCGAGTGGCCCCCTCTCTATGGCGTCCTGTCGCTTGTCGAGAACGCTTTCGGTATCCGGCTGACACACCCCGGGGAGGTCGACGATCCGCGTTTGAGTGGCCGGTTGAGCCCTTTGCCGAAGTGACCTTTCACGCGACTGGACCGTCCAAGATCGGTTGAAAGGGCTGTCAAGCAGCAGCCGCAAGGGTGACGAATTGTGGTGGTGGGAACGCTGTGGTCTCGTTGTGGTGGACGCGTTTGGTGAGGCAGTGGTGCAGGCAGCCCAGCAGGCGGTTGAAGAGGTTGCGTTGGGCGGCGGTATGCCGTTCTCCGGCTTCGCGTCGGCGGTCGTAGTGGGCTCTGGCGCCGGGTGAGGAGAGGGCGGAGAAGGCCCAGAGGTAGCCGGCTGCGGCGAGGCGCTGGTTCTTGATCCGGCGGGCCATGACGGAGAGGCTTCTGCCGGATGCACGAGTGACCGGTGCGGCCCCGGCGAAGGCCTTGAGGCCCTTGGCGTCAGTGAAGCAGGATCGGTCGTCTCCGATCTCGGCGAGCACCCGGGCGCCGGTGAGAGATCCGAGCCCGGGGAAGCTGGTGATGATCTCGGCGTCCGGGTGCGTGTCAAAAGACTTCACTGCCGCGGCGGTGAGTTCCTCGACGCTCTCGCAGGTGGCCGCGAGTTGTCGCAGTAGTGCGAGCGTTCGTAGGCCCATGGCCTGTTCGACCTGGGGCAGGTGTCTCATCTGCGGGGTGCGGAAGGCCTCGCGGAGGCGGTCGGCTTCAGCGTCGATGCCGCGCTTGCGGCCGGCCTTCTTCACCAGGGAACGCAGTTGGGCGCGGGTGAGCTTGGCGGCCTGGGCTGGGGTAGGGGCGGCGGTCAGGACGGTCCGGGCGAGCGGTAAGCACAGTCCTTCGCGGGTGTGCGCGAAGGCGGCGAGGAAGCCGGGGAAGTACTCTCGCAGGTGGGATCGGAGCTTGTTGGCGGCCTGGATACGGTTCCAGACCGCGTCCTGCTGGGCTCGGGCGAGGACAGCGATGGCCTGGACGAGTTCGCTGTCGGCGGGCAGCTGCCTGTGTAGGGCCCTGTCTGTGCGCAGGATGTTCGCCAGGACCATGGCGTCGAGGTGGTCAGACTTCTTGCGGGCGACCGCGTGACGCTCTCGATACCGGGCCGCGGCCATCGGGTTGATCGCGTAGATGGGCCGACCGGTTTCTCGAAGGCGGGCGACCAGCAGCCCGTGGGAAGTCTCGATGGCCATCGGGATCGGCGTGTCCGCGGTGTCGCCGTGTGCGGTGAGCAGATCAAGGGGCTGTTGCAGGCCCGTGGCGTCGTCGTCGATCCGGGCCCGGCCTAACAGGGTTCCTTCGTGGTCCACCATGGCGACGTCGTGATGGTCGCTGGCCCAGTCGATGCCGCAGAACACTTTCATTGTGTGGTTCAGATCCTCTCGGTCGGGGCGTGTTGCTACTGGTCGCAGCCGTGCGGGGGCACGCGTCTCCCTAATGGAAGGGCTCGATGGCCCTGCATCCGATTAGCCGTTCGTGACCTCAGCGATCCGCAGGGCCCTCGGTCTGTGAGGGAGCTCGTACGGCTCCTGGCTCTTTGAGAGGTGACCCCTGTGAACGGCTTGGACCACGGACTTCAACGATCCGATCATCGGAGTGGATGCGGCGCGGACACCGTGGAGGCAGCGGACGGGACCGGGGGCTGGCTCTTGTCCAAGGGATCAGGTCCCGGGGGTGTCTTGACGATTTTCCCGGTACCGACCACTACCACCACGAACGGGATGTGAAGCCGGAGGCCGCGCTCTTTTTCAAGACCTCTGGGGCCGGGTAACGGGTAGCGATCTACCGGCTTCGCTGCCCATTACTGAGATTCCACGCGTGATGTCGCAGACGGCGTCCCCTTGAACTGCGAGGATCGTCGGCCGCGGCGCGACATCACACGAAGATCATCAGTAGGTAACGGGGGGGGAAACGGGCCTGTCGCTCCGTGGCCTTGAACCACGCTTGATGAGCCGCGACCTGGCTCACGGATCTCCGACCCCTGAGACGTGCGGCGTCCGGCCGAACGTTTACGAGCTCTTCCTGCCCCTGGTCAGGAACCGCCCGAGCATGCCGAGCCCCTGTCGTGCTCGTGATGCCGTAGGTTGCACGTCCACCCTGCCCCGATCTGCCACGACCGGTCGGTCAGAATGCGACGGCAGCCCGCTCGGCGCCTGGGACCAGGACTGCGGGGCCGCCGCTGCAGACGACGACGGCTGGCGACGATCCCCGACCCGCGGGTCGCGACCCGGCCCTCTGGGCCCTGGGCCCACCTCGCCATACGGCTTCGCTCCCCACCCGGGCGGCCCGCGACACCCGCTGATGGCGCGGTAAGCGATCTTTCACCCGGCGCCGTCGGTCCTTCGACCACCGTCGGCGGCCTCGGCCAACGGGTCACAAAGGTCGCAGGGGGTCAACCCGGGGCATCGCCGGTGTGCCCGTCGCTGTCGCCGTCCGGTTCTCCTGGCGGTCGGCCGAGCCACACCGTGAGGAACCGGTGCCCGTGGTGGTCGAGGAGCCAGCGGCCGAACAGCGCGCCGCCATAGATCACGAACCCGACTCCGATGAGCCAGGACTCGACCACCAGGACAACGCCCACAGTGCCGTAGCTGATCGCGTTGTCCACGATCAGGGGGGTGAAGACGAAGTAGGAGAAAGCCCTCAAGCCTCCCAGGCCGAGCATGGTGACGGCTGCCCCCGGCAGCAGGTCCCGCCAGCGCACCTGGCCGCCGAGCAGGAAGTGCTGCCCCCACCAGAAGAACAGGATGCCCGACACCGACGAGAGGGCGATGCGCTGCGGTCCGTGCAGTGCGCCTCCTGTCTGTATCTCCTGGTAGAGGTACGCGGTCAGTACCGCGAGCCATGTCGCCTGACGCCATACCCGGTGCCAGGGTCCAGGAGGCAGCTGCCAGATCCGCTCGTAACCGTTCTGGACGCTTCCGCCCAGGGAGACCCCGAACAGCGCGAGGGCCAGCCCACCCCACACGCTGGTGGTACCGACGACGTCTCGCGGCGGACTGATGATGCCCGTGAGCACGCGCTGGGAGCGGCCGGTCAGCCCCATGCCGTCCGCCAGCCACGCCGCGAAGCCGCCGCGCCCGAGCGGGTCCGCGGCGGCGACCACGATGAGCAGGGGGGCCAGTGTGACCAGGGCCAGCGTCGCGAACCCCATGGCCCGGTGCATCAGCTCCAGGTCGCGGGCCCGGCGCACGAGGATGTGAGCGCCCAGCCACTCCCATCCCTGTCTGAGCGCGTGCAGGTGGCGCCGCGCGTCGCGCTCCTTCGCCGGCTCGCGCACGTCGTCCCGAGTCACCAGCGGCGCGTCTGATAAACGTGCTCACAAGCCTCCTCCCGTCGGCGTCGGCGTCGGCGTCGGACGGATCGGCCGGGCATCGGCAGAGCCAGGACGATGACGTCGATTCCGGTGGCGGCGAGGCCGCCGACAGATCGCGCTGCATGCTCCCCAGGAGGTGCCGCTGGCTCCCGCGGATGGTGCGCCGGCCACAGTGCTGCCCGGCCGGCCGATCGGCCGGATCGACGGCGCCCTTCCACGCATCTGCGGCTCCCGGCTGCATCGGCGTCTTGGTCGAGGAGCTGAACGTGAAGGGGGCCGAGCCGGCGAACACCAGGGCGATCAGCGCCACCTCCAGGGTCGGTGCCAGTGCGGCGGCGGAGACCGGCGTTCCCCGGATCACTGCGGACACCGACATGGAGCGTGCGCCGAGCCGACGGCGGTGCACCGCGACGAAGCCGGTGACGTACACCATCACCATGGGGTGCAGCAGCTCGGCCGTGCGGCAGACACGGACGACGACGGCACGGATCCGGCTGTTGGCAGGCACCCCGCGCCGCGCCGGGCGCATCTCCGCCGTCAGCAGCATGAGCAGGCTGACGAGGGCAGCCAGGGATGAGACGGTGTCCGGGGCGGGACGGGTGTCACCCCGAGTAGCGCTGCGGGCGGAGGCGGCACGGTGGCGCATCGCGGCGACGGCCGCATCAGGGTTGCGGGTGAGCACTGCCAGGAAAATGGCCTGGTGTTCCTCGAGCAATCCGGTCCGCGGATGTGGTGCGGCCAGGTCGCGGTACCACCTGGTGAACTGATCATCAGCTCACCAGCGCTGCGGTCGCCCGCGCTGCACGGCCTGAGGTGATCCGCCGCGTCCGGCTCGTTACGAGGACCGTGTCCGTCTCTCTCGATGGGCTCACGCTGCAGGTTGCCCTCGCCTGGCCGGAGCACCGGTGAGGTCGTTCGAATGATGTGGTCAGCGCTCCCTGCGGTGCGCTGGTTGCAGGACTCCGCCGGTTTTGGCGGCCTCGCGCAGGACGAGATCGACCAGGCCGGGGAAGCGTCGGTCCAGTTCCGTGCGGCGGAGGGAGTTGATACGGCGTGTTCCCTCGTCTCGCTGCCGGATCACGCCGGCCTCACGCAGCACGCGGAAGTGGCGGCTGCTGGTGGATTTGCCCACCGGGAGGTCGAAACAGCCGCAGGCCACCTCGGACCGGGTACCGAGGGTTGCCACGATGCCTAGGCGTACGGGGTCGGTGAGGGCGGTCATTACCGCGAACAGGTCGATGTCCTGCTCGTCGGGGTGGAGCAACGGGGACGAGGTTCGGCTGGCCACGTCCCCCAGTATCCACGGAGTCCCGGGCAGAGCATGTTCGCATTTGAACGAACATAAGTTACGGTGGTGACGACCTGCTGATGGCACCGGCCAGGCGAAGGGAACCGTTGTGCCCTCCTCTCGTGCGTTCACACAAGCCTCCACGCCCACGACCGCTTCGCCCGCGCCGATCGGCGTCGGCATCGTCGGGCTCAGCGCCGGTGGCGGCTGGGCGGGGACGGCCCACGTCCCGGCCCTCGCCGCCTTGCCCGACACCTACGAACTGCGCGCCCTCAGTGCCAGCAGTGTCGAGTCGGCGAAGGCCGCCGGAGAGAAGTTCGGTGTGCCGCTGGCGTTCGGCAGCGTCGAGGAACTGGTCGAGCGGGATGAGGTGGACCTGGTGGTCGTCACCGTGAAGGTGCCGCATCACCGGGAGCTGGTCATGTCCGCGCTGGCTGCGGGGAAGACTGTGCTGAGCGAGTGGCCGCTGGGCACCGGGACCACCGAGGCCGAGGAGATGGCCGCGTTTGCGCAGTCGCGGAAGCTGCGCGGCTTCGTCGGGCTCCAGGCGCGCTCCGCGCCACCGGTCCGCTACCTGCGCGACCTGGTCGCGGACGGCTACGTCGGACGGGTGCTCTCCACCAGTGTCGTCGCCTCGGGGAGGAAGTGGGGTGCGACGTTCGACAGTCGCAGCGCCTACCTGCTCGACCGCGCCAATGGCGCAACGATGCTGTCCATTCCGTTCGCCCATACCGTCGACGGACTTGCCTCGGTGCTGGGCGAGTTCACCGAACTCGGCGCCACGACGGCTGTCCGGCGCACCGAGGTCCACCACGAGGAGACCGGAGAGCCCGCACCTACAGATGCCGACGATCAGATCGCCGTGACCGGGACCCTCGAATCGGGCGCCGTCGCCTCAGTCCACTTCCGCGGCGGGGTCGCCCGTTCCACCAACTTCCTGTGGGAGATCAACGGGACCGAGGGCGACCTGCTCGTCACCGGCGACTCCGGACACCTCCAGTTCGGCCAGGTCACCATCCACGGCGCCCGCGCCAGGAACGCGGAACCAGCCGAGCTGCCGGTCCCGCCACGTTACGACGCGAACGTCCCCGCCCTCGCCACCGCGCGTGACACCATGGCCTACACCGTCGCCCACGCCTACGCCCAACTGCGCACCGACCTCACCGAGGGCACCCGGGCCGTCCCCGACTTTACCCACGCCGTGCGCCACCACCGCCTCCTCGACCACGTCAGGCAGGCGGCCGTCACCGGCGAGCGCCAGCGGCTACTCGGGTCGAACTCGTAGGGACTCGCAGAGAATCAACATGCGGGTTTGATCTTCCTTTGGGACTGGTGGGCGTACGTGTCGAGGTGGGTGGACACGTCTGTCGGGGTGCGGAATCTGGCGGTTGAGGGCGGGATCGCGTGCTCGGCCAGGAGGGGCCGTACCTCTTGAACGGCACGCGTGAGCGTGCTTCCAGCGACGCCGAAGAGCCGGGCGAGCAGGTCGTAGGTGCCGATCTTGCGCAGGCAGAGGACGGTGGCCAGGATCCGGTCCGCATCGCAGAGCTTGTCCTTGGCGCCCGCCCCTCGCGCGCGGAGTTGCTCACCGCCCCGGCGTTCGTGGCGAAGCCGCTCACGTTGGTGTGCCAGTGTCGGGATCAACGAGGCAACCAGGGCGTCCAGTTGCTCGATGGCCATGCCGGTCAGCTCCGGGTTGCGGAGCAGGGAGGTGCTGAGTCCGTCCAGGCATCCGGGCTGCTCGGCGGTGATCGCGGCGGCGGCTTGCGGTCCTGCCTCTCGGCCGTCGGCCGGCTGGGGCCCGACGGGGTGGAGCGTGTAGTTCCAGTCGCCGTGGAAACGGTGCCGGGCCATCGGCAGCGCATCGGTCTCGTCGTCGGTGACCTTGACCCCGGTGTCGTAGGTGCCCGGATCGAGTTCGGCGTGGACTCTCAGCCCGGTGCGGGTGGTGGTCGCCGTGATGCTGTTCACGATCACTTCGTGGCTGGTCAGCGGCCTGTCGCGCCAGTTCATGCTGATGTGGGAGAACAGCCGGTGCTCCACCTTGTTCCATTTCGATGTGCCGGGCGGCAGGTGGCAGACGGTGATGTCCAGGCCGGTCTCGGTGGCCAGGGCTGCGAGTTCGCTCTTCCAGGTGCGGGTGCGGTAGCCGTTCGAGCCGCCCGCATCCGCAGTGATCAGCAGCCGGGTGGCGCGCGGGTAGTCACGGCGGCCGACCGCCTGCCACCAGCGGCGGATCGAGGCCACCGCGAACGCGGCGGTGTCGTGGTCGGTGCCGACACTGACCCAGCCGGTGTTGGCGGTGATGTCGTAGATCCCGTACGGGATCGCCTTGCCCGGCCCCTGCCGGTCCAGGAAGTCATGCGTCTTGACCAGCACCGGCTCACTCTCGGGCCGCCACTGACGCCCGGCGTTCTTGTAGTCGCCGACCACCTCCTTCTTCTCGGTGTCCACGCTGATCACCGGGTCTCCGGCACCCATGTGGTCCTTGGCCTGATTGAACCGCCCCATGGTTCGCAGCGGCAGCAGGCTGTCGGTGATGTGGGCCTGCGGCGTGCCGCGGGTGGCGTGGGCGAACTCTTCCGTGGTGGTCAGATACCGGGCCCGGGGAAAGGCGGGCCGTAGCCGTCCCGCCTCGAAGGTGGTGTTCCAGCCGACGTGGTCATGGTGCAGATGGGTGTTGATCACCGTGTCCACCTGTTCCGGCCCGATCCCCGCTTCGGCCAGGAAGGAGGGCCAGTGCGAGACGAAGTTGCCCCTGGGATGCGGCCTTTCGGGTTTGGGGCCGCCAAGACAGGTGTCGATGAGTATGACCCGCCCCCCACCGAGGACCGCGAAGCCCTGGCAGACGATTCCGGGAGCCGTCGCTGTAGGTGTCTCCGTACGTCTGGAGGAGCTCGCGGAGTTCGTCCGGGTCGAGTTGCGGGTAGGTGGCGCGGGCGGGCAGGGCCGGACCGACGGCTTCCACGAGGGGCACGACGGTACGGCTTCCCACCCGGATCGGGGCGGGTCGGACGGGAAGGTTGTCAAGGTTGGGCAAGAGTCGCCTCTTCGGGATGTGTGATATGTGACGGTAAGTCAGTTGCCGTGGGGATTGAGGCTGCTGAGGGCCGGGACGCCGTTGACGGTGAAGTGGACGGCCGCCATCAGGAGGCCGATGCAGACGAGGGCCAGGAGGATCTTGCGGCTGCGGCTCATGGTGCTGTCCTTCGGGATGATGTCGCGGGGTCGGGACGGCGCTGCGGACGCCGGGACGGTGCTGCGGGCCCGGCGGGACGAGTGCTAAAGACTCACGAGGGCTTCACGTACGGTCGTCAGCGAGGCGCGTCGGGCGGCGGCGCTGGCCGCGGCGGCGCCCGCCAGGGTCACCAGGCTCCACAGCACGAGCGCGGGGAGCGAGAAGGCGAACGGAAGGTCCTGGAGGAACGCCTGCCGGCCGATGAAGGCCCCGAACACCCGGGTCAGCGGCAGCGCCGCCACCGTGGCGAGCAGCAGGCTGAGCGCGGCCGTCAGGACGCCCTCGGTGACGACGACGGCACGGATCACGGAGGCGGTGGCGCCGAGCGTGCGCAGCACCCCGAACTCCCTGGTCCTCTCGAGGACACTGGTGCTCAACGCGGAGGCGAGGCCCAGCAGTCCCACGAAGCCCATCACGACCGCGAGGGCGATCAGGGCGTCGGCCAGGACCAGGACATGTCCGTCCAGGGCCACGCGCAGGGTGTCGATGGTGCCGGTCTGCTGGATGCCCGTGCCCGCCCCGGTCAGGGTCTTGTCCAGTCGGTCGAGGACCGCCTGCCGGCTCGCGGGATCGTGACGGTCGGTGACGACGCGCAGCATCTCGGCCCGGCCGGGAGTTCCGGTGATTGCGGCGTAGTCCCGGTCGGTCAGGTAGGCGGCGCCCAGGGTGCCGAAGTCGGAGACGATACCCACCACCCGGCGGGTGACGGGGTGTCCGGCGACGGTGACGGTGACGGTGTCTCCGACGGTGGTGCCGGGGGCCTGCTGCGCGGGTACCAGGTTGTTCAGCACGACGGCGTCGGTGTCGTCGGGCCGCAGCCATCGGCCTGCGGTGAGCGGCAGATGCATCAGACGGGTGCCGGCGGGTGGCGCCATCACGGTGAAGCTGTCGTGGGCCTCGTCGGGGTAGACGCGCGCCACGTCGACCCGTCCGGCCGTGTGGACGGTGGCTGCGGCGCGGCCCCAGGCCTCGGCGGCCGCCACGCCGCGGGTCGCGCGTGCGAGGGCCACGAGCCGGTCGGCGGAGTAGGGCTTGTCGAGCCGTATCTCGATGTCGTAGCGGCGCTGGGCGACGCTCTGGGTGACCAGGGAGCTCCAGCCGCCCGCGGTGTTCAGTCCGGTGAGGAACATGGTGCCGGCGACGGCGAGCAGCCCCACACCGAGGGCCAGGCGCCCGCGGCGCCGGAACATGGTGCGCAGGGCCATCAGCTGGGTGCGGCCGGGGCCGCGGAGGCGGGTCAGGAGCCGCTCCGGGAAGCCGCCCGGGACACCGGGGCCGGCCCCGGCGTCGTCGATGGCCCGGCGCACGGTGACCCGGCTGCCGCGCAGCAGCGGCACCAGGGCCACCAGCAGGGGTATGCCCACCCCGGCGCCCAGCGCCACCGCGTACACCCAGGCGGGTACGGACTCACCGGCGATGTCGAGGTTGAGCAGACGGGCGCCCTGCCCGGCCAGGACACGCCCCAGGGCGAGTCCGGGTGCGAGCGCGAGCGCGGTGGCGGTGACCGCGACGAACGCGGCCTGCGCCAGGTACATCAGGAGTATCTGGCCGGTGCGGGCGCCGACCGCCTTCATGGCCCCGATCTGCCGGATCTGCGCGGTCAGCATGCCGCCGAGCATCGTGGCGACCAGGACCGAGGCCAGCAGCAGCGCCGTCAGTCCGAAAGCCAGGAGCACGAACCCGACCATGACCATCTGCCCCTGGTGGGGATGCCGGCCGGGGGGCGGGATGTCGATGCTGCTGACCGGGTGCCCCAGCGTCTTCAGCCGAATGGCGACGCGCTGCGCGGTGCGGTCGATGACCGGGGAACTGGTGGAGGCCGTGGAGTGGTCGCCCACGACGATGCGCAGTTGGTCCAGGACCTGGTGCCGCCCCAGGGGGCCAGCGCGGTGGTGGTGGCGTAGCCATAGGCGGTCTGCTCCTGCCCGGCCGGGGCCACTCCGCCGTCGTGCACCGAACCGGCCACCGTCATGGGGGCCGGCGCGCCTCCGGGTGCCTCGACCGTCACCCGTTGGCCGGTGCTCACCCCCAGGAAGCCGAGGGCGGTGCGCTCCAGGAACAGGGATCCCTCGGCCGGGGGCCAGCTTCCGGTCTCCACGTCGACCGTGGCGATGCGCCGGGGATCGGCCGGGGCGCCGGCGAAGAGCACCAGGGTGCGCCACGGTCCGTCACCCACCCTGATGCGGGCCTGGAGGGTGCTGCGGGCCGTGGCGCCCAGAACGCCCGGCTGGGCACGTACGGCGGCGAGAGTGGCCTGGTCGACGCCGCCAGGTACATGCAGGGTGGCCGAGGCCGGGTGCGTGGCCCGGTAGTTGCGGGTGATCTCCCGGCCGATGATCGCCCGGGCGGAGAGGAACGCGGTGACCGTGAGCACGCTGACCGCGATCGCGATCGTCATCATCGCGACCCTGGAGCGGGTGGCCCACAGGTCGCGGCCCAGTTTCCGCAGCCGCAGGCGGGTCACGAGGCCACGCCCTCTCGTGCGTTCCGGGTCGCCGTGTCCTGGCTGACCGCGCCGTCGGTGAGGGTGATCCGGCGGGTGGCGTGGCGGGACAGGTCGCGTTCGTGGGTGACCATGACCACGGTCCGGCCCTCGGCCGCCATCTGCGCGAACAGGTCCAGCACGCTGTCGGAGGTCGCCGAGTCCAGGTTGCCGGTCGGTTCGTCGGCCAGCAGCACGGGGGGCTCGTTCGCCAGGGCCCGCGCGATCGCGGCGCGCTGCTGCTGGCCGCCCGACAGCGCCGAGGGCAGCTTGTCCGCCTGCTCGCGGATGCCGACCCGGGCCAGGAGTTCCAGGGCCCGGGCACGGCGGTGCCGGGCGGGGAACGTGTCGCACAGGTCCATCGGCAGCATCACGTTCTCCGCCACGGTCAGGGTGGGCAGCAGCTGGAAGAACTGGAAGACCAGGCCGATGCACCTGCCCCGCCACGCGGCGAGCCGTGAGCCCTTGAGCGTGTGGACGGCCGTACCCGCCAGGACGATCTCTCCGGCGGTGGGCCGGTCGATGCCGGCCAGCAGGTTCAGCAGCGTGGTCTTGCCGCTGCCCGACCGGCCCACCACGGCGACGAATTCTCCCGGCACGACCCGCAGGTCGACCCCGGCGAGCGCGGTGACCTCACCCGAAGGCAGCGAATAGGTCTTGAAGAGTCCTCGAGCCGTGATCACCGGATCACTCGCGGAGTTCTGCACGCGGGGCGTCATACGGCACCACCTCATCCCTGGCGATAGTTTCTGGACGTGTGTTCACTAACGGATTAAGGTCCAGAAACGTAGGCGGGACAAGAAACAGGCGACGGCACGGTGTGCGGAACCGGACAGCAGCCGCACCCGGCGTCCAGGAACAGGGAGTGACGATGGTCACAAGGCCCGACCGGAGGGTTCGCCGCACCCAGCAGGCACTGCAGAGCGCCCTCCTCCGGCTCATGGCGGAGAAGGGCTATGAGAACGTGACGATCCAGGACATCATCGACCGCGCCGACGTGGGCCGCTCCACCTTCTACAACCACTACTCCAACAAGGACGAGCTGCTCACGGACGGCTTCGCCGACCTCCGCACCCTGATCGACCGGCCGGCGCCGAACGCCACCGCGGCACCGGCCCGCGACCCGCTGCGTTTCAGCCTGCCGTTCCTGCGCCACCTCCAGGAGCAGCGGAACCTCGCGCGGGCCGTCTTCACCCAGAGCGGCCTGCGCCCCGTGCTGCAGCACATCGAGGAGCTGCTCGCCGACGTCGTGCGCGACGAGATCCCCGCCGCCACCCCGTGCGGAGTCCCCCGAGAGGCGGTCGTCCGCTTCGTCGTCGCCGCCCACCTCGCCTGCCTGCGGTGGTGGCTCACCGAGAGCCCGCAGAGCACACCGGAGGAGATCGACGAGATCTTCCGCACGCTCGCCCGACCCGGTATCGAGGGCGGCGGACGGTGACCGGCGTCCCGGAGCCGTCGGGAGAGTCTCGGTCCGGCGGCTCGCCACCCTCCGCGCCCTCGCGCGCAAAGAGGAACTCTCCGCCGCTTCCGGTGCCCGCGTCGTCCGCCGGAGGGCTGGCCGAGTCGTCGGAGTGCAGCGGCAGCAGGACGCGGAGGGTGGTGCCCTGGCCTGGGGCGGTGTCTGCGCGGTAGAAGACGCGGGTGGCCTCCTCGGCGGTCGTCCCGGGGCCCTGGTCGTTCAGCCCGAGGACGGCCCTGCCGTCGAGGGTGCCCACGCCGATCCGTACCGGCGTGCCGGGCGGCCCGCCGTCCGGGCCGGTCAGGGTGACGGGATGTTCGGGCGCCAGGGCCCGCAGGTCGTGCAGGGTGTCGGCGGCCGGCGTGCGCAGGCCCATCGGTGTGAGCCGCAGCGGCGGGCGCGCATCCGCACCGGTCTCCTCGTCGAGACGGGCGAGCAGCAGGTCCTCGACGATGCACACCAGTCGGGCCGCCTCACCTTCGGTGGGCCGGATCCGGGCGAACGTGAACGTCCCATGGGAGCGCCGAGTCCCTGAACTGGTCCGACGCCGACGCCGACGCCGACGCCGGGGCCCGTGGGAGCGCGGACTCACACGCAACTCTCCTGGTGGCGCGCACGGCAGGGCCGACGGCACGCGGGCGGCCCCGGAGGTACTCCTGCGGTGCGCTGGTGGGCTCGGACCACGGTTGACAAACTTCGGGGTCGGCAGCGGCGGAACCCCTGCGGTGATCCCGACGCCGACCGTCCGCAGGGCGGAGGCCGGCGCCGGGACGGTGGTCGGCCGGTGCCCGGAGCTGTCCGGTCAGGCGGGGGTGATGTTCTCCGCCTGCGGCCCCTTCTGGCCCTGGGTGACGTCGAAGGTGACAGCCTGGCCTTCCTGCAGCTCACGGAAGCCGGACGCGTTGATGTTGGAGTAGTGCGCGAAGACGTCGGGACCCCCGCCGTCCTGGGCGATGAAACCGAAGCCCTTCTCGGCGTTGAACCACTTGACGGTTCCGCTGGCCATGCTGGTACCTCTCGGTCGTTGTCAGAACCGCGCGACGCGGCCCCGGCGGATCACGCCGTGGTCGGGCACTTGACAGCAAAGCGCCCGCGCAGCAGCGCGGGCAGTCTGCGGACCACGGCATCCGACGACGACGCTATACGCCGTGACGGGCTCGTGCTACAGAGAAACGGCCATGATCAGCCTCGGCCCGCCACATTTTCCTGGGAGAAGGCCTCGTGAAAGCAGTCCAGGTCGTCGGCCACGGCCGCGACCCCGGGATGACCGGCGTCCCGACCCCCTCGGTGACCGGCCCGTACGACGTGGTCGGGAGGATCGGCGGCGCCGTCGTGTGCCGGGCCGACCTGCACATCCTCGTCTGTGCGGTCATCGGCGCCGGCGGGCTCGGGCACATCGGCGTGCAGGTGCTCAAGGCCCTGACGGCCGCCGAGATCGTGGTCGTCGACCGCAACCCGGACGCGGTGGAGCCGGCCGGCTCCACCGGAGCCGACGACCGGGTGTCCCGCCCGAACCGGCGGACACCCCACCCGAGAGCACCGGGAAGTCCGCCCGGGCGGACCCGCGCCGAACCGGGCCGCCCGGGCGCTGGGCCGGCTGTCCCGGGGCGTCGGCTCCTATCCGTCCGTCGCCCGGACCACGGGCGGACCGCCGTCCGCGGGGACGGTCACGTGCTGCCCGTGGCGGCAGGGGACGAGCCGGTCGGAAAGCCCCCGCTGGGCGAACGCCTCGATCGGCGACAGACACCCCCGCGGTGCGCGGGGGTGTCCGGGCGGGCTCAGCGGTTGAACGTCAGACGCGGTACCGCGTTGCGCGCCAGGGCGTGGGCCTGATCGGGCCACCACGCGCCGGCCGGCGGGTCGACGATGCCGTACTCGGGGTCGACCGTTCCGCCGGTGTTGCGCGTGCAACTGCCGTCGGACTCACCGGGCACCTTGATCCACAGATAGGCGTCGACGAGCGGGACGCCGGTGTCGGCGGTGGGGCGCGGACCGAGGCCTCGGCCGGGGGCGTTGCACCACACCTCCGGGTCCCCGGTGTACTTGCCCGGCTCAGGGGTCCACGCCCCCCGGCCGTTGCGGCTGGTGTCGACCACGAAGTGGCGCAGTCCGTCGGCCGGCGGGGTGCCGGTGTTCTGGTCGAACCAGGCGTCGGTCCAGTGCCAGGTGGCGGGGTCGGACGAGGAGACGGAGCTGCCGGGGGTGCCGTCGTTGGGTGCGGCGGACGAGTAGTACTGGCTGGCGCACCGGTCGGTGTGGCCGCGCGCCTGCTCGGGTCCCTCGGTGGCGTACCACATGCACTTGGCGATCCAGGTGCCGTACCTGGTGCTGTGGTCGGTGGGGTGCTGGTTGGACACGTTCAGGGCGAAGCCGTCGCCGTACCGGACCCCGGCGTCCAGCAGCCGCCGCGCGATCTCGCCCACGGCGTGCCACTGGACGTTGCCCGCGTCCAGGTAGACCGCGGTGCGCGGTCCGGCCTTCAGGGTCTTGACGGCGTACTGGAGGTCGGCGATCCGGGCGGCCGTGAGTTCGCCCGTCGGGTCGGTGGTGGCCCCGCAGTCCTGGGGGAGCAGGGCCAGCCCGTCGGGTTCGACGACGACCACGGCCCCGCTGCCGCCGATGCCGTCGGCGAAGGCGTCGATCCACTGCCGGTAGGCGGCGGACGACGGGGCTCCGCCACTGGAGTACTGCGAGCAGTCCCGGCCCGGGACGTCGTAGGCGACCAGGACCGGGGTACGGTGGACGGTCCGGGCCCGCTGGACGAGCTTCTTCACCGCGACGCGCACCTCACCGGGCGTCCCCTCGGTGAACCACTCGGCCTGCGGCCAGCTCGCGAGTCTGGCCATGTTCTTGCCGTTCTCCGTGTCGCCGTTCCTGAAGTCCACGAGGGCCTGATCCGCGGCCTTGCTGTGCGGGTCGACGTAGAGCTTCGTGGCCGGGGTGATCACGTCTCGCGTGGGTGCGGCCTGTGCCTGCGTCGTGGTGAGGGCTGCGCAAGCGGTGAGCGTCGTGAGGGCGGCGACCGTGCGGCGCCGTAAGCTGCCTGGTTGCATGGCTGCTCCTGGTCGATGAGTGGATGAGAAGCGCCAGCGCCAGGCCGGGGGCGTGTCGGCCGCCTTGCGTACGGCGGTGAGCGGCGACCCCGGCCGGAGTGCGGCGGACGGTGCCCGTGACCCCGTCGCGGGGCGGCGAGACACCGGGTCACGGGAGTACCGGATCAGTGGCCGCGGATCATCGGGCAGACGGCTTCGGGGGAGGAACTGCCCGGCTGGCGGCGAGCGTCGGCGGGAGGGCCGGGAGCGCTGCCGCGCGCTGTGAGTCTGCGGCGCACGACTGTACCTCCGTCTCTTGGCAGGTTGCGTCACACACTCTCGTCCGGAGTGTGCGGCGCGCTGAGGAAGTGCGGTGGTACGACGTCCCGTTGTGCCGGCGAGCTCTCCGGCGGGGGCGGCACCCCAGGATCGACGACAAAAACGTGGGAGCGCTCCCATGAGGAGCGGTCCCGAAGACACCGAAGGTTTTGGGGTGTGATCGGTATCGTGTTGCGAGCAGATAAAGCTGTCAAGTGCCCGTGTGCGGTGGCACTTCGTGCGCCCGGGACAAGACCTTGCGGCCTCGGGCCGGGAAACGGCCCCGGCCGGCCGCCGCCCACCGCCGGTACACGCTTCTGGCGAACCCGGCCCAGCTGTCCACGGCCACCTGTACGGCAAGGTCGGTCCGCTGCCGGAACGACATGGCTCCCCGGGCCCGCGTCCCCTCCGTGGCCGCCGGCCCGGCCCACGAGCGGGACGTGCCCCGCGGTGGGTTTCTCCAGGAGGTTCACGCAGCGCAGCAGGGTGGACTTGCCGGAGCCCGACGGGCCGATGACGCACACCACGTCGCCCCGGCCGATCTCCAGGTCGATGCCGCGCGGCACCTCGTTGTCGCCGAACGACTTGTGCAGCGCGCGGACCTCGATCTCCGGCCGGCTCATCTCACGGCCCCCTGGGCCTTCGCCTCCATGCGGCGCACGACGAAGCCGAAGAGCAAGGACGTCTTCGGCGGGCTCACCGTGCGTGCGACGGAGGCCATCGTCGCGGATCCGCGGCAGGCGGCCGGCGACTTCGTCTGGTACCGCACCGGCTGGGAGGAGATCCAGTACCGCAGGGACGGCATCACGATCGACTGGTCGGACTTCACTGGTTCCGGTCGCGTAGTGCCGCGCGTGCCGGGAGGCTGACGGAGAGCAGGGTGAGGGCCACCGCGGCCGCGGCGAATGCGGCGTAGACCAGTGGAGGTATGTACGGGGGCTCCCCTGTCAGGCCGCGCGTCATCGGGACGAGCGTGACCGCGGTGATGGCCGTGGCCAGGGCCACACCTGAGACGGACACGAGCAGGGCCTCCCAGCGGAGCATCCGCATCACCTGGAGCCGGGTGGCGCCGACGAGACGGAGCAGGCCCATCTCACGGCGGCGGTCGAGGACGGTCATCACGAGGGTGTTGACGGCGGCGACGGTTGCGAAGCCGCCGAGGACAGCGGCCATCGTGTAGTTGGCCCAGGCGTTGAGTTCACGGTCGGCGTTCTGCCGGACGGCGTACCCGGAGGTGCCGGTGACCTTGCCCAGCGGCGCGAGAGCCTCGGCGTCTCCGCCCCGTACCAGCAGGACGCTGTCGAAGCCCGAGGTGACGTGGGCGGTCAGGGACGCCCGATCCATGGTCACCGCCGGCAGGCCGAGACCGCGGCCGTACACGGCGACGACCTCGGGGCTCGTTCCGGTGCCGTCCGGGAGGCGGATCGGCAGCCTGTCGCCGACCTCGGCCTTCGCCGACGTGGAGAGCGCCCTGTCGATGGCGATCCGGCCCCTGCCGACCCGGTCCAGGCTGCCGCTGCGCACGTCCAGGTCCTGCACCTTCGCGAGCTGCGTGCCGGAGCCGGAAATGCCTTGGGCCGACGAGTCCTCCAGCCGCCGGTCGTGGCCGGAGCCGACAGCCACGAGCACCTGGGTCTCGAGCAGCCCCACGGCCGCTTCGACGCCGGGGAGGCGGGCTGCCCGGTCGGCGGTGCCGACGGGCAGCCCGGCGGGGTCCGTGATCACGTGGTCCGCGGTGACACCCGCACGCAGCTGCTTCGCGGCGGCATGGGTCTCGCTCGTGTGCATGAAGACGAGCGTCGAGGCGAAGGTCATCGCCAGCGTGATCGGAGTGATCGCGGAGGCCAGCCGACGGGCGTTCGTACGGGAGTTGGCGGCCGCGAGCGAGGCCGCGGCGCCGGCGGCTCTCAGCGGGAGTCCGATCAGTTCCGCGCACAGCCGCGCCACCAGCGGGCCGAGCAGCGCGATGGCGAGCATGAAGAGCATGACGACGCCGAGGGATGCCTCGGCCGCGTCCTCCCCGGCCGAACGGGCGGCGAAAACGGCAAGGAAACCACCGCCGACGAGGGCGCCCAGGCCCAGGACGGTACGGATCACGCTTGGCCGCAGCCGCTCCACCGACGCCTCGGTGAGCGCCTGGCCCGGCCTGATCCGCGCGGGCCTGCGCCCGGCGGCCCAACCGGCGATGAGCGCGGTCAGCAGTCCCGTCCCGACGGCGACGAGGAGCGGGATGAAGGAGACACGCAGGTCCACGGCCTGCGGGACTGCCCCGCGGTCCTTCATCTGTCCGAACCACCAGTGTGCGAGTCCGATGCCGGGCAGGCAGCCGACCAGCCCGGCGGGCGGAGCGACGAGCAGCGCCTCGACGGCGACCGCGCGGCGGATCTGCCGCGGAGTGGCGCCGACGGCCCGCAGCAGCGCGAACTCCCGGGCGCGCTGGGCCACGGACAGTGCGATCGTGCCGGACGCGGTGAAGACGGCGACCATGGCGGCGATTCCGCCGAAGGAACCGCCGAGCCCCGAGAGCGTCTCCTTGGCGTACCCCAGCCCGCGGTCCTCGACGGTGCCCCGGCTGTCGCCGGTGTGTACCTCGGCGCCGGAGCCGGCGAGCGACTTCCTCACACCGGCAGCGAGACTGTCGGCGTCCACGCCGTCTTTCGCCAGTACGGCGATGGCGTCTGCCTTGCCGGGGTGCCCGGCGAGCGCCGGGGCCCGGGCGTCGGCGAACCAGCCCGTGGAGCCCTCGGCCACGTCTCCGGGCCCGGCCTCCGCCAGCCCGGAGACACGGAACTCGAAGTGCCCGGTGGCCGTTTCGAGCGCGACGGTGTCACCGATGCCGGCCTTCATCGCCCCTGCGGCGGCGTCGTCGAGCACGACCTCGCCGGTCCGGGGGGCGGCACCGTCGGTGAGGGCGGCACCGGTGAAGCCGTGCGATCCCCAGCCGTGGCCGGTCATCACACCGTTGCCCTGGCGCACGGGGAAGGTGAAGTCCGGTACCGCAGCCTTCGCACCGGGCGCCTGTGCCGCCTTGTCCGCCAACGCGGTGTCCAGGCGTGCCGTGTCCGGCAGCGGTTTGGCCGACTCGTCGTCGCTGCCCTTGTCGGCGAGGGCGTACTGGTCCGCCGCCACGACGACTGCAGCCTCCGCGTACCGCTGTGGCGGTACCGAGGCGCGGACGCCTGTCTCCAGGAGGATGCCGCAGGCGGAGACGATCAGTGCCGCCATCATCAGCGCGACGAACGTGCCGGCGAACGACGCCGGTTTGAAGCGAACGGCCGCACGGGCGAGGCCGCTGGGGGCGAACCTCCTCACGCCGTGGCTCCCGCCGTCGTGCCCGTGCGGGAGGCGAGCGCGGCCATCCGCGCCGCGATGTGCTCCGCCGAGCTGTCGTCGAGGCTGCCGGCGAGAACCCCGTCCGCGAGAAACAGCACGCGGTCGGCCCATATGGCGGCGGCCGGGTCGTGGGTGACCATGACGACGGTGGCACCGAGGCCGTCCACCGCCTGCCGGAGCAGGCCGAGGACCTCGGCAGCGGTACCGGTGTCCAGGGCGCCGGTGGGCTCGTCGGCGAAGATCACGTCCGGGGCCGTGACCAGCGCGCGGGCGATGGTGACGCGTTGCTGCTGGCCGCCGGAGAGTTCGTCGGGCCGACTTCTCGCCCTGTCGGCGAGCCCGACCCGCGCCAGCACGGCGGCGGCGCGGCGGCGGTCCGGTCGCTGTCCGGCAAGTCGCATCGGGAGCAGCACGTTCTCCTCCACGGTGAGGGAGGGCAGCAGGTTGAAGGCCTGGAAGACGAAGCCGAGGCGGCTGCGGCGCAGTTCGGCGAGTTCGTTCTCGTGCATACCTGTGATTTCCGTACCGCCGAGGCGCACGTACCCGGCCGACGGCCGGTCCAGGCCGGCGGCGCACTGCAGAAAGGTGGACTTGCCGGAACCCGAGGGCCCCATGACGGCAGTGAACGTGCCACGTGGCAGGGCGAGATCGATACCCGCGAGGGCGTGCACGACGCCGGCTCCACGGCCGTACTGCCGCCGGACACCCCGCAGTTCGACGGCGAGACCGGGCGTGCCCTGATCCTCCGGCAGATGGTCCGTCTTCTGCCGCTTGGCCCGGCGCAGCCCCATGTCCCGACCTCTCGTGATCTTCCCCTGCCGATATCCCGAAGCTACGGATCGGGGCCGCTGGGGACCATGACGGCTGCCGGTGGACCGGGGGTGGGGATAACCCGAGGTCGGCCGCGAGAAGCAGCCTCCTTCGCCGCGTCTGCTGATGCGGTTCTTCCAGCCGCCTTCGTCCACGGGGGCCACGCTCGCCGTCGACGGCGGCGCCACCGTGTGACCCGCCTCGTCCGCGGCAGACGAAAGAGCCCGGCCTCAGCTCGCGCTGCCGGTCGGGCCGTTCGTCGTGTCGGGCCGGTCGAGGGCGGCGATGATGTGACTGAGGCTCCAGCCGGCCGCACTGAGTGTCACAGTGGGCCGCGTCCCGTGCGTGCCCTCAGCCGGAAGGAGCGTGCTTGGTGAACTCGATCGTGCAACCGGGCGGAGTCGCAGACGAGTGGCGGGATCGAGTGGCCGCTGTACGCCGCGAGCTCGCCGAGCACGGGCCGCCGCGGAGTCCCCATGGCGGTCCGGACTTCGCCACCGTCACGCTGCCGGAGCGCGAGTGCGATCAGGTACGTGACCTCCTGGTGGATGAGCGGGTCGGCACGGTCGTCGAGATCGGGCTCGCCTATGCCGGCTCGGCGCTGGCGATCAGCGAGGCGCTGCTGCGCACCGGTTCACAAAGCCCGCGGCATGTGGTGATCGACCCGTTCCAGTACACGGCGTACGACGGTGTCGGGTGGGAACTGCTGCGCAGCGCCGGCCTGGACGACATCGCCGAGCTGGTGACCGAACCGTCGCAGCGGTTCCTCGCCCGGTTGGCCGACGCGGGTTTCGCCGCGGACGCGGCGTTCGTCGACGGCAGCCACCATTTCCACAACGTGTTCGTCGACCTCCGCTTCCTGGGTGAGATCGTCCGACCTGGCGGCATCGTGCTGCTCGACGATGTCTGGTGGCCGTCGGCCGGCGCCGCCGTGGCGTACTTTGCGGTCAATCTGGGGTGGCGTCCGATACCGGGCGCTCCGGTCGGCGGGACCGCCGCCCCGGCCGGCGGTCGGCCGCGGATCGGCGCCTACCGGCTGCCCGACCCGCGCCCGACGCCGGGCTTCGAAGAGTTCCGACCGTTCTGCTGGTTCGGGTGGGGCTCGCCAGGCCCACCCGAATCGGGCCGCCGCGCGTCAGCCACAGCGATGGCACCGCGTTGAGCTCGGAGCGTCCGGCTCGAAGCTCACCGGCCGGCTGAAGCGCCCAGTCACACCTCGGCGACACTCATGGGCATCGGCGAGGCCTCGATCGTGGCGTCGTCGGGCAGCTCGTGCAGCGCATCGATCGCCGACGAGGACGGCCCGTCGCCGGCAGCGAGGATGTGTTCGATCAGCGCTTCCATGGCCATGGCCCGCAGCGTACGGCGATCAGAACGCGCGCACCGCGGGCGGCAGGCCCGGGAAGTCTGCCGACTCGCTCACGGACGCCCATTTCTCGACGTCGTCGAGCGCACCACGGTAGACGCGGGTGAGATTGCGGACCGCCTCGGCACCGAGCGGGAGCCGGAGCGGCGCGTCGGGGGTGTCGAGCATGTGGCGGATCACCTGGGCGGCGCGTGCCGGGTCGCCCTCCTGGATGCCGTCGGCCTCGGCCATGTTCGCGCGCACGGCACCGGTGGCCTCGTCGTAGACCGAACTCTGCTGCGCTGTGTTGAGCACGTCGGCGGCGTTGAACGCGGTGCGGAAGCGACTGGGCTCGATGATGAGGACGCGGATACCGAACGGTGCGACCTCGCCCGCGAGCGCCTCCGACCAGCCCTCCAGCGCGAACTTGCCGGCCGAGTAGCTGCCGACGGTGGGGAACGACATCCGCCCGCCCTGGCTGCTCATCTGCACGATCGCACCCGAGCGACGCTCCCGCAGGTGGGGCAGCACGGCACGCACATAGGCGGCCGGCCCGAACAGGTGCTGCTCGAGCATGGCCCGCAGCGCGGCATCCGTGATCTCTTCGGCGGCGCCGACCTGCCCGGCGCCGGCATTGTTGACGAGCACGTCGACACGTCCGAACACCTCCAGCGCGCGCTGCACGACCGCGGCCGCTCCCGCCGTGTCACGCACATCGTGCTCGACGGCGAGGAGCCGGTCCCCGTACCGCGCCTTGAGCCCGTCGAACCGGTCGGCCCGCCGCGCGGTCCCGACCACATGCTCGCCGGCCGCGAGTGCCGCCTCGGCGAGCGCCAGGCCGAGGCCCGAACTCGCGCCCGTGATGATCCATGTCTTCGTCTCGTTCGTCGCGGTCATGGCCCCGACGCTAAAGCTTCGAGCGCGCTCGAAGGCAAGCCGCGCTCAGGCTCGGGAGGCGACGAGCGGTCCGGCCCGTTTGATCCACCGCGCGACGACCTCGGTCCTGGGCGGTGCACGCCGGGGAGCGCGCCGATGCACTCGGCCAGGTACCGGTGCAGGTGGCCGCCGTCGGCGAGCTCGAGGAACGCATGGACGTCGGCACCACCGCGGCGCCCTCGAAGGCGCCCGGTTCTTCGCGCGGTTGCCCCTCTTCGATGCCGTGTTTGCAGACCAGGAACACGCCCACTACATTGAATGAACATTCACTCGGAGGTGTGAGATGGGCTGGACCGCAACCGACATCCCTGACCAGCACGGCCGCACGGCCGTCGTCACCGGCGCCAACGGCGGGCTCGGACTGGTGACCGCGAGGAACCTGGCGGCGAAGGGCGCGCACGTCGTGATGGCCGTGCGCAACCAGGAGAAGGCCGCCGCCGCGGTCGAGGAGATCCGGGCAGCCGTCCCGAACGCCTCACTGGAACTGGTCGCGCTCGACCTGTCCTCGCAGGTGTCCGTGAAGGAGGCCGCGGGGGAGATCCTGGCCGCCCACGACAGCCTCGACCTCCTGGTCAACAACGCGGGTGTCATGGCAATCGCCGAGACGCGCACGGTCGACGGCTTCGAGATGCAGTTCGGTGTCGACCACCTGGGCCACTGGACACTGACCGCGCTCCTGCTGCCCGCGCTGCTGCGCACGCCCGGATCCCGCATCGTCACCGTGACCAGCACCGCCCACCACATGGGCCGCCCCGTCGACGTGGCCAACCCCCACCTGAAGGGCCGCTACGGGCCCTGGCGCGCCTACGGCCAGGCGAAGCTGGCCAACTTCCACTTCGGGCTCGGGCTGCAGCGCGACCTGGAGCGGGCGGGCGCGCACACCGTCAGCTTGATTGCGCACCCCGGTCTGTCCGACACCGACCTCCAGACGGTCAGCGTGGAGGGCTCCGGCGGCGGCGCCTCCCAGCGGTTCTCCCACGCCATGGCCCGGCACACCGGCATGTCCGCCGACAACGGCGCGCTGCCGCAGCTGCGCGCCGCCACCGACCCGGCGGCCAAGGGCGGCGAGTTCTACGGCCCGGTGTTCGTGAACAACGGCGCTCCGGTCCGCAAGCCGATCCTGCGCAGGTTCGGGATGGACCATGCCGTCGCGAAGCTCTGGGAGGTGTCCGAGCGCGAAACCGGTGTCGCGCTCGACCTGCACACCCCGGCCGGCGCGTGATGGCGGCGCCGACCGACCGGGCGGCCGCCGTCCGCGCAGCCCTGCGCAGCCTGGTGGCACAAAACGGCTTCCACGGCACTTCCATGACCGCGGTCGCCCGCGAGGCGGGCGTGGCCACCGGCACCGCCTACACCCACTACGCCTCCAAGGACGAACTGGTGCTGGCGGCGTACGGCGAGACGAAAGCCGCGCTCGGCCTCGCCGCCACGACGGACCTGGACCCCGACCTCCCCGCCGAAAGGCGGTTCCACGCCCTGTGGCTGGCCTGCTACCGGTATGTGAAGGCGAACCCGGACCACGCACGGTTCCTCCTGCAGGTGGAACACTCCCCCTACCGTGGCCCCGCCCACGAATCCGTCCTCACCGACGAGAACAACCCGCTCCTGGCCCAGGTGACCCTGCCCGACATCGCCGCACGACTGCATCCGTTCCCCCTCGACGTGCTCTACGAGCTCTCCCTCAGCCCGGCCGTCCGCCTCGCCGCCGGCGGCATCGAGCTGACCCAGGCCCAGCTCGATGAGATCGCCGACGCCTGCTGGCGGGCCATCAGCCGACCCGAGTGACCACCGCGAGCACACCACCGAACACCAGATCCCCCGGGCCTCGGCCGCTGGCCGCATCTCGCGATGAGCCGACGTTCGCCGCCGGACAACGACCGTCAGGCTCGACCGGCTCACCCGGCACGTCGTCCCCCACCTCGTCACTCTCGGCGCCGACGCTGCCTGCGCGGCTCCGGCCACCTGCCGTCCGGCGCCCGCCGCACCGTCCTCCGCGTAAAGCTCAGAGACCCCTCAACGCTCTCTCCGGGTCTGTACGGTGAGCGGGTCCGGCTCACATTCGGTGGCAACCGTGCGGCACGCCCGCCCCGGTCCTGACAGCGCAGTTCACGGACGGGTGCTGTCGCCGTATCCGGGACAAGAACGCAGCCTGACAACCTCGTATATGCCCCGTCGACCTGAGCCTCTTGCCGTCAGTACCCGTTGCCCCAGGGCGTTACCACCGAATGTGAGCCGGAGCCACTCACCGTACAGACCCTGATGGTCGGCGACAGTGCGCCGAAGCCGTTCTGGCCGCCGGAACTCCCGGGGCCGGTCCAGCAGCAGCGGAGGCAGCACCGCGAAGGCCGACGGCCCCGGGCAGGCCGACGGATTCATCAATGGCTGGGCGTGTGAAAACGGTCGTGCGGCTGGAGATTCTGCTCCCGGATGATTCGCACGAGGAGATCCGCGTAATGCGGGTCCGTAGCGTAGTGGCCGGCGGCCACGGCCCGGGCGAAGGCGATGCCGTCTGTCGTTTTGAAGGCTGCCGCGTAGTTGGAGTTCTTCCGCAGGAATGAGCCATGGTCACGGAAGGAATCCGTCATCGATTTGTATGACCGGAAGTGTGCCTGGACTGTCACGTCGTGACCGTTGATCACTTCGCGGGTGGGTACTGTGACAAATCCGGTGGCGATGGATCCCCACGTCACTTGGCCATTCTGTGTCTGAGCCTTTATCCCGAAGTAGTTGTTGGCGCCGCCTATGTGATGTGTGCCCCATGCGCTCTCCAGAATGGCCTGAGCGACCGTGACGGAGACCGGCACCTGGAATTCCGTCTGTGTGGCCTGGGCTGCGCTGATGGCGTTGCCGAGGAACTGGTGCTGTGCCGTCGTCAGTTTTGGCATTTCTGCTCCATGAAGTGTGCTTCGCAACGCTGGGGCGAAGGTGCTGGACTTCGCTGCAGCGGTGGTCGTTCCCGCCGGAACACGTACTGGGACCCAGGCGGCGCTCACAGAAGGCGGCAACTCCTGTCGGCGGCCTCGTCGCTCGGTGATGAGAAGCGTAAGGCCATTACGACGGTAGCCGGAGTTGCGACCGGGCTCAGCAGCGACGTCTATTGCTCAGCACTCGCGTCGTCAAAAAGGATGGTGGTGCCGAGCAAGGCGAGCTGGCGTGGAGAACGAGTGTCGGTGTGCTAGGAAAAATTCCATGACCACTGTGCTGGGGGCAATGTCATCCTGGTGTTGCGGATGACCTCACAGATCACGATGGCGAACCAGGAAACAGCCAAGATGAAACCGGTGTCCGCGGTCCCTGTTCTGTCTGGGACGTTGCATGGTCTCGGGATTTGCTGGCGCGTGAACGAAGCCAGTTGAAGAGAGGACATACGCCTCACCCGACGCTGCACTTCCGGTAGCGCATAGCCCATGCGATTTCAATGCTATGGGATGTTGTGATGCTGGGCAAATCGCGCGGACCCTCTCTGCCAACTCCTGCTGAGTTTTGGTTCGTCAGGGGATGCCTCTCAGGGTCTTCGGTGGGGTTGGGGTGTTGGTTGTGGATCCATCCGCTCCCTTTCCGTGCTGACGACAGCACGGGAGCGCTGCATACGGCCAGGGCTCCGTCAAGTTCCCTGTAGGTGCGTAGAGTTGGCGATCGCGCCTGGTGAGGGCGGGGAGCAGTACAGGCACGGGAGTTCGTGATGATTGTGGTGACTAAGCCAGATGATCACGAGGACGTCCCGTGCCGGCCGTTGCATCTTCCCCTCTTCCCGCCGTGCTGGCGAAGCTGGGTCCGCTGGACGCGGACCGGATCGCTGACCTGCGCCCCTATCTGGAGTCGGTGCCCGATCCGCGCTCACGCCGGGGTCGCTGGTACTCGTTGACGGCGATCTTGCTGGTGTGTGCCTGCGCGGTCCTCGGTGGCGCGAAGAGCATCGAGGAGATCGCCGAGGCCGGTGACCGGGCGTCCATCGCGCTGTTGACGGCCCTCGGGATCCGCCGTCATCTGCTCGGCTGGCGGCGTAGTCCGAAGCCGGTCACCATCGGACGCGTTCTTGAGGCGCTGGACGGCGATGCCCTGGACCAGGCGGTTGGCGCCTACCTCGCCGACCAGCACCGCAAGGCCCCATCGGCGGACATGCCCTCGGCCCACGTCCGGCGGGTCGTCGCCGTGGACGGTAAAGCGCTCAAGGGCTCGGCCCGCCTGGACGCCCCGCGCCGGCACCTGCTCTCGGCGGTCACGCACGCACCCGTCGCCACCCTCGCCCAGGCCGAGGTCGGGGCCGAGACGAACGAGACGCGGCGCTTCAAGCCGCTGCTGGCACCGCTCGACCTCACGGACACGGTGGTCACCTTCGATGCCCTGCACTCGGTGAAGGCCAACATCACCTGGCTGGTCGAGACGAAGAAAACCCACTGCATCGCGGTCATCAAGACCAACCAGCCCGTCGCGTACACCCAGCTCGACGCCCTGCCCTGGACATCGATCGCCATCCAGCACACCGCCTCCCGCACCGCCCACGGACGGCGCGAGTCCCGGTCGATCAAGACCTGTTCCCTCGCCGGAAGCCTCGGCGGGATCGCCTTCCCCCATGCCGTCCTGGCCATCCGCGTCCACCGCCGCCGCAAGCCCACCGGCAAGCCCGAGACCCGTGAAAGCGTCTACGCCGTCACCAGCCTCGACTCCCACCATGCCACCCCCGCCGACCTCGCCGCCGCCATTCAAGGACATTGGGGAATTGAAAATTCCTCCCACCACATCCGAGATGTCACCTTCGCCGAGGACGCCTCCACCGTTCATGCCGGGAACGCGCCCCGCGCCATGGCCGGCTTCCGCAACCTCGCCATCGGCGCCCTGAAACTTCTCGGAGCCGACAACGTAGCCAAGACCACCCGCGCCCTCCGCCACGAACCCGAACACGCACTCACGATCCTGGGCATCACCAACAAGCCCCGCCCTTAGAAAACTTGACGGAGCCCTGGATGAGATGCGGCCTTCGTGCGCTGCTCGGCAGGGATGTGCTGTCCGGCTGCCATGCCGCGGTCTGCCTGCCGCGTCACAGGGATGGATAGTCGATGAGACCTTCGC